>NZ_JBSGIB010000006.1:0-16466 GCF_053604885.1 Nocardia sp. NPDC003999
TTGATCGTGGGTGATGCTTATGCGGAGTCGGGTGCGGCTGGGGGTATCGGTGGGTTCTTGACGTATGCGACTGATCTTTTCGATCGGGCGACGGTCGAAGGGTTCGCTGATCGGCTCGCGCGCATCCTCGCCGCCGTGGTCGCCGATCCCACCGTCCCGGTCGGCGATCTCGAACTACTCGCCGACACCGAACGGCACGACGTGCTGGCACGCTGGAACGACACCACCCATCCGGTGGAACCCGCCACATTGGCATCGCTACTGCGCCGGACCGTCGCGGCGACGCCGGGAGCCGTCGCGCTGGTCGCGGACCTATCCTGCGGCGACCGCGTCGAGCTGAGCTACGCCGAGCTGGCCGCCCGGGTGAACCGCCTCGCCCGTTACCTGATCTCGGTGGGCGTCGGCCCCGAAACCCGGGTCGCGCTCGCGTTCCGCCGATCGGTGGATCTGGTCGTGGCGATGTACGCGGTGGCCGAGGCCGGTGGGGCGTATGTACCGGTCGACCCCGACCAAGCCGCGGACCGGACCGACTACATCCTCTCCGTCTCCGCCCCGGTGTGTGTGCTGAGCAACGCGGAGTCGGACTTCGATACCGATGTCGCGCCGGTGGTGCGGCTCGAAGATCTGGAACTGACCGCGGTCGCGAGCGTGCCGCTCACCGACTCCGAGCGGGTCGTGCCCCTACGGCCGGAGAACACGGCCTACGTCATCTTCACGTCGGGTTCGACCGGACGCCCGAAGGGCGTCGCGGTGCCACACGCGGCGGTCGTGAACCAGTTGCTGTGGAAGACGGCCGAGTTCGAGCTGACGCAGGACGACTCGGTGCTGCTGAAGACGGCGGCCACGTTCGACTTGTCGGTGTGGGAGTTCTGGTCGGCCGCTGTCCGCGGTGGCCGTCTGGTGATCGCCGCGCCGGATGGTCATCGGGACCCCGCGTATCTGCACGACCTGATGGTGCGGGAATCGGTCACCACCCTGCACGTGGTGCCGTCGATGCTGGCGGCGCTGTCGGCACACCGGCCTGCGGCGGACGACTGGTCGCCACGGCGGGTGCTGGCGATCGGTGAGTCCCTACCCGGTTCGGTGGCGCAGCGGTTCCTACGCGACTGTCCGCGTACGGAATTGTTCAATCTATATGGTCCGACCGAGGCGGCGGTGTCGATCACCAGCCATCGGGTGACGCTCGCTGACGAGATGTCGGTGTCGATCGGCGGGCCGGTGTGGAACAGCCGGGTGTTCGTGCTGGATGGTCGTTTGCGTCCGGTGCCGGTGGGTGTGTCGGGTGAGTTGTATTTGGCTGGTGCGCAGTTGGCGCGCGGCTATTTCGGTCGTGCGGATCTGACGGCGGATCGGTTCGTGGCGAACCCGTTCGAGCCGGGCGCGCGGATGTACCGCACCGGTGATTTGGTTGCGTGGACGAGCACCGGCGAACTGGAATATCGGGGTCGTACGGATTTCCAGGTGAAGATCCGTGGTTTCCGTATCGAGCTGGGTGAGATCGAAGCAGCGTTGCTCGTGCTGCCGGAGGTCGCGCAGACGGCGGTGATCGCGAAGTCGGATCCGAAGACGGGTGACCGGTTGGTGGCCTACCTGGTGGCTGCCGATGCCGAGGCCGGTGTGGATGTGGCGCGGGTGAAGTCCGAACTCACCGCTGGGTTGCCGTCGTACATGGTGCCGTCGGCGTTCGTGGTGTTGGATGCGTTGCCGTTGAACGTCAACGGCAAGCTCGACCGCAAGGCGCTGCCGGAACCCGAGTTCGAGATTCAAGCCTTCCGTGCGCCGTCGACTCCGATCGAGGAGATCGTGGCGTCGGTGTTCGCCGAGGTGCTCGGGGTGGAGCGGGTCGGCGCGGATGACGACTTCTTCGCGCTTGGTGGTAATTCGCTGTTGGCGACGCAGGTCGCGGCGCGGATCGGCGCGGCGCTGGATGCGCGTGTGCCGGTCCGCGCGATCTTCGAGGCAGCGACCGTCGCCGCACTCTCGATCAAGGTCGAGCGGGGCTCCGGTGAACGCAAACGTATCCCGCTCCTCGCGGGTCCGCGTCCGGACCGCATCCCGCTGTCGTTCGCGCAGCAGCGCATGTGGTTCCTCAACCAGTTCGACACCTCGGCCTCGGTCTACAACATCTCGGCCGCTATCCGCTTGTCCGGCGACCTGGACGTGGCCGCGTTGCGGCTTGCCGTCGCCGACCTCGTCGCCCGTCACGAGATCCTGCGCACGATCTACCCGCAGACGCCGGACGGCCCGGTACAGCGGGTCCTCGCTCCGCACGAGGTTGCGGTGGATCTGGCTCCCGTGCAGATCGGCGACGAGCACGTCGCGGGCGAGATTCAGCGGGTCGTCGCCGCGGGCTTCGACGTGACGGTCGAGGCGCCGTTGCGCGCGAAGCTGTTCCAGCTCGCGGGCACCGAATACGTGCTGGTCTTCGTCGCCCACCACATCAGCGCCGACGGCTGGTCGATGCGCCCGCTGACCAGGGACCTGATGCTGGCCTACGTGGCGCGCACCGGCGGCCAGGAGCCGTCCTGGGCCCCGCTGCCCATCCAGTACGCCGACTACGCGCTCTGGCAGCGCGACGCGCTCGGCCCCGACGACGACCCCGAGTCGCCGGCGGGCGAGCAATTGGATTACTGGACCACCGAACTCGCCGACCTGCCCGACGAGCTGAACCTGCCCGCGGACCGGCCGCGCCCGCCCGCCCAGTCCTTCGCGGGCGGCAGAGCCGATTTCGTCATCGAGGCCGACGTGCACGCCGCGCTTGCCGATCTCGCGCGGCGGCACAACGCCACGCTGTTCATGGTGGTACACGCCGCGTTCGCGGTGTTATCGGCTCGTCTGTCCGGTACCGAGGACATCGCCATCGGCACGCCCGTCGCGGGCCGCGGCGAAGCCGAACTGGACGACCTGATCGGCATGTTCGTCAACACGCTGGTGCTGCGCAGCCGGGTCACGCCCGGTCTCGGCTTCACCGAACTGCTGGCCCGCACGCGGGAAACGGACCTGCGCGCCTTCGCCAACGCCGACATCCCGTTCGAGCGGCTGGTCGAAGTGCTCGCCCCCGAACGGTCGGCCGGTCGCCATCCGCTGTTCCAGGTGGCGCTGTCGTTCGAGAACCTGTCCGCGACCGGCTTCGAGCTACCCGGCTTGAGCCTCACCGCGCTCGACCCGGCCGCCGACACCGCCAAGTTCGACCTGCTGCTGACCGTGCGCGAGCAGCGCGCCGAATCCGGTGCGGAAGCCGGCCTGGCCGCCGAATTCACCTACGCTCGTGACCTGTTCGACGAAGCGACCGTGGTCGAGTTCGGCCGCAGGTTCCGTCGCATCCTGTCCGCGGTCGCCCAGCGCCCGGAGACCGCCGTCGGCGATCTGGAGATCTTGGACGACTCCGAGCGCGCGGAGCTGATCGCCCGTACCGGCGCACCCGCCGTGCCGCCGCGCACGCTGCCGGAACTGATGGCCGCGGCCGTCGCCGGGAATCCGGCCGGAATCGCCGTGATCGCGGACGACCGCACCTTCAGTTACGCAGAACTCGACGCGGCTTCGGCGCAATTGGCGCGGGCGCTGATCGACCGCGGCGCGGGACCGGAAGTGCCGGTCGCCATCGCGATCCGTCGTTCGGTGGAATCCGTGCTGGCACTGTGGGCGGTGACCAAGACCGGGGCGGCGTTCGTTCCGATCGACCCGACCTATCCGGCCGACCGCGTCGCGCGCATGGTCGCGGACTCCGGCGTAGCACTCGGCGTGACGCTCACCGCCGAACTGGACAACCTGCCCCTGCCCGGCGGCTGGCTCGCCTTGGACGATCAGGACTTCACCCTCGACGTCGCAGTGCGCTCGGATGAGCCATTGCGGCCAGACGAGCTGCGCGGACCGCTGCGCGCGAGCAACGCCGCGTATGTGATCTACACATCCGGCTCCACCGGCGTGCCGAAGGGCGTCGTGGTGACCCACGAAGGCCTGGCGAATTTCAGCGCCGAACAGGTGGAGCGCTATCGGCTCGACAGTTCCACCCGTGCCCTGGCGTTCGCGTCGCCTTCGTTCGACGCGTCGGTGCTGGAACTGCTGCTCGCGCTGGGTTCCGCGGGCGTGCTCGTGGTTGCGCCGCCGTCGACCTTCGGTGGCGCGGAACTGGCCGAGCTGATCCGCGCCGGAGGCGTCACGCACGCCTTCCTCACGCCGTCGGTGCTCGCCTCGCTGGATCCGGACGCGTTGCCGGGGGTGCGGGCCGTCGTGGCGGGCGGCGAAGCGGTGCCCGCCGATCTGGCGGCCAAGTGGACGACCATGTCCGAACGCGATTTCCACAATGGTTACGGGCCGACCGAAACCACCATCATGACCAACATCAGCGACCCGCTCCGGCCCGGCGAACCGGTCACGATCGGCGGACCGATCCGCGGGATGCGGTCGTTGGTGCTCGACAGCAGGCTGCGCCCGGTGCCCGAGGGCGTCACGGGCGAGTTGTATCTGGGCGGCATCCAGCTCGCCCGCGGCTATCACGCGCGCTCGGCACTGACCGCCGCTCGCTTCGTGGCGGACCCGTACGGCGTGCCCGGCGAGCGTCTCTACCGCACCGGCGATCTGGTGCGCTGGCGCCGCGGCGGCGGTGCGCCGGTCCTGGAGTACCTGGGCCGCAACGACTTCCAGGTCAAGGTGCGCGGCTTCCGCATCGAACTCGGCGAGATCGACGCCGCGCTCACAGCCCAGCCCGAAGTCGACTTCGCCGTGACACTCGGTCGCGAAACCGGTTCGAGCGCCACCATGCTGGTCTCGTACGTGCTACCCGCCGAGGGGGCGACGGCCGACCCGTCCGTGCTGACCGAACGGATCGGACGCAGACTGCCGGAGTACATGGTTCCGGCGGCGATCGTCGTGCTCGACGCGATTCCGCTGACCCCAGCGGGCAAACTGGACCGCAAGGCGCTGCCCGCGCCCGAGCCGGCCCCCCGCGCCTACCGCGCGCCGCGAACCCCCGCCGAACTGGTGATCGCCGAGGTGATCGGCGAGGTGCTCGGTCTCGAACGGGTCGGGATCGATGACGACTTCTTCGCCCTCGGCGGCGACAGCATCGTGTCCATCCAAGTGGTCTCCCGCTCGCGCGCACGAGGTGTGACCTTCACGCCGCGGGACGTCTTCGAATGCCGGACCGTCGCCGCGCTGGCCCGCGCCGCCGCGGTGGAGGGCGGCGACGGCGGTGACGAGGCGGGCGAACTACCGCTGACGCCGGACGCCGCGCGGATGCTGGACGAAGGCATCGAAGTGCGGGCCATCGCGCTCGACATCCCCGAGGCCTGCTCCGTGGAGACGGTGCACGGCGCGGTCGCCGCCGTGCTCGAGCGGCATCCGATGTTGTGGGTACAACTGCGCTACGGCGAGGACGGCACGCCGGTGCTGCGCATTCCCGCCGCCGCCGAACGCACCGGCGAGGCGTTCCGCAGGCTGGACCCGCAGCGCGGCGAGACTTCGCTGCCCATCGACGACGTTGTGCAGGCGGTCGCCGCCGCCCTCGACCCCGAACAGGGTCGCAACATCTACTTCGTGCTCACCGGCGGACCCGACGCTCGCTCCACGCTGATCGTCGTGGCCAGCAGCCTCGTCATCGACGACGTTTCCTGGCGGGCGGTCGTCGACCAGCTCACCGCCCGGTGGGAGCGGGCGCGCCACGCCGCGCCCGCGAGCGCCGAAGCCGACCTCGGCGTGCTCATCCGCGCCCTCTCGGCCAAGGCGCACGATCCGGTCACCGTCGCCGAAATGGATTGGTGGCGACCAGCGCTCGGCTCCGTCCCGGAGGGCGCGGGAACCGAGGGACGGGATCTGCACGCACGCAGCCGGGTATCGCTCACCATCACCGCGGAGGGTGCGGCGGCCGTCGCCGCGGCCGCCGAGGCCTACCACGCCGGGGTGGAGGACATCCTGCTCACCGCGCTGGCGCTGGCACTGCAGACCTCCGCGGGAGAGACCGTCACACGCGCCATCGGTTCGGTCGTCCGGCTGTCCGCCGACGGTCGCGCGGCCACCGACGCCGATGGGGCGAGCACGGTGGGCGGCTTCGTCACCGAATATCCGCTGCCGTTGCGATTGAGCCGGATCGACATCGATGAGGCCCTGATCGGCGGACCGGCGGCGGGCATCGCGATCGCGCAGATCAAGGAGTTGCGCCGGTCGGTGCCCTCGCGCGGTGTCGGCTACGGCCTGTTGCGCCATCTCAATGCCGAGACCGCCGCCGAGCTGCGTGGCCTCGGGCGTGGCCGGTTCGCGCTGCGCTATCGGGATCTGCGTCCGGCGCGCGTGCACACCGACATCCCGTCGGACGACCTGCTGCTCGTACTGACCGTCGACGCCACCGACGACGGCCTGCTCGCCCGGTTCGATTTCGCCGCCGCCGCGTTCCGCGGTGAGGACGCGAAAACCTTCGCCGAGCACTGGATCCGCGCGCTCGGCGGCCTCGCCGAGCACGGACTGCGCCCGGACGCGGGCGGCTACACCCCCTCCGATTTCCCGCTGGTGCGGCTCAAACAGCCCGACATCGACCGCTTCGCCCGCGCCTACCCCGACCTGTCCGACGCCTGGCCGCTCACGCCGCTGCAATCGGGCATGTTGTTCCACGCCCTGCTCGCGGAGCGCTCGGTGGACGTCTACACCACCCAGTTCGTGCTCGATCTCAGCGGCGCGGTGGACGCCCGCCGGATGCGCGCGGCCGCGCAAGCGGTGCTGGACCGGCACGACAACCTGCGCGTCGCCTTCGCCGACGACAGCGAGGGCAAGCCCGTACAGATCGTGCAGGATTCGCTGGAGGTGCCGTGGCGGCTGATCGATCTGGGTCAGCTGGAACCCGACGCGGCCCGAGCCGAACTGGAGCGGATCAAGGCGGCGGATCTGGCCGACCACTTCGACATGCGGACCGCGCCGCTGTTGCGGTTCGCGCTGATCCGCTCCGCCGCGGCCCGCTACCACCTGCTGGTGACCAGTCACCACATCCTCGTCGACGGCTGGTCCATGCCGCTGTTGATGAAGGATCTGCTCACCCTGTACGCGTTCGGCGGCAAATCCCGGCACCTGCCCTCGGTGCCGTCCTACCGCGACTATCTGGCCTGGCTGGTCGCTCAGGACGCGGAAGCGGCCCGTTCCGCGTGGCGCGCCGCGCTGGCCGGTGTCACCGAGCCGACGCCGCTGGCGCCGGTCGATCCCGGCCGCGAGATCGCCTCGGGCGTGGGCGAAGTCGGGTTCGCGTTGTCCCCAGCCGACACCACCGCGCTGACCCGGCTCGCGTCGGGGCTGGGCGTCACGGTGAACACCGTGGTGCAGGCTGCCTGGGGGCTGTTGATCGGTCGCACCGCCGACCGTGACGACGTTGTCTTCGGCGCCACCGTGTCCGGCAGGCCGCCCCAGCTGGACGGTGTCGAGGCGATGGTCGGCCTGTTCCTCAACGCGATCCCGGTGCGGGTGCGGCTCGACCCGACCGGCACGCTGGGCGGGCTGCTGCGGCAGCTACAGGCCGAGCAGGCCGCCCTGCTGGACTATCACTACCTGGGGCTGAGCGACATTCAGGAAGCCGTCGGCGTGGAGGGGCTGTTCGACTCGCTCGTCGTGTTCGAGTCGTTCCCGGTGGACCGGGAGGGCCTGGACCGGGCCGGCGCCATCGACGGTATGAGCGTCACCGGCGTCGGCGCGGTCAACGGCACCCATTACCCGTTCACGGTCATGGTGGTGCTGGACAACCAATTGCGCGTCTCGGTGAAGTACCTGCGCGACGTCATCGACGAACCGGCGGCGCTCGCGCTCGCACAGCGGCTCTCGGCGCTGATCGGCCGCTTCGTGACCACTCCTCAGGCGCGCGTCGGCGATATCGACGTGCTGCTGGACGCCGAGCGCGCCGAGCTGGCCGCGCACAACGCCACCGACGTGCCGGAACTGCTCGACGGCGCGACGTTGACCTCCCTGTTCGACGCGCAGGTGGCGCGCACGCCGGACGCGCCGGCGGTCCGCTTCGGCGATACCACGCTCACCTACGCCGAACTCGACTCGCGCGCCCGGTCCTTGGCCGTCGAGCTGATGCGTTGGGGCGTCGGCCCGGAGACGCTGGTCGCCGTGGCCATGCGGCGCGGCATCGATCTGGTCGTCGCGATCTACGCGGTGCTGCGCGCCGGTGGCGGTTACGTCCCGATCGACCCGGACCACCCGGCCGAACGCAGCGAGTACGTCCTCGGCAGCGCCGCCCCGGTCTGCGCTCTGACCACCACCGCGGACGCGTTCGACACCGCGACCGGCGTGCCGGTGGTCGCCGTGGACACGCTGTATCTGCCTCCGTACGAAGGTCCTTGGCCGCAGGAGGAGGTGCGTCCGGACACCGTTGCCTACGTCATCTACACCTCCGGCTCCACCGGCCACCCCAAAGGCGTGATGATCACGCACCGGCAGATGGTGAATCAGTTCCGCTGGGCGCAGTCGGCCTACCCGCACGGCGGCGACGACGTGGTGCTGCACAAGACGCCGATCACGTTCGACATCTCCGCCTGGGAGTTGTTCTGGCCGTTGCAGACCGGGGCGTCGATCGTGATCGCCGCGCCCGACGGGCATCGCGACCCGGCCTATCTGGCCCGCGTCATCGTCGACAACGCGGTGACCACGGCGCATTTCGTGCCATCGATGCTGGACGCGTTCTCGGATCCGGTGGCAGGCCCGATCGTGGCGTACCCCTCGCTGCGCCGGGTGTTCGCCGCGGGCGAGGCGTTGTCCGGGGCCATCGCGAAAAAGTTCGCCGCGGCCGTGCCGGGCGCCGAGCTGATCAACTGGTACGGCCCCGCCGAGGCCACCGTGGTCACCGGCCATCCCGTGCGCGACACCGCCGCGGCGGCGGTTCCGATCGGCATCCCGGCGGCCAATACCCGCGTGCACGTGCTCGACCGGCAGTTGCAGCCGGTGCCGCCGGGCGCGGCGGGCGAGTTGTACGTCGCGGGTGCGCAATTGTCGCGCGGCTATCTCGGGGCCCCGGCCCTGACGGCCGAGCGTTTCGTCGCCCATGCGGGCGGCACCCGGCTCTATCGCACCGGGGACATCGTGCGCTGGCACGACGGCGCGCTGGAATACCTGGGCCGCAGCGACTTCCAGGTCAAACTGCGCGGCCAGCGCGTGGAACTCGGTGAGATCGAGGCCGTGCTGACGAGTCATCCGCAGGTGCGGCACGCCGCGGTCTCGGTGGTGCGTGGCGCCACCGGCGATCGGCTGGTCGCGTACGTCGTCGGCGCGCCGGGGACGACCCTCGACGAAGCCGCGTTGGCGGCGCACGCCCGCGCCGCGCTGCCGTCGTACATGGTGCCCTCGGCTGTCGTCGCGCTCGCCGAGCTTCCGCTCAACGCCAGCGGCAAACTCGACCGCAAGGCGCTGCCAGCGCCGCCGTTGGTGGCGCGTCCGTACCGCGCGCCGGGCACGCCGCTGGAGCGGACCGTGCTCGAGGTGTTCGACGAGGTCCTCGAACCCGGCCCGGCGCATCGGGTCGGGATGGACGACGACTTCTTCGGCCTCGGCGGTACCTCACTGGTCGCCACGCGGGCGGTCAGCAGGCTGCGCACGCTCACCGGCGCCGAGGTGCGGGTGCAGTGGTTCTTCACCGACCCGACCCCGGCGGCGCTGGCGGCCCGGATCATGGCCGCGCTGGCCGACGATCACGACTACGACCAGGACTCGAACGCGGCGCTCGGCGTCCTGCTGCCGATCCGCACCATGGTGCCGCACGACGTGGCCGCCGCCGAGCCGCTGTTCTGCCTGCATCCGATGTACGGCTTGTCCTGGTGCTACGCGGGCCTCGCGCGCTACGTGCCCGCAGGCACGCCGATCTTCGGCCTGCAGTCCCCCGCGCTCACCGAAGAGGGCTACCTGCCGGAGTCGCTGTTCGAGATGGCGCACCGCTACGTGGCCGAGATCCGCGCGGTGCAGCCGCACGGGCCCTACCGGCTGCTCGGCTGGTCGCTCGGTGGTGTGCTGGCGCACGCGGTGGCGACCGAACTCCAGGCCGCGGGCGAAGAGATCGGCCTGCTGACCATGCTCGACAGTCACCCCGACATCGACGTCACGGATTTCCGGGCGGCGATCCGCGAGGCGCTGGCCGAACTCGGCATCGGCGCGGACGCCCTGCTGCCCGGCGAGGGCGACGTCCACGATCTGAGCGAGGACGCGCTGGCCGCGCTGCACGCCACCATCCCGCCGGACATGGCGGTGCTCACCCCGGACCGGGTGCGCCGGATCTACCGCAGCGCGGTGCGCTCGGCCGAGTTGATCGCCGAGCACCGGCCGAACGTCTTCCGGGGCCGATTGGACTACTTCAGCGCGGCCGGTCACGACACCGCGGCGGCCGGCTGGCAACCTTATGTCGACGGCCGGGTGGACGATCATCCCGTCGGTGTCTCGCACGATCAGATGACATCGCCGGAAGCGCTCGCGCAGATAGGTCCCAGATTGTCCGAGTTGCTCGATCCCCCGGGGTGGGAAGCGACACGGAATATGGGGCGGTCATGATCGAGCCGACACCGTTCCGGCATGATAGGGCAACGGTGCGGTAACGAAGTCCACTGTTGTGACGACTACATAGGCCGTATGGTCGGGCGGGATGCCTGGGCATCCACCCCGGCGTGTGGGGCATGCAGAGCGAATCTCGAGACGAAGCGAAGGTGCGAAATTGATACGTCGACAGAGCCGGCGCGGTGGCCTGCGGGCCGCGGCCGCCATCGCGGCAACCGCGGTGCTCGCGGGGATGATGACCGGTCTCGGCGCGTCCAGCGCGACAGCTGATCCGATCATCGATTCCAAGACTCTGTTGGGCAACCCGGTCGCCCCGGACGGTTCGCGTATCACCAAGGCCGAGTACAAGGACGCGCGCAGCATCCGGCTGTACGTGTACTCGGCGGCGATGGACGAGAAGGTCATCATCGACGTCCAGCGCCCGGCCGACGCCTCCGTGCCGCGTCCGACGCTGTACCTGCTCAACGGCGCGGGCGGCGGCGAGGACGAAGCCTCGTGGCAGGCGAAGACCGACGCGCTGCAGTTCCTGTCGGACAAGAACGTCAACGTGATCCAGCCGATCGGCGGCAAGTGGAGCTACTACACCGACTGGATCAAGGACGACCCGGTACTCGGCCGCAACAAGTGGAAGACCTTCTTCACCGAGGAGCTGCCCCCGCTGGTCGACGGCGCGCTGGGCACCAACGGCGTGAACGCCATCGCGGGCCTGTCCACCTCGGGCACCACGGTGCTCGCGCTGCCGATCGCCAAGCCCGGCCTGTACAGGGCGGCCGCGGCCTACAGCGGTTGCGCGCAGACCAGTGACCCGGTCGGCTCCGAGTTCGTCAAGCTGACCGTCGAGACCTGGGGCGGCGGCAACACCGACAACATGTGGGGTCCGGAAGGCTCGCCGGACTGGGTGGCCAACGACCCGTACGTGAACGCCGAGGGACTGCGCGGGCTCGACCTCTACATCTCCACCGGCAACGGCCTGCCCGGCCAGTACGACACGCTCAACGGTCCGTACGCGCTGCCCGGCGCATACGGTCTGGCCAACCAGATCGTCATCGGCGGCGTGATCGAGGCGGGCACCAACTACTGCACGCACAACCTGAAGAACAAGCTGGACCAGCTGGGCATCCCGGCCACCTACAACTTCCGCGACTCGGGCACCCACTCGTGGGGCTACTGGCGCGACGAGTTCCAGCTGTCGTGGCCCGTGCTCGCGAAGGGGCTCGGTATCTGATCCGAATCGAGCCGGGACCGCCCGGCAAGATTCCTCCGACCGCCTGGTCGCCGCTGTCGCGCGACCAGGCGGTCTTCTTTATGGGGTAACCTTCACAAAAAAGTTCGGGAACCCGTAAAATTCAGTTCGTGGGTATTACGTTGGTCGAGTCGACCAAGTCCGTCACCGGGCGCGCGCGTGCCGCGACCGTTCTGCTGGGGCCCGCGTTCGTCGCGGCCATCGCGTACGTCGATCCCGGCAACGTCGCGTCCAACATCAGCGCGGGCGCGCAGTTCGGCTACCTCCTGGTCTGGGTCATCGTGCTGGCCAACGTGATGGCGGGGCTGGTCCAGTTCCTCTCGGCCAAACTCGGCCTGGTCACCGGGTGGTCGCTGCCGGAGGCGGTGCGCGCGAAGGCGAGCGGTCCCGTCCGGCTGGCCTACTGGGGCCAGGCGGAGACGGTCGCGATCGCCACCGACCTGGCCGAGGTGGTCGGCGGCGCCATCGCGCTCCATCTGCTGTTCGGCCTGCCCCTGCTGGTCGGCGGCGTGATCACCGGCGCGGTGTCGATGGTTCTGCTGCTGGTGCAGGACCGTCGCGGCCAGCAGCCGTTCGAGCGGGTGATCACCGGGATGCTCGCGATCATCGCGATCGGATTCCTGGCGAGCGTGGTCATCGCCCCGCCGTCGGCCGGGGGCACGGTGGGCGGTCTCCTGCCGCGCTTCCAGGGCACCGAGAGCGTGCTGCTCGCCGCCGCCATGATCGGCGCCACGGTCATGCCGCACGCGGTCTACTTGCATTCCGGCCTGGCCCGCGACCGGCACGGGCAACCGGCGCCGGGGCCGCTTCGCGCGAGGCTACTGCGGATCACCAAGGTCGACGTCGGGCTGGCCATGATCTTGGCGGGCACGGTGAACCTGGCCATGCTGCTCATGGCGGCCAACACCCTGCGCGGCCGAAACGTCGAGACCATCGAGGACGCGCACGCGGCCGTCGGCGACGTGCTCGGCCCGGCCGCCGCGCTGCTGCTCGCGATCGGCCTGCTCGCCTCCGGCCTGGCCTCGACGTCGGTCGGCGCCTACGCGGGCGCGATGATCATGCAGGGCCTATTGCACCGGCGAATCCCACTGATCACACGCAGGCTGATCACGTTGATCCCCGCCATCGCGGTCCTGGCGCTGGGGATCGACCCGACCCGCGCGCTCATCATCTCCCAGGTGGTGCTGTCGTTCGGCATCCCGTTCGCGCTGATTCCCTTGGTGCGCTTCACGAGTGACCCCACGCTGATGGGCGCGGACGTCAACCATCGCGTGACCACCGCGCTGGCCTGGACGGTCGCGGCGATCATCTCCGTGCTCAATGCCGCCCTGATCTACCTCACCGTCACCGGGCGGTAGCCCGCCCGGCGCGGCGCGCCGATCAGACCCAGTTCTCGATCCAGTACTTCCAGATCCGTGGTGCGTAGGCGTCCAACGGCGGAACCCTGATGTCGGTGCCCGCCAGAGCCGCGCTGGTGTGCCTGCAGTCGAACCAGCAGGCGAATTCACTGTGCTCCAGCACGTCCAGCGGCACACCGACCCGGGGCAGCAGCCAGTTCGCGCCGGGGACCCGCAACATCATGTCCAACGTGCGCTTGGGCATCACCTCGACCAGATGTGGCGCGCCCGCCTCGTCGGCGAACAGGTTCAGCGCGTCGACCGCGCTTTGCCTGCGCGGATCCACCAGGTGATAGGTGATCTTGTCCGAGCCGGCGCGATGCGCGATGTGATCGAGGGCGCGAGCCACGAAGTCCACCGGGACCATGTTGGTCTCGCCCAGTTTGGGCACCAGGACCGGCAGCAGCCTCGGCAGCTGCGCGCCCATGCGCAGTAGGCGGAAGAAGTAGTACGGGCCGTCGATCCGATCGATCTCGCCGGTCCTGGAATGCCCGATCACGATCGACGGACGATAGATCCGCCAGCGCAGCGACGATTCCCGGACGATCCGCTCGCCCTCGAACTTCGCTCGCTGCATCGGGGTGGCCAGCGCCTGCCCGTGATCGAACATGTCCTCGGTGAACAGGCCCTCGGTGGACCCGGCCACCTCCACGGTCGAGACGTGGTGCAGCAAGCCGACGCCCAGCTCCTCGGCGACGTCGACCAGGTGCCTGGTCCCGCCGCCGCGCTCGGTCAGGTCGTAGCCTCCGGCCAGATGGAAGACGTGCTCGATGGCGCCGCGATGCCGGGCCAGCCAGGTCGGATCGATGCCGAGCCCCGGGGCGCCCAGATCGCCGCGCACCGGACGGACGCGGTCGCCGCCCGCCCATTCCTGCGCGCAGCAGGCGAACCGGTCGGCCGAGGCGTCGCCCGGCCGAACCAGCACGTGAATGTCACCCTCGCGTTTCAGGAGCTCAGGGATGAGAAAACGACCGATGAACCCAGTTGCCCCGGTAACCAGGTAAGTCATAGCCGATGAACATAGTCGCCTGTCGGTAGCTACGTTCCGCCGGGCTGATCAGTCGGCGAAGACGGGCTTGCGCTTGCTGAGCATCGCGGTGGCGCCCTCGATGAAATCGGGGGAGCGCAGCAGCTCGGTCTGCCCCGCCTTCTCGGCGGCCAGGGCCGCGTCCAGCGCCGTCAGCGTGGCCTGGTTCAGCGCGTGCTTGGTGAGTTCCAGCGCGCGGCGCGGACCCGTGGCGATCTTCTGGACCCCGGCCTCGACCGCGGCGTCGAGTTCGTCGTCGGGCACGACGGCGGTGAACAGACCGGCGGCCGCGGCTTCCCGGGCGGGCAGCCGTTCGCCGAGCAGTGCCATCCGCGCCGCCAGCGGGCGGCCCGCCGCCGCGGCCACCAGCGCGGCCGCCCCGCCGTCGGGCATCAAGCCGATGTTGATGAAGGCCAGCAGCAAGTAGGAGTCCTCGCTCGCGTAGACCAGGTCGGCGGCCAGCGCGATGCCGACGCCGACGCCCGCCGCGGCGCCGCGGATGCGCACGATCACCGGGACCGGCGCGTCGACGATGGCCCGCACCAGCCGGTTCGCCGCGTCCATCACCATGTCCGAGGTGATGCCCCGCTGCGCCTCGTCCGCGCTCGCCGAGAGATCGGCGCCGGTGCAGAAATCGCCGCCCTCGCCGGTCAGTACGATCGCCCGCACCGCGCGGTCGTCCGCCGCCGCGCGGAAGGCGTCCCCGAGCGCGACCATGGTGTCGTAGTCGATGGCGTTCTTCCGCTTCGGGTTGGTGATCGTGATCCGGAGCACCTTGCCGTCCTGGACCGCGGTGAACTTCGCGGCGGAGGGGGCGGCCGGGGCCGCGGAATCGTTGTTGCTCACGTTTGCTCCTAAGCTGCAATTCGCCGGACGCCAGGCCGTGAATAGTGGTTAACTTTGCGAATTGTGGTTAACTTAGGTTCCATTGTCGGGCGCTGTCAACCAGCGCCGCCGGAGAACGGAGAGGTGCATGGTCGCGGATCGCAGCGAGGTCGATCTCGCTCCCGCGCGCCCCGAACCGGGCAGGCGGGCGAGCGCTGAGGGCGCGCCGTCGGTGCGCCGCCGTCCGAAGGACCGCAAGGTACAGATCATCCGGGCGGCCGCCCGCGCGTTCAGCGAACGCGGGTACTACCCGGTCGGCGTGGACGAGATCGCCGCCGAGGTCGGCATCTCCGGTCCCGCGCTCTACCGGCATTTCACGAACAAGTACGCGTTGCTGGTCGCCGCCGCGGAGGAGGGCGCGCAACACCTGCTGAACGTCGCCGAGGGGGCCGACGACACTCGGCTGGACCCGGTGCGGCGCGCCGACGCGCTGATCCGCGCGATCAGCGAGCACACCGTCGACATCCGCCGCGAGGCCGGGCTCTACCGCTGGGAGCGGCGCTATCTCGAGCGGGACGACCGCGTCCGGATCAAGAAGATCTACGACGACCTGAACAACACTCTCGCGGCGCCGATCGCGCTGCTGCGACCCGAGGCGCCGCCCGCGGACGTGGCGATGCTGGCCGCGGGCGTGCTCAGCGCGATCGCCAGCATCGCCGCCCACCGCACCGCACTGTCGAGCGCTCGGCTGCTTCCGCTGTTGCGTCAGATGTCCTGGGCCATCCTGCGCACCGAACTGCCTCCCGCGCCCGCCGAACCGGATCCCGGCCCGCCCGTGCGCGGCATCCCGGTGACCTCCAAGCGCGAACAATTGCTCACCGAAGCCATCCGGATTTTCGGCAGGCAGGGGTATCACGAGGCGAGCATCGAGGAGATCGGCGCCGCCGTCGGCATCAACGCCTCCAGCGTGTACCGGTACTTCGCGAGCAAGGCCGACCTGCTCGCCGCGGCGTTCCACCGCACCGGCGACCGGCTGGCCATCGCGATCACCGAGGCGCTGGCCGAAGCCACGAGCCGGGCGGACGCCGCGCGTAACGTGGCCGACCGCTACGCCAAACTGAGTTTCGCCATGCCCGAGATCATGGCGGTGTACTACGCCGAGTTCGGCAACCTGCCGCAGGCCGAGCAGCACAAGCTGCGCGCCATCCAGCGGCAGAACGTGCTGGAATGGGCCAACCTGCTGGACGGCGACCCGGTGGAAGCGCGTTTCCGGGTGCACGCCGCCATCAGTCAGGTGATCGATGTGGGCAGGCTGATCCGATTCGATTCCCGGCCCGCGCAATTGGCCCGCGTCACCGCGCTGATGGACGCGGTGCTGCTCGCCGATAACGCGCAGCCGGACGATGCCCGCCATTAACCCCGTGCATGGCCGCAAGCAGCGAAGGCGGAGGTAGGCAGCGCC
>NZ_JBSGIB010000006.1:16564-168488 GCF_053604885.1 Nocardia sp. NPDC003999
CATGGCCGTAGCGAAGGCGGAGGTACGCAGAGGAGGCGCAGCCGGACAGCGTCCGTCATCAGCCCGCGCATGGCCGTAGCGAAGGCGGAGGTACGCAGAGGAGGCGCAGCCGGACAGCGTCCGTCATCAGCCCGCGCATGGCCGTAGCGAAGGCGGAGGTACGCGTGGGCGCGCCGCTCAGGGGCGGCGGCCGTGCCGGATCCGGAAGATCGTTCTGGCCAGGCGGAGATGGCGCGGGTGCCGGTCGAACGTGGACAGATTCACCGGCGCCTGATACCGCTTGCGGGTGATGGCCAGGGTCCGGCTGAACTCTCGTAGTCCCTGGTCGCCGTGGCTGTGGCCCTGGCCGTATTCGCCCACACCGCCGAAAGGCAGCGCGGGAATGCCCGCGTACGCGGTCGAGGAGTTGATGGTCACCACCCCGGCGCGCAGTTGCTCGGCGAACGCCTCGATCTCGTGCACGTCCCTGGTGAACACCGACACCGCGACGTCGGTGCCCACCGCGTTGATCCGCTCGGCGGCCTCGTCCATGCTCGCCACCTTGTTCACGATGAGCACCGGGCCGATGCCCTCGCCGGTGATCGCGGTGCTCTCCTCCGGCACCTCGGCCAGCACGATCGGCTCGATGTAGGGATCGCGGATGGAGTCCAGCCCGCCGACGACCGCGCGGCCGCCGCGGGCCACCGCGTCGCGCACCTGTCTGCGCACCACTTCGATCTGTGACTCCATGATCATCGGGCCGTAGGACGCCTTCCGGTCCGCGCCCGGCCGCAGCTTGCGGGCCTGATCCGCGACCAACTCCAGGAAGCGGTCGTAGACGGATTGGGCGACGTAGGCCCGTTGGATGCCGGTGGCGTTCTGCCCGGCGTTGGCCATCGCGCCGAACACGGCGGCCTCGGCGGCGTCGTCGAGTTTCGCGTCGACGTGCACGACCATGCTGCCCTTGCCGCCGCGCTCCACGACGACCGGCGTCATGGTCTGGGCGCACACCGAGATCACCTCGCGCGCACCGGCTTCGGAGCCGGCGTAGGCGATCTTGTCGACCTTCGCGCGGCACAGCGCGGTGCCGGTGGCCTTGTCACCCGTAACCACTTGCAGCACCGGCTGGTTCGGTGCGAGCCGGGACCAGCTGTCGGCCAGCCACACGCCGACGCCAGTGGTCAGCTCGTGCGGCTTGAACACCACGGCGTTGCCCGCCGCCATCGCGTAGGCGATCGAACCCATCGGGGTGAACACGGGGTTGTTCCACGGGCCGAGCACGCCGACGACGCCCAGCGGCAGATACCCGACGGAGGCCCGCTGATTGCGGGTGAGCCAGTTGGAACCGATGCGCCGCCGGTCGAGTGCGCGGCCCGCGTTGCGCGCGGCCCAGTCGAGGTTCTCCACCGCGAGCATCACCTCGATCGCGGCGTCGGCTACCGGCTTCCCGGTCTCCTCGCACAGTAGGGAGACCAATTCGCCCGAGCGCCGGGTGATCTCGCGTTTCCAGTCCAGCAGCCACCGCTTCCGGCTGCTGAATCCGAGTTCGGCCCACCATTTTTCGGCGGAGCGAGCCGCTCGCACGGCGCGATTCAGTTCGCCCGCGCTCATCACGGCGTAGTTGCCGACGACCTCGCCGGTGCGCGGGTCGTAGGACGTCAGGACGTTCGTTCGGCCCGTTCCTCCCGGACGCGCCGCCAACCGTGACTGCGCGGACTCGGCCATGATCACCTCTCGCAGTGTCGAAACCGGCGTGCGGACCGCTCAGCGGGGCCACATCCGTGGACGAGTGAGTGTTTTCCCCCGCAAAGCAGACTATGGTCTGGCGCAGCGGGCCGACAAGGCTCGGCCGCGGCCTCGGTGTCCGGATCGGATCGCGCTCACCAGCGCCGATTCTCCGCGCGGCGAACGGGCAGCGGAAAATGTGAGTAAGGACACAATGGGCGCACGCTGGTGCGGGTACCTCACGCGACGCGGCAGCCCGGGCGATCGGGCCGGTAACATCACGCCGAGCGCGACGGATCACCAATCCGAGCGTGCGCCCGCGCTCGGGCGACCTGGTCGCCGTACCGGCCGATAGTGGAGAGTTGATGCCGAGTTCCAACCAAGCGGATTCGCATGCGAGTGAGCCTGCGGTCCGGGTAACGGACGTTCGCAAGTCGTTCGGCGATGTGCACGCACTGCAGGGCGTCAGCTTCGTCGCCGAACGCGCTTCCGTCCTCGGCATCCTGGGGCCGAACGGCGCGGGCAAGACGACCATGGTGAAGGTCCTCTCCACGCTGCTGCGTGCCGACTCCGGCACCGCCGTCGTGGCCGGGTACGACGTGTCGAAGGACCCGGCGGGCGTGCGCCGCTCGATCATGATGACCGGCCAGTACGCGGCGCTGGACGAGAACCTCTCCGGCCGGGAGAACCTCGAGCTGTTCGGCAGACTGATGGGCCTGGGCAAGTCCACGGCCCGCAAGCGCGCCGACACCTTGCTCGAGGAATTCGATCTGGTGAGCGCGGGCCGCCGAGCCGTGCGCCACTACTCGGGCGGCATGCGCCGCCGCGTGGACATCGCCTGCGGGCTGGTGGTGCGTCCCGAGGTGGTGTTCCTGGACGAGCCGACCACGGGCTTGGACCCGCGCAGCAGGCAGGGCGTCTGGGACCTGGTGACCGCGCTGAAGACGCAGGGCATCACGGTGCTGCTGACCACGCAGTACCTGGAGGAAGCCGACGTGCTCAGCGACAACATCATCGTGATCGACAAGGGCACGGTGATCGCCGAGGGCACCGCCGACGAACTCAAGGAGAAGACCGGCGGCAGCTACTGCGAGGTCGTCCCGCTGGATCAGAAGAAACTGCGCACCGCCGCGTACGCCCTTGGCGACCTGGTGCCGCCCGCGGTGCTGGCCGACATCGACGGCGGCGACCGGCTGTCCATCCCGGCGCCGGAAGGCGCAGCCACGCTGACCGAGGCGCTGCGCAGGCTCGACAGCGCCGGTGTGGAGCTGGCCGACATCGCGCTGCGCCGCCCCTCGCTCGACGACGTTTTCCTGTCCATCACCGGCCACTCGGGCGGGCGAGCGTGACCGCTGCGACCGCCCCGGAGCACACCGAGGCCGAGGTGACGCTGTTCGCCGAGTTGCCCGCGGCGCGGCTGTCGTCGTTCGCGCAGTGGCGCGCGCTGACCGGCCGCATCGTCCGCACCATGGCGACCAAGGGCGAGCTGATCGTCGCCGCGGTCACGCCGCTGATCTTCACCCTCGGTTTCTATCTGCCGTTGCGCTACGTGATGAAGATCCAGGGCGTCGACTACGCCCAGTACGTCATGCCGATCATCGTGTTGCAGACCATGGCCTTCACCATGATGTCGAACGCGCAGCTGGCCGCGTTCGAGGCGATGACCGGCCTGAGTACCCGACTGCAGACCATGCCGATCGGCACGCTGGTGCCGTTCACCTCGCGCATCTGCGCCGGGCTGGTCCGGTCGGTGACCTCGCTCACCGCCGCGGTGCTGTTCGGGTACCTGATCGGTTTCCGCTTCGTCGCAGGCGTCGGGCAGGCCGTGCTGTTCTGCGCGTTCTCTCTCGCGGTCGGCACGGTGCTCGCGGTCGGCGCCGACGGGCTCGGCAGTCTGACCAAGAGCCCGGAGTCGCTGAGTCAGGCGCTGACGCTGCCGACGCTGATCTTCGGCATGCTCTCCTGCGGGTTCGTGCCGGAACGCAACTTTCCGGAATGGATTCGCCCGTTCGTGCGCAATCAGCCGATCTCCCAGTTCTCCTTCGCGCTGCGCGACATGGCGGCCGACGGCGTGACCTGGCACGTGCTGTGGGTTCCGCTGGTGTGGTTGATCGGGCTGGCGGCGGTGTTCACCCCGTTGGCGATCTGGGCGAGTGTGAGGCGGTCATGAGTTCGGTGGAATCGACCGTGGAGCGCACCGCGCCGCAGACCGAGGTGTTCGAGGGACGCCCGGCCGAACCCCTGCCCGTCGTCCGGACGAGGCCGGAAGGCTCGCTGGTCACCTGGGTGGTGCAGAGCCTGATCCAGTGCAAGCGGCTGCTGCTGGTCTGGGCGCGTGATCCGGCGACGACCATCCAGACGCTGGTGTATCCCGCGCTCACCTTGGTGATGTTCTACATCGTGCTGAACAAGCCCGTCTCCGGGGCCACCGGCATGCCCGCCGTGTACGGCACGGTCCCGTTGTTGACGTTGGTCGCGGCGATGTCCGGGGCGGTGGTCAGCGCCCTCGGCTTCAAGACCGAGAAGATGACCGGGCTGCTCGGCCGGTTCTGGACGATGCCGGTGCACCGTGCGGCCGGATTCACCGGGCGGCTGCTCGCCGAGGCGATCCGTGTCCTGGTGACCACGGTGTTCGTCGTCGCGGTCGGTCTGCTGCTCGGTTTCCGCTTCGATCAGGGACCGGTCGCGGCGCTGGCGTTGATCGGCATCCCGGTGCTGTTCGGGGTGGCGTTCGCCGTCCTGGTCACCGCGCTTGCCACCGTGTCCGAGGGCGTGATGCTGGTGAACATCATCGGCATGATCAGCACCTTGCTGATGTTCTTCAACTCGGGTTTCGTCCCGGTTTTCGCCTACCCGATCTGGTTGCAGGACGTGGTGGCGCATCAGCCGATGAGTTGCGCGATCGATGCGATGCGCGGTTTGTCCTACGGCGGTGCGGTCGCCGACCCGCTGCTCGAGACGCTCGCCTGGACGCTCGGCATGATCGTCGTCTTCGCCTACCCGGCGATCAGGGGATATCGGCGGGCCGCGGAAACGGGGCCGTAGCCACCAGCTGTCACCGTGCGCCGGGTTCCGACTATCGGACCCGGCGTTCGGCGTCTTCACGCGGTTCGGCGAACTCGTAATCCAGCCAGCGGTTCCGATTGGCCCAGCCGACCAGGTCGTAACGCCAGCGGAACGGCCAGGTGTGCGCGACCGTGCCGAACAGCACAGCGCCCAGCGCCGTGTAGTCGTCGTGCGCGGACAGCAGGGCGCGCTGACCACGCGGGGTGGCGCTGAAGAACGCGTCGAACATGGCGATGGACTGCTCGGTGGTGAGTCTGCCGAGGCCGTAGAGGCCGCGCATCCGCATCCAATACACCAGCCGTGCGCGCGGCTGCCACAGCGCGGCGATGGGGTCGCGGCCTTCCCGCAGCGCGGTGATCGCGGTGTCGACCAGTGCCAGTGAGTCGGCGACGCTGTACCCGGTGCACGGGTGCATCATGCCGCCGCGCGAGCCGAACGCGATCGCGCGCGCCTTGCCGGTGCGTGGCGGCGGCTGGTCGAGTGGATAGTGCGCCGCCTCGCTCGGTTCGTCGCCGGTGAGCCGGATGCCGTGCGCGGCGAGGCGCGCGAGCGTGCGCTTGCGCAGTTCGTGCTGCGGCATGCCGCCCCGGAGACCGAGACTGGTCTCCTCGAAGATCACCGTGCCGTCGCCGAGCGGCACCGCGTAGAGGAACGACGGCGGCTCGTCCGGGCCCGCGCCGTTCTCCGGCCGCCAGTCCAGCAGCAGGCCCTCGCCTTCGGCGATCATCGGCGCGGCGGCCTCGGCGTCGACGAAGATGCCGTGCGCGCTCGCCCCGCGGCGGCGTCCCAGCGGGGGCAGCCCACGGGTGTCGAACACCGCCGCCGCCCGGTGCACCGTGCCGTCGGCGAGTTCGACCTCGTGCGCGTCCACCCGCGTGGCGCGGCCCGCGACTACGGTGGCGTCATCGAGCGGTAGCGCCGCGCGCAGGCCGGGTTTGGACAGCACGCAGTAGGGACGGTCGATGCGATGCTCGGTCTTCGTCCACACTCTGGGCGCCGGGATGGTCGTCGCGACAGCCGTGGACGGCAGCCATTGCGGCAGCTCGTCCACCCAGCAGGAGAAGGTGGGCGGCCACAGCCGTTCGGGGCGGGGGTCGATCGCGGTCACCGACAGCCCCGCGATCATGGCGCGGTGCGCGAGCGCCCGTCCGGTGGGACCGAGCCCGACCACGCACACATCGACTTCCCGGTCCGCGCTGACACCCATAGGGGCATTCAATCCGGTGGGCCGACGGAAGCGCAACTATTCCACGCCTGCGAGCCCAAGGAATTCAGGTCTCGCTATTTCGGAATCGGATCGGTTCGAAACGGTGCGAATTCCGGTGCACGGGCATGCCCCCAGAATCGGTGGCCCAGCAACTTCAGTCGTGAAACGGCTCGGGACAGGCCATAGCCTGAGCTCGGAACGCGAGGCGTTCCGGGATTCGGGATAAGGGGAGTCATGAGAGGGAGCCACCTCCGCCGGTTGCTGCTGTCGGCGGTCGTCGCCGGCGCTGCGGCCGCATCGGCAATGGTCTCGGTGCAGGCCCAGGCCGCGCCCGCGGAGTCTTCTATTGTTTCCGTGCAGGAGCACAGTGCGCGGAACCTGACATTGACGGTGCATTCCGCCGCCATGGATCTCGATATTCCGGTGGAAGTGCAGCGCGCCGCGGACACCAGCGTTCCCCGGCCGGTGCTGTATCTGCTGCTCGGCGCGGCCGGTGGCATCGACGGCTCGACCTGGGCCACGAAGACCGACGCGATGCAATTCCTCGCGGACAAGAACGTGCACGCGGTCACGCCGATCGGCGGCATGTTCAGCTACTACGCGGACTGGGAGAAGGACGACGCCAGGTTGGGGCGCCAGAAGTGGCGGACCTTCCTGAGCCGCGAACTGCCTCCGCTGATCGACTCGTATCTCGGGACCAGCGGGCGCAATGCCCTCGCGGGGTTCTCGATGTCGGGGACCACGACACTCGCGCTCGCCGCGACCACGGGTGACCTGTACTCCGGCGTCGCCGCATACAGCGGTTGCGCGCAGACCAGCGATCCGGTCGGCCGTGAGTTCGTCCGGCTGACCGTCGAGGAATGGGGTCTCGCGGAACTGGACAACATGTGGGGGCCCGCGGGCGACCCGCAATGGGTGGCCAATGATCCCTACGTGCAGGCGGAGGGATTGCGTGGAAAATCCATCTACATCGCCAGTGGAAATGGCGTGCCCGGCGTCTACGACCGATACGGCGGGAAATATTCGCTGAACGGTCCGTGGGGTTTCGCGAATCAGCTCGTCGTCGGCGGTGTGATCGAAGCGGCCACCAATTACTGCTCGCACAACATGAAAGACCGGCTGGACAGCCTCGGAATCCCCGCGCGATACAACTTCCGCCCGGAAGGCACCCATTCCTGGGGCTATTGGGAGGACGCGCTGAAGGATTCGTGGTCGACGCTGGCCGCTCCATTGGGAATCTGATCCGCGGGAATTCGAAATGACTGTTCGCACTCGGGCCGCGCGCGTCGTCGGCCTCATGATGGCCGCTGCCTGTGTGGCGCTGTGCCATGCGCCGACCGTGGCCGCCGCCCCGGAGACACCGGCGCTGGACGGCGCCAACGACTGGTCTTGCCTGCCCACACCGGCGCGACCGGAGCCGGTGGTGCTCGTGCACGGCTCGGGCACCGATATCGGCCGCAGCTTCCCCCTGCTCGCGCCGGCCATCCGGGCCGAAGGACATTGCGTGTTCGCCGCGAATCTCGGCGCCGCGCCGGGTGTCGTCGACGCGGTGAGCGGGCAGACCGGCTCCAGCTCCACCGGCGTCGGGCCGATCGGCGCCGCACTGCTGGGACGTGTCGTCTACGGCGTGGCCGACATCGATCGAATGGCGGGCGAGCTCGCCGAAGTCGTGCGGGCGGTGCGGGAGACGACGGGCGCGAGCCGGGTGGCGCTGGTCGGCCACTCCACCGGCGGCACGGTGATCCGGCAGTATCTGCGCGCCCGCGGCGCGGAGGCGGTGTCCCAAGTGGTGACTCTCGGCACGCCGTATCGCGGCTCGACCTGGGCCGGGTTGCGCGGCAGCTATCCGGACCTGGCCGCGCTCGGCCTGGGCGACGCGCAGATCGCGGCCCAGGTCTTCGGGACTCCGGGCCAGCAGCAGGTGGCCGGGTCACCACTGCTGAACCGGCTGAACACGGGAGGCGAAACCGTGCCCGGTCTCCGGTACACGGCCATCGCCTCCCGCGCCGACCAGGTGATCACGCCGCAGGACACCGCCCTGCTCGCCGCGCCCGGCCCGGCCGACCGCAACGTGTGGCTGCAGGACGGATGTCCTGCCGACGCGGCCGACCACAGCGGCATGCTGGAGGACCCACGCGCCACCGCCGCCGTTCTCTCCGCGCTCGCCGGGGATCGGCGAACGTTGCCCTGCTGAGCGCACCCTGGCCGGACCGGATCACGAAGATGGAGAACCTCGGTGAGTCTCGGCATTACTTGTAGCGGGCTGCGCCGCGAATTCGCCGGAGTCGCGGTGATCGACGACGTGACCTTCCGTGCCCCCGCGGGCCGGGTCACCGCGGTCGTCGGGCCGAACGGCGCGGGCAAGACGACGCTGTTGTCGATGCTCGCCGGTCGGTTGCGGCCACACCGAGGGTGGCTCCGCGTGGAGGACGCGGATCCGAGCGCAGAGCCATGGGTGGTCCGCTCCCGGGTCGGCTGGGTCCCCGACGTGTACGAGAGCGGCGAGACCTGGTCGGTCGCGGAGGTCGTGCGGTTCTCGGCGAAGATCGCGGGTCACAGCGCGGACGTGGCCGATGAACTGGTCGATCGGGCAATGCATCTCGCGCGTTTGGCGGACGCCGCTTCCACGCCCGTTCTCCGTCTGTCCCGGAGTGACAAGAAGTGGCTCGGCCTGGCCAGAGCGCTGGCCGCGGGTACGACGGCACTCGTACTGGACAACCCGATGGCCGACTTGGACCACGACGGGCGTCGCTATCTGGCCGGAATGCTGCGAGCTCTCGCGCGCCAGGACATGACGATCGTCGTTTCTGCTTGTCTCGCCGACGATCTCGCCGGATGCGCGGAGAACATCCTGCACATCGATCAGGGGCGACTCGTCGCGGGCGACGCATCGGTTCCGGCCCCGGTCGAACCACGGACAGCTTTCGCGAGACCGGACGCGCGCGGCTCGCGGAGGCCGGCTACTTCGGTGTGACCCAGGTGGTGATGTCCGCGTGTACCACTTCCACGCCGTGCTTGTCGTAGATCGACACCGGCACCACCAGCTCGCGCCCCTCGGTGATGCTCGCGAAGTCGGGGATCTCGGCCAGTTGCGCGACGGCCCGCAGCCCGGTCTCGGCTTTCGCCAGATATCGCACGTTCATCGCCTTGGGGATCCATCGGTGCGTCGCGGGCACGGTCGCCTCGCTGAGCATGCCCATCGCGACCTCGGCCAGATTGCACGCCGCGATCGCGTGGAAGGTGCCCAGATGGTTGTGGATGCCGAACCACTTCGGCGAGGTGACCTCGCACAACCCCGGTTCGAGCCGGACCACGTTCGGCAACACGGTGCCGAAGTAGGGCACCCGCGCCACCATCCCGAGCGAGAACAGGGCATGCCCCAGCCGGTTGTCCGGCAGCTTCTTCCAGCCGCGATAGGTCACGGTCTCTTTTGCCATGCGGCGTATCTTACTCAAAAGTAAGTTCGTGGCCAGCCCCACCGATTTGAAGTGACTCGCGGGGATCGTGCATACTGTTCGGGTTGCCTTGCACCGGGCCGTGTCTGTTTCCAGGTGAAACAGCTGGTCGGGCGGGGCGAGCAGTACCCCATCGAGTACCTCGCCGGGTTTCTGGCGTGGGTACGTCCGGGACAGTGTTCCAGGCCTGAGATGCATTGCGATCCGAGGCCGAGGAATGAGCGGACGGGCGACACGCCCGACCGCGTGTACCGGAGAACCATGACAGATGAACAGCGGCGAGATCGGGCGTGCCCGGTCAGGGTCTCCACTGAGACGTCTTCGTGTGTTCGGGCTGTGCAAATGAGGGTGGTCCAGAGGACTGGTATAGCCGGGCTTCCGGACCACGAAGGAAAGCGGAGAAAAGGACACTTAGCGTGGCGGGACAAAAGATCCGCATCAGGCTCAAGGCCTATGACCACGAGGCGATCGACGCATCGGCGCGCAAGATCGTGGAGACGGTGACCCGCACCGGGGCACGCGTCGTCGGCCCGGTGCCGTTGCCGACCGAGAAGAACGTGTACTGCGTCATCCGTTCGCCGCACAAGTACAAGGACTCGCGCGAGCACTTCGAGATGCGTACGCACAAGCGGCTTATCGACATCCTCGACCCGACGCCGAAGACGGTGGACGCGCTCATGCGCATCGACCTGCCGGCCAGCGTCGACGTCAACATTCAGTGACGGGGACTCGAGACATGACTGACAACAAGAACAGGCCGGCCGCCGGCATCCTGGGCACCAAGCTCGGCATGACCCAGGTCTTCGACGACAACAACCGCGTCGTTCCCGTGACCGTCATCAAGGCCGGGCCGAACGTCGTCACCCAGATCCGCACCGTGGAGCGCGACGGCTACAGCGCCGTCCAGGTCGCCTTCGGCGCCATCGATCCGCGCAAGGTGACCAAGCCGGTCTCCGGCCAGTTCACCAAGGCCGGTGTCACGCCGCGCCGCCACGTCGCCGAGATCCGCGTCGCGGACGCCTCCACCTTCGAGGTCGGCCAGGAGATCAGCGCCGAGGTGTTCGAAGAGGGCAGCTACGTCGACGTCACCGGCACCAGCAAGGGCAAGGGCTTCGCGGGCACCATGAAGCGCCACGGCTTCCGTGGCCAGGGCGCCTCGCACGGTGCGCAGGCCGTGCACCGCCGTCCGGGCTCGATCGGTGGCTGCGCCACCCCCGGCCGCGTGTTCAAGGGCATGCGCATGTCGGGCCGGATGGGTAACGACCGCGTCACCACGCAGAACCTGTCGGTGCACAAGGTCGACGCCGAGAACGGCCTGCTGCTGATCAAGGGAGCGATCCCGGGTCGCAAGGGCGGCGTCGTGATCGTCAAGAGCGCCGTGAAGGGTGGTGCGCACGCATGACGAGCCTCGAGAAGAAGGCGAACCTGACGCTGCCGGTCAAGGAGATCGGCGGCAAGACCAACGGCACCGTCGACCTCCCCGCGGAGATCTTCGACGTGACCGCCAACATCGCGCTGATGCACCAGGTCGTCGTGGCTCAGCAGGCCGCGGCCCGCCAGGGCACGCACGCGACCAAGACCCGTGGCCAGGTCTCCGGCGGCGGCAAGAAGCCGTACCGGCAGAAGGGCACCGGTCGCGCCCGCCAGGGTTCGACCCGCGCGCCGCAGTTCACCGGCGGTGGCACCGTGCACGGCCCGCAGCCGCGCGACTACACCCAGCGCCTGCCCAAGAAGATGAAGGTCGCCGCCCTGCGTGGCGCCCTGTCCGACCGGGCGCGCAACGAGCGCATCCACGTGATCACCGAACTGGTGGCGGGCCAGACCCCGTCCACCAAGACCGCCAAGAGCTTCCTGGCCGAGCTGTCGGACCGCAAGAAGCTCCTGGTCGTGGTCGGCCGCGAGGACGTCGCCGCGTGGAAGAGCGTGGCGAACCTGCAGAACGTGCACCCGATCGCCCCGGACCAGCTCAACACCTACGACGTGCTCAACAGCGACGACGTGGTGTTCAGCGTCGAGGCGCTCAACGCGTTCGTGCACGGCCCGGCCGAGGCTGCACAGGAGGAGAGCAAGTGACCACCATCGCCGACCCCCGCGACATTCTGCTGGCGCCGGTCATCTCCGAGAAGTCCTACGGACTGATCGAGGAAGGCACCTACACCTTCCTGGTGCACCCGGACTCGAACAAGACGCAGATCAAGATCGCCGTGGAGAAGGTCTTCGGTGTGAAGGTGACCAGCGTCAACACCGCCAACCGTCAGGGCAAGCGCAAGCGGACCCGCTTCGGTTACGGCAAGCGCAAGAACACCAAGCGCGCGCTCGTGACCATCTCGGCCGACAGCAAGCCCATCGAGATCTTCGGAGGCCCGGTCGCGTAAGCGCCCGGGAATCCAGAAAGCAGAGAAGAACTCATGGCAATCCGTAAGTACAAGCCGACTACGCCGGGCCGCCGCGGCTCCAGCGTCTCGGACTTCGCCGAGATCACCCGGTCGACCCCGGAGAAGTCGCTGCTGCGCCCGCTGACCAAGTCCGGCGGCCGCAACGCCCACGGCCGGATCACCACCCGGCACCGCGGTGGCGGGCACAAGCGCGCCTACCGTCTGATCGACTTCCGTCGTCTGGACAAGGACGGGATCCCGGCCAAGGTCG
Organism: Nocardia sp. NPDC003999; assembly: GCF_053604885.1. Taxonomy (NCBI): domain Bacteria; kingdom Bacillati; phylum Actinomycetota; class Actinomycetes; order Mycobacteriales; family Nocardiaceae; genus Nocardia; species Nocardia sp. NPDC003999. The sequence continues at coordinate 28,643 of NZ_JBSGIB010000006.1, forward strand.
CGCACATCGAGTACGACCCGAACCGCACCGCGAACATCGCGCTGCTGCACTTCGTGGACGGCGAGAAGCGCTACATCATCGCCCCCAAGGGCGTGACGCAGGGCACCCGCATCGAGTCCGGCCCGACGGCCGACATCAAGCCGGGTAACAACCTGCCGCTGCGCAACATCCCGACCGGTACCACGATCCACGCGGTGGAGCTGCGTCCGGGCGGCGGCGCCAAGCTGGCCCGCTCGGCGGGCATGAGCATCCAGCTGCTGGGTAAGGAAGGCCCCTACGCCACGCTGCGTATGCCTTCCGGTGAGATCCGTCGCGTCGACGTGCGCTGCCGCGCCACCGTCGGCGAGGTCGGCAACGCCGAGCAGTCGAACATCAACTGGGGCAAGGCCGGCCGCATGCGCTGGAAGGGCCGCCGCCCCACGGTCCGTGGTGTCGTCATGAACCCGGTCGACCACCCGCATGGTGGTGGTGAGGGCAAGACCTCCGGTGGTCGCCACCCGGTCTCGCCCTGGGGTCAGCCGGAAGGCCGCACCCGCAAGCCCAACCGTCCGAGCGACAAGCTCATCGTCCGCCGCCGCAAGACCGGCAAGAAGCGCTGAAGGAGGAGGTAAGAAATGCCACGCAGCCTCAAGAAAGGCCCGTTCGTCGACGACCACCTCCTCGCGAAGGTGGACGTGCAGAACGAGAAGGGCACCAAGCAGGTCATCAAGACCTGGTCGCGTCGTTCGACCATCATCCCCGATTTCATCGGTCACACGTTCGCGGTGCACGACGGCCGCAAGCACGTGCCGGTGTTCATCTCGGACAACATGGTCGGGCACAAGCTCGGTGAGTTCGCGCCGACCAGGACGTTCAAGAGCCACGTCAAGGAAGACCGGAAGAGCAAGCGGCGATGACGACGACTGAGACTCAGAACCCGACTGCGCGCGCGACCGCCAAGCACGTTCGCGTCACCCCGATGAAGGCACGCCGTGTCGTGGACCTGGTCCGCGGCAAGCGTGTCGAGGACGCCCTCGCCCTGCTGAAGTTCGCGCCTCAGGCCGCGAGCGAGCCGGTCGCCAAGGTCGTCGCGAGCGCCGCGGCCAACGCCGAGAACAACCTCGGCCTGAACCCGGCCACGCTGGTGATCTCGACGGCCTACGTCGACGAGGGTGCCACCCTGAAGCGGTTCCAGCCGCGTGCCCAGGGCCGTGCGTTCCGCATCCGCAAGCGCACCAGCCACATCACCATCGAGGTCGAGAGCATCCCCACCGCCGGTGGAGCCACTCGTAACCGCCGGAAGGGAGGGGCAAAGTAAATGGGACAGAAGATCAACCCCCACGGCTTCCGCCTCGGTATCACCACCGACTGGAAGTCACGTTGGTACGCGGACAAGCAGTACGCGGACTACGTGAAGGAAGACGTCGCGATCCGCAAGCTGCTGGCCACCGGCATGGAGCGGGCGGGCATCTCCAAGGTCGAGATCGAGCGCACCCGTGACCGCGTGCGGGTGGACATCCACACCGCGCGGCCCGGCATCGTGATCGGCCGCCGCGGCGCCGAGGCCGACCGCATCCGCGCCGAGCTGGAGAAGCTGACCGGCAAGCAGGTGCAGCTGAACATCCTCGAGGTCAAGAACCCCGAGTCGGATGCGCAGCTGGTCGCCCAGGCCGTCGCCGAGCAGCTGTCCAACCGTGTGGCGTTCCGTCGCGCGATGCGCAAGGCCATCCAGTCGGCCATGCGTTCGCCGAACGTCAAGGGCATCCGTGTGCAGTGCTCGGGCCGCCTCGGCGGCGCGGAAATGTCGCGCTCGGAGTTCTACCGCGAGGGTCGGGTGCCGCTGCACACGCTGCGCGCCGACGTCGACTACGGCCTCTACGAGGCCAGGACCACCTTCGGTCGCATCGGCGTGAAGGTCTGGATCTACAAGGGCGACATCGTCGGTGGCAAGCGTGAGCTGGCCGCCGCTGCCGCCGCGCCCGAGCGTCCGCGCCGGGAGCGGCCGAGCCGCCCGCGTCGGTCCGGTTCCACCGGCACCACCGCGACCAGCACCGAGGCCGGGCGCGCCGCCACCGCGGTGGCCGACGCCCCGGCAGAGACACAGGAGGGCTGACGCATGCTGATGCCTCGCAAGGTGAAGCACCGCAAGCAGCACCACCCTGGCCGTTCCGGTACGGCCAAGGGCGGCACCTCGGTGGCGTTCGGCGAATTCGGCATCCAGGCGCTGGAGCCGGCCTACGTCACCAACCGGCAGATCGAGTCGGCGCGTATCGCGATGACTCGCCATATCCGCCGCGGCGGCAAGATCTGGATCAACATCTACCCGGATCGCCCGCTGACCAAGAAGCCCGCCGAGACCCGCATGGGTTCCGGTAAGGGTTCGCCGGAGTGGTGGGTCGCGAACGTCAAGCCCGGTCGCGTGATGTTCGAGATGAGCTACCCGAACGAGGAGACCGCTCGTGAGGCCCTGCGCCGCGCGATGCACAAGCTCCCGATGAAGTGCAGGATCGTGACCAGGGAGGAGCAGTTCTGATGGCTACCGGAACACCGGCCGCAGAGCTCCGCGAGCTCACCGAAGAGGAGTTGGTGGCCAAGCTGCGCGACTCCAAGGAAGAGCTGTTCAACCTGCGCTTCCAGATGGCGACGGGTCAGCTGGACAACAACCGTCGTCTGCGCGTCGTCCGTCACGAGATCGCGCGCATCTACACGGTCATGCGTGAGCGCGAGCTCGGTCTGGCCACCGGACCCGCTGGCAAGGGAGATGCCGCATGAGCGACAAAGCAGAAGGGCAGCGCGGTACCCGTAAGGTGCGGGTCGGCTACGTTGTCTCGGACAAGATGAACAAGACGATCGTCGTCGAGCTGGAAGACCGCAACCGGCACCCGCTCTACGGCAAGATCATTCGCACCACCTCGAAGGTGAAGGCGCACGACGAGAACGAGGTCGCGGGCATCGGCGACCGCGTTCAGCTGATGGAGACCCGTCCGCTGTCGGCCACCAAGCGCTGGCGTCTGGTCGAGGTCCTGGAGAAGGCCAAGTAGGCCTCTCCGGCACGGCGTGAAACCCGAAGGCCCGCTTCCCGTTCTCGGAGGCGGGCCTTCGCCGTATCCGGGCGCGTCTGAGGAATTCTCTTGCCGTCCACCCTGCATGGGTACTGTCGTGTTGCGGGTGGCGATCGAGCAAACCGGCGGACTCCTGGCCTGACCGGAACTGCGATAGGTGGCGCCGACGGCCGATGCGGAGGATGAGCGGTGGGGAATGTGAGTCGATCTGAACAGACCTATGATCGAGCGCTGCTGCGGGAACATCTGCTGAAAACGCGGATAGCGGGTGATGTCGCGACGCCTCGGGAGGGGAATCTCGCGAACTATCGCAAGATGGTGGCGAAGGACCCCGGGTATCAGTTCGGGCTGACGCTGAAGGATTGGACCTTCGCCGAGACGCTGGAGATGATGGCGCGTCTGTGCGGGGTCAGCCCCGACCCTCGGCATCTGCGGGGTCCGGACACCATCGACGTCGACCTGACGCTCGACGCGCTCGACGCGATGGGTGCGCGGATCGGGCTCGCCGCTCGTCGTCGGGAGACGGTGATCCTGGCGACCGGGCATCCGGACACACTCATGGGCGTCTATCGCGCTGTCGAGGACGCGTTACGTGCGGCAGGATGCGTGGTGCTCGTGCCGGCTGCCGGGTGGTCCTATCGGGTGACCACGCCATGGGGCCCGCAGCATCGCGAGATCGTCTACACCTCAAAAGTTGCCGCGCTGGGCACCGACGGCACGCTGCGACACACTCATGACCCGCATCCGATGCGGGCGGCCCTGCGGGAGTTGCGCGAGGCCGAAACCGGCCAATGGCCCGACCTGGTCGTCGCCGACCACGGCTGGGCCGGGGCGGCAGGGGAGGCGGGCATCGAGACCGTGGGATTCGCCGACAGCAACGACCCCGCACTGTTCGCCGGGCAAGCGGAGGGGAAGATCGCGGTCACGGTGCCACTCGATGACGGAGTCCATCCCGGTTACTACGGTCCGCTGACCGCTTATCTGCTCGGCCAGGCCGGACTCACCGGCTGAGGTCACCCCGGCGCGGTGTGTCGCACACGATGGTTTCCAGATCGGACTGCGCTGGGCGCCAGGGTAATTCGGCCATAGCCTTGGCCGGGTCGCTGATCAGGGCGGCCGGTTCGGGCGCCGGTGGCCGATGGATCAGCTGAATTCGACGTCCGGTCCGCCGCTCGACCGCGGCCACGACGTCGAGAATGCTGCTGCCGCGGCCGCTGCCGATGAGAAAGCGCCTGAATTCGCCTTTCGGCGGCATGTTCTCGATACCCGCGACGAAAGCCGCTGCGGCGTCGTCGATATGCAGATAGTCGCGGACAGCGCTGCCGTCGCCGTTGACTTCCAGAGCCGAGCCATTCCTCGCGGCGGCGAATGCTCGGGGAATCAAGCGCGTCGGATCGGGATCCGCGCCGCCGGCCACGTTCATCAAGCGCAGCACGGTAGCGGACAAGCGACCGGTGCCCGCCTGCGCGCCGATCGCCCACTCGGCGGCCAGCTTGCTCGCCGCGTACGGGTGCGGGGGCGCGTCGGGTAGACGCTCTGTCATCGGCTGTCGTTCGGGAGTTCCGTATATCGAGCCGGTCGAAGCGAAGACGAGCCGCGATATTCCGGCGGCGGCCATGGCGTCCAGCAACGCGACGGTCCCGCCGGTATTGACGCGGAAGTACCGCAGCGGATCGGCCGCCGACTCGCGCGCCCGAGTAAGCCCACCGAGATGGCACACCGCCTCCACGCCGTCCACAGCTATCCGAAGCCCGTCCTCATCCAGCAGGTCGGCGACCCGAGTCGGCGCCCGTAGAGGCGAACCGCAGCCGCGAACCATCGCGATCGGCTCGTGCCCGGCTCCAGCCAGCAGTTTTACGACCGCCTGGCCCAGATAGCCGTTCGCTCCGGTGACGAGAACGCGCACCACGCGATTTTGTCACTGCTGTTGCCTGAGAAGGCGGAATAAACAAAGAGCCTATTGATATCAGATCTGATACCATGAGTGTATGGCTTGGACCATGCGGTTGCCGGAGGACGAAGAGGCGGCGCTGAATGCGCAAGCGGATGCCGAGGGGCGCTCGAAACACGAGATCACTCGTGATGCTGTCCGGGCTTACCTCATGCGACATCGCAGGTGGGAGTCGCCACTGCTCAGCGATGACGAGACTTTCGATCTAGGTGGGCCCATTGGTAAGGATGACATCCGTAATGCGATGAACCGGCCGGCATGATCGTAATCGCAGATACCTCAGGAATCCTCGCGCTCTTCAATCGCTCGGACCCTGAGCACTTTGCGGTGCGCCGAGCTGCCGATTCGGCGAGCGCCATCGTTGTCAGTCCGCTGGCGCTGACCGAGGTGCATCATGTGGCGAGCTCCCGAGCCGGACGCGAGGCGGCCGACGGCATCCTCGCTTTGATCGCCGACCGGGTGGCGTCGACGCGGATCGTCATCTCAGGCGTCGATGCGGCACAGCTGCACGCCGCGGTCGACATCCGTGGAAAGTACGGCAATCTGAATCTGGACCTGGTGGACGCTGTATGCGTAGCTCTGGCAGACGAATTCGATACCGACGCGATCCTCACGCTCGACCGCCGCGATTTTCGAACCTTGCGGCCCGTCGGCCGTTACTCCGCTTTCCGCATCTTGCCGGACGATTGGCGTTCCGATACCTAGATGCGCCATATCCCAGCTGGCACGGCAAGGTGGACCGGGCGCAGGCTCGGAATGAACCGTGATCGAGGACTGCCGTGGTTGAGTAGGGTGGTGGAGGTCGGGCGAGCTCGGTTGGCCGCGGGAGCGTTGTTCGTGCGCGGCGATGACGTGTTGCTCGTGCACAAGACGTATGGCAATGGGTGGGATCTACCGGGTGGGTATGTGGAGCCGGGGGAGGCGCCCGCTGCGGCTTGTCGGCGAGAACTCTTGGAGGAGCTCGGGATCGGCCGTTCCGTTCATCGGCTGCTGGTGCACGACTGGGCGCCGAGCCCTGGTGAGGGGGACAAGGTCCTGTACATATTCGACTGCGGTGCACTCGGCGACGATGAGCGGGTCCTCCGATTGCAGGAGTCGGAACTCGATGCCTGGCGGTGGGTCTCGGTCGCCGGCGTTCATGACTACGTGTTGCCGCGTCTGGCTCGGCGTCTGCGGCAAGCACACCTGGCATACATCGACGGCTGTCCCCGGTATCTCGAACACGGATATCCGGTCGGGCAGATCGATTAGCTGAGCGAAGGCGCGCAGCGCCAGGTCGGACCGGCGGTCGCGCGGGTCTTGCGCTATACGTATACATCTACTTATAGTGAGACGACGGCCCGGGCTTTCTGGGAACATCGAATCCGCACCGGTAGAGGCGGATTCGGGGTGGGCCGGTCGACGGTAGACGCATGCCTGCATGCGCACTGATCTATGAAACGGGGAAATCATGACCACTGATCCGAACAACCTGAGCGGCGTGGACACTGTCGAGGAGCAGGCCTGCGGCGTCACCATCGTGAAGGAATCGGCCGAGCCGGGCGACGTGGACGACCTGCGCCAAATCGTGTTGCGCGTGGGTCCGGGCGGCGGGCGTCAGCAGCGGTTCTTCGGCAGACTGCTCGGCGAATCCCGCGAATACGGCAAGGTCGGGATGAACGTCGTGCGGGTCTACGTGAGCCGGAAAGGCAAATTCGTGGTGCACCGCAGGGAATCGGACTGGCGCGAAATGTCCGTCGCGATCGACTGGACCGAATGGAAGAACTGGCGCGAGCTGCTGCGGCCCGGCAGTGGCGAGCGCGAATGGGGTGACTACACGGTGGAGATCGTGGACTCGCCCGCCGAGTTGCGGGGCCGGATTCCGGAGCACATCTACCGGACTGTCGTCGACGTGGCCGAGCACCCGAACTCGCAGGACCTGCAGATCTGAGATACCGCCGCTTTTCCACATCCGGAAAGGATCTATTCGCAGATGTTCGCACGACTGGGGGCCGTGGTCGTCCACAATCCGTGGAAGGTGATCGGCCTGTGGGTGCTGCTCGCCATCGCGGTGGTGGCCGCGGCGCCGGAACTGAAATCCACTACCGACCAATCAGCTTTCCTGCCTTCGCATTACGAGTCCATTCAGGCATTGGAGTTGCAGCAGAAGGCTTTCCCGGACAGCGCCGCTCCCGCGGCGATCATCGTGTTCGCCCGGAAGGACGGCACGCCGTTGACCGGTGCGGACGCCGCTTCGGTCGTCTCGATCGGCAATGAGCTGCGCGACGCGCAGGTCAAGGACGTCATCGGGATGCAACCGACGCCGCCGTCGGAGAACCGCCTGGTCCAGATCATCGCGGTGCAGATGACGAAGGTGACGAATCCGAACGACACCACCCAAGGCGACGCGGTCAAGGCGCTGCGCAAGGAGCTGACCGCGCGCGTCCCGAACACCGAGCTGAAGGCGGGCATCACCGGCCAGGCGGCGCAGGTGCTGGATCAGCGGGAATCGGGCGACAAGGGGCTGGCCATCGTCGGTATCGCCACCGTCGTGCTGATCCTGGTGCTGTTGCTGGTCATCTTCCGCAGCCCGGTGATCGCATTGCTGCCGATCGTCGTGATCGGCGCGATCTCCAGCATGGTGAGTGGGTTGATCGCCGTGGTGGCCAAGGCCTTCGACCTGCAGATCGACGCATCGATCAATGCCATTCTGGTGGTGGTGCTGTTCGGTGTCGGCACCGACTACATCCTGTTCCTGATGTTCCGCTACCGCGAGCGGCTGCGCGCGGGCGAGGATTCGAAGACCGCCATGGTCAACGCCGTCACCCGGGTGGGTGAGGCGATCACGTCCGCGGCGGGCGCGGTGATCATCGCGTTCATGGCACTGGTGCTGTCCACGCTCGGCATGTTCCGCGCCATGGGCCCGGCGCTGGCGATCGCGGTGGCGGTCGCGCTGGCGGCGGGGCTGACGCTGGTGCCTGCGGTGGTCTCGCTGCTGGGCACCAAGGTGTTCTGGCCGTCCAAGGCGTGGCGCATCGAACCGAAGGGTGCGCGATTCACCGCGATCGGCAATGCGCTCGGCCGGCGGCCCGCTGTGTTCGCCGCGGTCTCCGGCGGTTTGCTGGTCGTGCTCGGGATCTTCGCCTTGGGTTTCCACCCCACGTTCGACCTCAGCTCGGGGCAAACTTCGGAGGCCTCCGAATCGGTTGTCTACAGCAAGGAATTGGTCAAGGGCCTGCCCGCGGGGACGACCCAGCCTTCGGACGTCCTGTTGCGGTCCGGCGGTGGTGAATTGGCTGTCGATCAACTCGCCGCCTACCGCGCCGCGCTGGCCGCGGTGCCGGGAGTGGGACAGGTGGCGGAGCCGAAGTTGTCCGCGGACAAGTCGATCGCCGACTTCGCGGTGACGCTCTCTGCCGCGCCGGAGTCGGACGCCGCGCTGGACACCGTCAAGGGACCGTTGCGCGATGTCGCGCATTCCGCGGCGCCCGCCGGTGCCACCGCCGCCGTCGGTGGTCTCACCTCGGTCTTCGTCGACTTCCAGGAAGCGATGGCGCGTGACTACGCGATCGTGTTCCCGGTGGCGGCGATCCTGATCATGATCGTGCTCGGGTTGCTGCTGCGTAGCCTGGTCGCGCCGTGGTACCTGATGGCCTCGGTGTTCCTCGGCTTCGCCGCCACGCTCGGTGCCGCGGTGCTGGTGTTCCAGCACTTCCGGGGTGAGACCGGTCTGATCTTCACGCTGCCGGTGATCATGTACCTGTTCGTGGTCGCGCTGGGGACCGACTACAACATCCTCATGGTCGCCCGGTTGCGGGAAGAAGCGCGCGAGGGCAACGAACCGAAACAGGCCGCAGCGCTGGCCGTGCGGCACACCGGCCCCACCATCGCGGCGGCCGGGGTGATCCTGGCAGGCACCTTCGCATCGATGATGCTGGCGGGCAACAACGTTCTCGCACAGATGGGCTTCGCCATCTCGGTGGGCATCGCGATCGCGGCTTTCGTCATGGCGATGTTCTTCACGCCCGCGCTCACGGCGCTCATCGGGCACAAGGCGTGGTGGCCGGGGCATGGGGACGAGAAGCCCGAGGGCTCTGGACCGGAGTCTCGCGAGGTCGTCGGCACTTCGGTCGGCGAGAGCTGAGCGGGACCGGAACTCGCGGACACCGCGGATGAGTGAACCGGAATAGAGCTGTGCGCCCGATTCATCGGGCGCACAGCCTTTTCCGCACAAAGAACGCACGTCGTGACCGGACGGTCACCGGGCGCGGGAAAGTCCGTGCGTGCGGTCCAGACCTTGTCCGGTGCCGCAACGCTCGATACTCATGCCAAGGCGGCCGAATAACCGCCGCTCACGGGTGATGCGGCCGCATCACCCGCAGGAGTCTCGCCACCTCCGACGACGCCCCTTCTCGTCCAGCTCTCTGAACGCCGCGCGTCCCGCGGCCGCGTCCAGGGCTCTGAGAGCGGCCTCACGTTCCTGCTCGGCCGCCGCCCGCGCCTCGGCCGCTGACCAACCGCACTACGTCGCGTGGTCGGCCGTGGCTATGGTTTCGTACGAGACTCAAATCTTGACGTTGGCCCACTTCGCGAACCGGGCCAGGGAGTCGGTTCCGCGCCGGGCATTGGCGAGTACGCGGACGGTCTCATGGACCTGGGGGTGGTTGCGTGTCAGCTCCGGTGCGATCCGGCGCGCCTGGTCGAGACTGGCGAGGGCACGCTGCTTGTCGCCGTGGAGCAACCACGCGCGGGATACGTCGATCCAGTGATGTCCAGCGCGGGATGGCGTGACCGATGCCGGTAGCCGAATCTGCTCGGCGCGTGCGACGGCGGTTGTGCCATCGGACAACTCGACCGGGACGGCGACGGAGTGAATAGCGACGTTCGGCAGATGGAACCCGGTTCCGTACTCCTGATACCGGTCGGAGTTGATGGTCTCGCCGATCCGGCGCGCTTCTCGAAGATGCGTGTCGGCGGTGTCGGCGTCGAGCGCACGGGCAGACAGTATCGACGCCCGCAGGTGCAACGCGCCCCGGACCGCGAGGACTTCCGGCGTCGCAGGTAGTTGCTCACTGGCTGCGTGTGCGCGCTCGATGATCCGCAGTCCACCGGCATACGCGCCGGAGTACAGCAGGATCAGCGCGCGATGGTATTCCGCCGCGATCGGCCACACGGGGTCAGCGCTGCGTTCGGCGGCCCACACGCATCGTTCGGCGGCCAGTCCGGCGAGGTCGAGGTAGCCGTAGCGGTAGGCGATCGATGACGCACTGTTGTATGCGTAGGCGAGCGTCGAATAGATCCTCTCCAAACGGTGCCCGGATGGCTCGTCAGCGGCAAGCGCGTGCAAACCGTGTATTACGTCCGGCAGTTCGGCGGTGTGGTCGCCGTACCGGCCGCGTCGTCTGCTCGCCTGTACCCGATGCAGTGCCGTGGTCAGCTGTTCCAGGGTGGTCGGCGCATTCAGTGGTTCGTCGTTGAACGCCAGAATTTTTCGGCGCAGCTCGCGGATGGTGGCATGCGCTCCGGCATCGTCGCGCGCCGGGATGTAGGGCTGCCCGGTCAGATCCTCGATGTCGACCCTGAGTGCCCCGGCCACGGCCGCGATGAACGCGGGCGAGGCTGGGCGTGCGCCTCGCTCGACCTTGCGCAACAGCGACACCGACACGTTCGCCTTCTGCGCGAGCTGTTGCTGTGTGAGCCGGGTGAGCTTGCGCGCCCTGGCGGTGCGTTCCCCGATCCCGGCATCGTCCATACCTCCACGGTGACACACGATGTGCCGCTTCGCATGAGTTCATCGAGGGCAAAGTATCCGCAGGCCCCGGCGTCGGGTCGAGTCCTGAATCCCCGGCGCCGGGTGCCAACCAACCACCCACGACGTGCCGAAAGGTCACCGAATGACCGCAGAACTCGCAACTGTCCTGATCGTCATAGCCGCTGTCGGCGGATTGCTGATTCTCGTGTTCTGGGTGCTGCCCTGGCTACTCGATCTCGGCGACGAACCGGACGAATCCGTACCGGCACGTGAGATCTTCGCGCGGCTGGAGGGCGAGCAGCGATGACGACTCGGGGTTCCTGGGTGCAGGACTACTGTGAGGACGGCAACCTGCCCGCGGACGAGAAACACGCGCGTGGCCTGATGAAGATCCACCAGAACTGTGAACCGCCATGCCCGCGTAGGGTGTCCGCTGAGCGCTACCTAAGCGAGCGCGGCGTGCGCCGCGCGCCGGACGAATGGCGGAAACCATGAGCGCCGTATTCGGATACCTTCAGCCCGGTTGGAAGAATTCGAGCATTCTCCGGCTGGCGTCCGGCGATGTCAGGAGTTCCTGTATCCGTGCGGACATCCCGGCGGCGGCGCTGGTGTGTTCGAACATCTCGCGTTCGTATTCTTTTACGGCGGAGGGAAAGTCGTCCGAGTGCGCGGCCAGTGCGAGGCCGAGCACGGCGCCGTTGAGCAGCGCCATGTTGGCGCCCTCGCCCACCGGCGGCATCAGGCGCGCGGCGTCGCCGAGCAGCGTGACGTCCGGCCTCGACGGCCAGGTCAGGCCGATCGGGAGACTGGTGATCGACCGCGGTACGACGGTGTCATCGCAGGCCGCGATCCAATACACTGTATCGAACCATGCGATGTAGTGTCAGCGGCATGTTGGTGTGGGAGCGACCGGAGCCACCGAATCGACCGGTGCCGGCTCCGTTGAGCCGGGAGCGGATCGTGCGAGCGGCGATCCGGCTGGCCGACGCGGACGGCTTGGCGGCGGTGTCGCTGCGCAAGGTCGCCGCCGCGCTGGACGTCGGGCCGATGCGGCTGTACGGCTACATCGCCACCAAGGACGAGTTGCTCGACTTGATGGTCGACGCGGTCTACGCCGAGATCCAGCCGGCCGGAGACGGTTGGCGGGAGGTGCTGCGCTCCCTTGCCGAAACCACCCGGCAAGCAGCTCACCAGCACGAATGGTTCGCCGACCTGCTCGGTGGGCGGCCGCAGCTCGGGCCGCACGCGATGGCCAGAGGGGAGGCCGTGCTGGCGGCACTGGGCGGCGTCGACGTGGACATGGCCATGCCGGTGGTCGCCGCGGTCAACGCGTACGTGATCGGCGCGGTGCGCCGGGAGATCGCCGACCGGCGCGCCGAGCGGGCCACCGGGATGGACGAGCACCAGTGGCAGATCGCCTTCGGCCCCTATCTGGAGCGAGCCTTCGCGACCGGCCGATTCCCCGCGCTGGAGACGGTCGTACGCGACGCCGCCCACCTCGACGCCGACCAAACCTTCCGCATGGGCCTCGACTTCCTGCTCGACGGCATCGAAGCCCGCATCTCGAGTTGACCGAGGACGCCCGGGCCGATTTCATCGCTGCACCCGTTGGCCGATCACGCCGACCTGTCCGCGTCTCGATGGTGGCGCGCCTGCCTTCCCAGCTTTTGCGCCATCGTTAGCCGCTCGGAGCGGCGGTGCTCAGCCGATGGTCGCGTAGGGGCGGTGGACTTTGATGGCGGAGTCCAGGACGCGGGTGACCGCGGAGCGGGGGACGCCGAGTTCGTTCGCGATGGCAGGGGTCGAGCCGCCCTGATCGGCGAGGGTCAGGATCTCTCTGACCTCCTCGATCGGGAGGTCGGACAGGTGGCGGTCGGTGATGGCTCGTGCGATCGCGGAGATTTCGTCGTCGTCGGTGTCGGCTTCCTCCGGCTCGGTGGGGAATTCGTCGTCCTCGTCGTCGTCCTCGAGGATCGGCATCGGTGCGATGGGGAGGGGCGAAAGCTCGGGGGTTTCCTCGAGGGCCAGTTGTTCGCTCTCCGCGTCGGCGGAGTGGTCGTTCTGCTCTGCGGACATCGACTTTCCGCGTTTCGCCGCGCGCGGGGCGGTGGCGTTGGGGTGCACCTGTGCGGCGGTGTCGGCGATTGCGGGGGACTGTGTGTGCATCGGTTCGGTGGAGCCGGGACGCCGGGCGGCGTCGTCTCCTCGATGCACGCGGTCGGCCGAGCGTTCGCCTCGACCGGCGGGCGGAAGTGGCGGCGTCGCGCTGTTCGTCTGAGTGGAGGGACGCGCGTCGAACTCGAGTCCGTCCAGCGAAATCTGTTGTGCACGTTGCGCGGGTTCTGGGCGCGGTTCACCGATATCGGACGCATGCGTTCGCACTCGGCTCGGCGTTCCGTGCTCGAAGTCGGCCGGTGAAGGCTGCGCTGCTTCGGGATCGGCCGACCGGGTCGAACGTCCGTCCGACTGGACTTGCGAGACATGCTGGGCGGCAGATGAATCCGGATGTGTCGGGGAAGTCGTCAACTCGCGGCCGTTGGTGGCAGACGGAACCGGGCTTCCATGGGGAGCGAGGGTGTCCGTGTGGTCTTCAGTGGCGGGGGCGGTGTGCCGGTGGACCGGAAGCGCGTGCGCGTTGATGCCTGTGGGCGTCCCGGCGGCGTGACCATTGGCGGTTGTAACAGTGTCGTGCCCGTTGACTCGAGCGTCTCCGGTCGCCGGGAACTCGGTGGTGTCATCGTCGGTGCCAGGGCGGAAGGTCTTTCCATTGACTCGCGGGTGCCGTTCAGTGCCCTCAGCGGGGGTCGGCACCGTGTGACCGTTGGTGGCCGGGCGCAAGGTATGTCCGTTGATGCGCGGGTGCCCGTTCCCGTTGATAGGTGTCCGGCCGGCCTTGCCGTCGATCGGCAGGACGTGGCCGTTCACGGACAGGTCGCCGCGGGTGTGGCCATTGACGGTGGGCTCGACGGGGTGGCCGTTCGTCGTGTGCGGGAGTGCGACACCGTTCATGCCGGTATCGGTCGCGTGGCCGTTGGCCGGGCGCTCGTCGGCGGAACCCGAGGTAGTGAAGTTCTCGCCCACTTCGCTGTGCACAGGATTCGCACCCGCGAGTGGGGCACCGTCGACGGGGTGGCCGTTGATCGGCGTATCGACCGCGTGACCGTTGGCCGTGCGAGTATCGGCGAGGCCCGAAGTGCTGAAGCCCTCGCGCACTTCGCCGTTGCCAGGGGCCGCCGCGGTGGACCCGACGCGGTCGACAGTGATGGGGTGGCCGTTGACCCGCGATCCGACCGCGTGACCATTGGTCGCCGACTTTGCGGGATCGACGCGTGCCGGGACAGGCATGACCGGTGCGGCCGAGCTGAACTCGTCGGGGCGTCCTGCGGGACGAGTGCCCGTCATTTCGGTCGGGACAGCGTGGTGGGTCGAGGCTTCACTCCCGGCGTGATGGAGGTCGGCACCGCCCCGATGATCGGTTTGCGCTCCGTGATTCGCGTCGTGGTGCGCCTCGCGGCCACCGGTCACGCCTGCATAGGTTTCCCAGGGAAATCGGCCGCTGTTCGCCGCTGCGTCGAGCGAGGGGCGACTACTCGCTTCCGCCTGCATGCCCGTGGCGAGTCGCGCATCGAGACGGATCGTTCGCGGGTCGGGATCGATCACCGGCGCGCCGTCGATCAGCACCGCGTACCGCGCGGAAACCCAGGCGTGCAACCAGATGACGACGCCGACCATCACCGGAGCGATCGCGTATTCGGCGGCGCGGCCGAGGTCGCCGGCGGCGAGATGCGGTCCCGTGTTCAGTGCGACGGTCGTGCCGAGCAGCGCCGCCTCGAAGAAGATCACCTTGCCGCGCGCCAGCTCCCGGCCCCATCGCGCCGCGGTCGTCGCCGCCACCATGATGGTGATGATCGGGATCGAGATCATCGCCTCGATGCCGTAGCTCAACCAGTACAGCGGATCGGCCATGTCGCCGCTGGGCACCAGATTGTGCTGCACGTTGACACCGGCCCACACCATGCCGAGCACGACGACGGCGATCAAGGCGCGCGACGACCACTCCGCCCGCCGGTAGAGCTGCGCCAGGCGCGCGTCCTGGCTCGACGCCCGACGCCGCGCCGCCAGTGCGCGCCGATGCCAGCGGGCGTCGGCCTCCTCCGAGCGGCGCAACGCCGCGGACGACTTCCGGTCGCGCCGTTCGGTGGCCAGTTCCGCCTCGATGGCCCGTCGCCGCTGCTCGCGCCGGCGCGCGCGAATCCATTCCGCCAGCTCGCGCTCCGCGGCGATCTCGCGTTCGGACAGCACCTCCAGCAGCGCCGGATCGAGCTGCAGGGGCAGTTTGCCGCGCGCGGTCTCGACTTGCTGTGCCAGCGCGGCAATCTCGGAACTATCGTTCGAGGATTCGTCGGGCATCGCGAGCCTTCCCAAGAGCAGGTCTCATGTCGAGTGGTGGAGACATGATCGCTCGAACATATGTGTGATCGGAGTGAGATTAAACCGACCTCTGCCCGTGGTCAATGCGATGCGCGCCCGCCTGAGGGCGACACGCCGAGCTGCCGAAATTCGCGGTTTGGCCCGAATATCCGGATGAGCGGCACTTTTATCGACGCTCTCCGCGTGTCGAAACTCAGTTCGAATGTGCGCATGGCTATCGCGCGAATTTCTCGGTTCCGGGATGCCGCCCGCCCATGGCTTGGCCGAAACCAGCGACTGTCGAGCGAAGGAGACGGGCAGCCGCCGCGGCACGGCTCGAGTTCACACGGGCGCCGCATGCATAACGAAGAAAGCGACAGCGTCGAGTCGGGTCGGATGCTGACCCGGCTGCTGCGGTCTCGGTCACGGAGCGAACTGTCAGCCGCGACAAACCGCGCGCATCTTGTAGCGAGATTCCATACCGACGCGCCCAGCGCACCCCGACTACGTCTTTCGAGCGAAGTGAGACCGAGCATGCGCCGTTCGCGGCCATAAGGGGCCGTGAACACCCAGCGCCGCATGCGCTGGAACTAATTCAGCGTGTGCCAGACGATGGCGGCGGCCAGGGCTCCCGCGCCGTTGACCGACCAGTGCAGGGCTATCGGGGCGAGCAGGCTGCCGCTGCGGTGGCGCAGCCAGGTGAACACCACGCCCGCCGCGGCCGTCGCGAGAACGGCGAGCAGGATGCCGACGATCTGGCCGGTCACGCCGCCGCCGACGAATGCGCTCAAGCCGCGATTGCCGGAGGTGAGACCGAGGGACGACGCGATGTGCCAGAGGCCGAACAGCAGGGAGCCCGCCGCGAAGACGCCGCGCGCACCGTACGCGCGGTCGAGTGTGCCGTGCAGCACGCCACGGAAGGCCAGTTCCTCGGGGATCACGGTCTGCAACGGGATGACGATCATGGAGGCGATCAACGCGCCGGAGATGGTCGCATAGCGTTCGGCCAGGAAGAACGGCCGCGTGAGCGGTAGTGCCGCCCCCATCCCGACGACCGCGAGGACCAACGCCACCGCGCCGAGCGCGTAGAGCGAACCGCGCCGCCAGTGCCGGGGCGAAAGGCCCAGTTCCGACCAGCCGAGACCACGCCTGCGGACCAGTGCGAGCAGCGCGAGCGCCGAGACCGGCACCGTCACGATGCTCGCCCACGCGGTGGTGAAATGTGCGATGAGATTGGTGCCCGCCAGGACGATCACCACCACGGCGACGTCGACGTAGGCGTGCACTTTGTGGCGTGGGCGGGTCGGTGCTGCTAGGTCCGGTTCAGACATCTCGACCGAGTCTACGGAACGAGAACACGTTCACCACGGATGCGGGCTTTATTGCCGGATCGATCACTTTTCGCCGCCGTCGGAGTCGAACGGGGCCCCCGCCGTGTGTACGGAAGGCGAGGCGGGTGTCGCGGAACCGTGTGCGAAGGCATGGCGCGGCGCTCGGCCGGGTGATCGTGTCGTGGCGACGCTGCTCGATGCGGGCGCTGACCGCGGTGTCAGCCGGCCCACCCGTGCGGGTCGGTCCAGGCCTGCAGCGTGCGGCTGGTCTCGAAACGGCGCGGCTCGTGGGTGACCGGATCGGTGAACTCGAGTGCGGCGGCCAGCAGTTGCAGCGGCCTGGTGAAGTCGTCGACCGGCTTGTCGGTGAGCACCGGGTAGAAGTCGTCGCCGAGGATGGGGACGCCGAGGCTGTTCATATGCAGGCGCAACTGGTGGGTCCGGCCGGTGTGCGGGCGCAGCCGGTAGCGGCCGAGGCCGTCGCGGTGCTCGAGCAGTTCGATCTCGGTTTCCGCGTTGGGTTCGCCCGGGACCTCCTGGGCCGCGAGCACCTGCTTCTCCTTGACGATCCGGCTGCGCACCACGCGGGGCAGCGTGAGGGCGGGATCGAACGGGGCGATCGCCTCGTACTCTTTGCGCACGGTGCGCTTGTGGAACATGGTCTGGTACGCGCCGCGGCGAGCCGGGTTGATCACGAAAAGCACCAGGCCCGCCGTGACGCGGTCGAGCCGATGCGCCGGGACCAGATCGGGGAGGTCCAGCTCTCGGCGCAGCCGCACCAGCGCGGTCTGCAGGATGTGCTGACCGCGCGGGATCGTGGCCAGGAAGTGCGGTTTGTCCACCACCAGCAGGTCGTCGTCGCGATGCACGACGGGGATGTCGAACGGCACCACCGTCTCCTCGGGCAGATCGCGATGGAACCAGACCGCGCCGCCGGGCACGAACGGTGCGTCCGGAGCGATCGGCCCGTCCAGGTCGACGATGCCGCCCGCGTGCAGCAGTTCATCGATGCGCGCCGGGGAGACCCGGGGCAGGCGCTCCACCAGATGGTCCCGGATGGTCGCCCAATGCCCCTGCTCCGGTAGTCGCAACCGGGCCGGGTCCAAGCCGTGCCGTTTCGGCAACGGCGGTTGTTGCCGCCTTCTCATCGATACCGACCCTAATAGGTACAGCCGGACGTAGTCCGTCCTCAGCCCGCGCATGGCCGGAGCGAAGGCGGAGGTACGCCTGATAGGTGCAGCCGGAGGTAGTCCGTCCTCAGCCCGCGCATGGCCGGAGCGAAGGCGGAGGTACGCCCGACCGCAGGCCTGAGGTCCGAGGTCGCGGGTTCAGTGGGCGCGGATCGCGATGCCCGGGTAATCGAGCACCAAGCCCGACTTGTCGTAGTCCAGCGTGCAGGCGAAGTCGAACTCCGGGGCGGAGTACTGGAACCGCGGTCCGTGCGAGCCGTCGGCGACGCGGACGTAGCGCTGCTCCAACCGGGCCACCGCGGCGCCGGAGGCGTAAACGTAGGCCGCGGGCGCGTCCGCGCCGTCGCCGATCTCTTGCGCGGACCGGTGCACGGGGAGCGCGTTGGTCAGCGCGGAGGACTCCAGGTCCACGTCCAGACAGCCGTCGAGCAGGGGCGCGGGCATGCCGTCCAGCAGCCAGGACCCCGCGCCGTCGGACTCCAGCACCAGCGTGTTCCAGCCGCCTGGTTTGCGCACGGCCACCTGGGCCCGGCGCGTGCGCCATTCGGTGTCCAGCGCGATCCGGTAGTCCACCACCCAGGCCGTGCCGTCCTCGACCGCTGTCGTGCAGCCGTCGATCAGCACGCCCTGCTCGGTGACCCGGAAATACGCCACCTCGAACCCCTCGCGGGCGGTGCGATGACGCCACGCGGCGGTGGGCGGCGGCGGCGCGAACTGCATCGGGTTCAGAATCCGCGCAGCCGGTCGGGCGTGATGCGCAGCACGACGGAGTACTCGGCGTAGAACTGCTCGTCGGTCAGGCCGATCGAGCGAAGGCCGTCGGCGTACTTCGTGGTGAAGGCGTCGATCTCCGTCGAACCGGGCCGTTGCTCGACCACCCGCGCCGTGCCGGTGAGTACCACCACGTCGCCGCCGGACGCGGTGCTGTTGAGGTTCAGCGCGACCCGGGGATTGCGCTGGATGTTGCGCACCTTCGGTTGGCCTGGCTTGCTGAAGATCAGGAACTCGCCGTCGCGCCACTGGAACCAGACGGGGTTGGGCTGCGGTGTTCCGGTGGGCCCGACGGTGGTCAGCCAGAGGATGGACTCGCGGTTCAGGCGTTCGGCGACTTTGGCGCCGAATTCGGTCTCGGTGTCGACGACAGGGGTGGCGGAACGATCGGATGCCGTTGCGGTCATGGCAAGGACAACACCCCGGCCGCCGTGACGATTCCGCGTCGTCGCGGCGGGAGCCACGAGACCGGTGCTCCTGTCACGGCGTAGCCCGTTCGTCCAGCACCATCAGCCGGGCTTCGACCAATGTCCTGCGGGCGCGCCGCCGGACCCGGCATATTTCGACGCTGCAATCCAGGTGCACTTGCATGGCGTGGTGCGCTTGGCCCGCGGTGAGTTCGCCGGGATCCCTGGCGCAATTCGACAGAACCGAAAACATCTCCGTGCCAAACATATTCGATCCTCCTGCGGGTGCGGCGGTTTCGCTCGCATTCGAAGTTAGCGATGCACGCGGGCTATCGGACCGGGATGCGGGTTCGTTCACGGAGGCTTCCCGAGCGCGTCGCCAGTTCGAAAACAGCGAGTTCGCAGCAGTTTTCGCACATTGACGAAATAAGTCACGAAAGACAACGGCCGGTAGGCGGGGACCGCCCAGGACGCGTGGTCTCGGCGGCGAAGCGGGCGACCCGTGCCGTGCCGGACGACCGCCTCCGTACTCGCGGGTCGATGGACCGCCCGCGAAGCTCCCTCGGCGCCGGGAGGGCAAAGATAACTTAGGCTAACCTTTCTTGCTGGGCGCTTCTGTGTGAGGATGAGGCGATTCCGGTGATGGATGCCGCGAGAGACGAGGTCAGATGACGGTAGAGGTCGCGCCGCTGCCTGCGGCGCAGACGGGGAACCGGCCGCCGAGGGCGGTGCTGAAAGAACGCAAGCAGCAGGAGGCCCAGGCGCGCAAGGAGATCCTCGCGCCCGTGCGCGGCCCGTTGACCGTCGCGAGCATCGTCATGGCCGTCGCGTCGGCGTGCGCGGTCGTGCCCTTCGTGCTGATCGTGGCGGCCTGCCGCGAACTGCTCCAGGATCAGGTGGACACCGACCGGGTGTGGCGTCAGCTGACGATCGCGGTGCTGGTCCTGGTGGTCCGCGCGCTGCTCCAGGCCGCGGCGTTGACCTGGACGCACCTGGTCGACGCCGGATATCAGCTCGCCGTGCGCCGGGCGCTGGCGGCCAAGCTGACCCGGGTGCCGCTGGGCTGGTTCGGCGAGCGGACCTCCGGCGAGGTGAAGAAGTATCTCCAGGACGATGTGGAGGCATTGCACTACCTGGTGGCGCACGCCCGCCTCGAGTTCGTCGGCGCCGTCACCGTTCCGCTGATCACGTTCGGCTATCTGCTCACCGTCGAATGGCGGCTGGCCTTGGTGCTGCTGGTGCCGGTCCTGGCGTACGCCGTGCTCTACAGCCGGATGATGGACCGGGACGGACGGGACCGCTTCGTGGTCTACACCCGCTCCGAGCAGGCCACCAAGCAAGCCGCCATCGAGTTCGTCGACGGCATTCAGGTGGTGCGCGCGTTCGGTCAGGCGGGCAAGGCGCACAGCGTCTTCCAGGACGCCGTCGAACACCAAGCCCGCAGCGTGGACCGGCTGAAGACGCCGATCATCAAGGTGCAGGCGGCCTCCGACATCGTCGTCACCCCGGTGTTCGTGATGCTGGTGGTGGTCGTCGCGGGACTGGCCGCGGTGGGCCTGGACTGGGTGGAGCCGCTGGACGTGCTGCCGTTCCTGCTGGTCGGCCTCGGCCTGGGCAGTTCATTGCTGAGTCTCGGCTATGGCGCGCAGGCGCTGCGGGCCGCCGCGGTGGCGGCGCAACGCCTGCACGACCTGCAACGGACTCCCGAATTGAGTGGCCGTGCGCCGACCTCCGCCGTGGCGGAAGCCGAATCCGCGCCCGCCGGTCTGGTCCGATTCGAAGGTGTCGACTTCGGCTATCGTTCCGGCCACGACGTGCTGCGAGGTATCGATCTCGAGCTCGCCCCCGGCACGATCACGGCCCTGGTGGGCCCGAGCGGATCGGGCAAATCGACACTGGCCAAATTGCTGCCGCGGTTCTACGACGTGGGTTCGGGCCGGATCACCATCGGCGACCGCGACATCCGTGACTTTCCGAGCGACGAGCTCTACCGCACCGTCGGGTTCGTCTTCCAGGATGTGCGGCTGATCCGCGGCAGTATCAGGGAGAACCTGCGCCTGGCCCGGCCCGACGCCGACGACGCCGCGGTCGAGCGGGCCGCCCGCGCCGCGCAGATCCACGATCGCATCATGGCGCTGCCGCGTGGTTACGACTCGGAACTCGGCATCGACGCGATGCTCTCCGGCGGCGAGGCGCAACGGCTCTCGATAGCGCGCGCCCTGCTCGCGGACACCCCGGTCCTCGTGCTCGACGAAGCGACCGCCTTCGCGGACCCGGAATCCGAAGCGGCCGTGCAGGACGCGCTGGCCGTACTGGTCGCGGGGCGCACGGTCCTGGTCATCGCGCACCGGTTGCACACCATCACCTCGGTGGATCGAATCCTGGTGCTCGAGCGGGGACGACTGGTCGAGCAGGGTGATCACGCGAGTCTCGTCACCGCGGGCGGCGCCTACCAGCGGCTATGGGAGATCAACGAGGCGGCGCTCGGCGATCTGGCGCTCGTCGACAGTGTGGAGGGTGTCCGATGATTCGCAAGGTGCTGGAGCTGGTTCCGGGCGAATTCGCCCATCTGACACCGAAACTGTTCGCCGCCATAGTCGCGCAGGCCCTCAGCCAGGCCGTGGCGTACCTGCTGCTGGTGCCGGTGCTTACGGCGCTTTTCGACGACGACCTCGGCCGCGCGTGGCTCTGGGCGCTCGGCATGTTCGCCGCCGTCGCGGGCGTGGTGGTTTTCGGCTACCTGCAGGCGGCGATCGGCCTGCGCGTCGGCATCGGCATGCAGCGCGGATTGCAGACCCGGCTCGGCGACCACCTGAACGCACTGCCGCTCGGCTGGTTCGAGACCCATGACGCCGGGCCGCTCGGGCGGGTCATGGTCGACAACGTGCGGGAGCTGCAAGGCTTGGTCGCCTATCTGCTGGCCAGGATCTTCAGCGGCGTCATCGTGCCGCTCGCGGTCGCGGTCGGCATGCTGGCGGTCGACTGGCGTATCGCGCTGGCGATGCTGCTCGCCGCGCCAGTGCTCTACCTGGTGAACCGGCTGGCCGATCGCGCGTACACCAGCGCGGACCAGCGGATGCACGCGGCGGCGGCCGAAGCCGATTCGCGCGTCATCGAATTCGCCCAGGCGCAGCCGGTGCTGCGGGCGTTCGGCGCGGTGGGATCGGGCAACCGCGCGCTCGACGCGGCGTTGGCCGGGCAGCGCTCGGCCGGATCGCGCATGGTGTTCGCCAGCGTGCCGGGCCTGATCCTGTTCGCGCTGTTCGTGCAGGCCGTGTTCCTGGTTCTGGTGTACGTCGCGGTGGCGCGGGTGACCGACGGCGCCATCTCGGCCGCCGCCGCGATCGCGCTGATCGCGGTGAGCTCGCGATTCATCGAACCGCTCAACCAAGCCGCGCAGCTGGGCACCGCGCTGCGTTCGGCGGGTGCGGCCGCGGACCGGATCAGCGAGCTGCTCGACGAACCGGTGCTCCCTGAGGCGGAAACGGCCGTCACCCCGCAAGCGCCGTCGGTGGTCTTCGACGACGTGAGTTTCGGATACCGTCCCGGTGAGCCGGTGCTGTCGGGCGTGACGTTCAGCGTGCCCGCGGGCACCACGACGGCCATCGTCGGGCCGAGCGGTGCGGGTAAGACGACATTGCTGCGGCTGGCCGCGCGGTTCTACGACGCGGATTCGGGCCGGGTCGTGGTGGGCGGGCACGACGTGCGCGATCAGCCGTCGGCGACGCTGCTGAGTCAGTTGTCGCTGGTCTTCCAGAACGTCTACCTGTTCGACCAGTCGGTCGCGGACAACATCCGGATCGGCAGGCCGGATGCCGGTGACGACGAGGTGCGTCGCGCGGCGGCCGCGGCGCGCGTCGACGAGATCGTCGACCGGCTCCCGGACGGTTTCGACACTCGGGTCGGTGAGGGCGGCGCGGCGCTGTCCGGCGGTGAGCGGCAGCGGGTCTCGATCGCCAGGGCATTGCTGAAGGACGCGCCGATCGTGCTGCTCGACGAGGTGACCAGCGCGCTCGATCCGCACAGTGAAGCGGTCGTGGTGCGCGGGATGCACGAGATCACCAAGGACAAGACGGTGATCGTGGTCGCGCACCGGCTGGCCACCATCGCCCACGCCGATCAGATCCTGTTCGTGGACGGCGGGCGGATCGTGGAGCGCGGCACGCACGCCGAACTGCTCGCGCTGAACGGCCGATACGCCGCGTTCTGGAACGAGCGATCTCGCGCGTCGGGCTGGCATCTGGAGCCGGTCGCCACCTAGCGGCTCGCACGTCGAGCCGGTCACCGTGGACGCCGAGAACAAACGGCGCCCACGGTGATCCGTTCGTGCGAGTGGTTCGGCCAGGCGCGGGCGATGACCTCGGTCCCGCCGGAAGCGGGAGCCGACGAATCGGCTGTAGTCGCCGTTTTCGATCGGGACGTTGTCGATACCGGAAACGCCGCACCGCGCGAATACGGGTGCGGCGTGGGAGCAGTGAAAGACCTACTTCCAGTAGGCCTGCGATTTGATCGCGGTCTTGGGCAGGTTGTGAATCGCCTTGAAGCTCTTCACGATCGAGCGGGTGGTGTGCCCATCGCAGGCGACCCAGGCGAAGGCGTCGGCCGGGCAGGTGAGTTCTTGGGCCGCTTCCCGCAGCAATCTGCCGTCATCGATCCGTTGCACCCAGGTCACTTGGTGGTGCGGCTTGTTGCGCAGCGGAATCGTGGTGTCGGATTCGTACTGCCATTCCAGCCAGACCCGTGCCGGGGTGTCGCCGATGGCGTCGAACAGCGAGTTGATCGCGGGCAGTGAGGCGGTGTCGCCGAAGATGAGGTATTCGCCGGGCGCGGATTCCGGCAGCTGGAAGTTCGAGCCGAGCACCGACGCGTCGAGTTCGTCACCGACCGAGGCGTTCTGCGCCCATCGGGCGGCGGGCCCGTCGTGGAGCGCGAACTCGATCGAGAAACGGTCGCCGTCCGGGTCGGGGTCGACCAGGGTGTAGCCGCGCTGTTGCAGCTTGCCGATGTCGCCGTCAGGGAACCAGCCACGGATCCACTGCGTGGGGTGTACCGGATGATCGGCGAGCAGACCGCCCGCGGAGAAGCCGAGTCGCACGTATTTGTCCGTGACGTATTCGGTCGAGGTGACGGTCAGCCGGTAGTCGTTGCCGCCCCACGCCTTGACCATCAGACCGTTCAAACCTTTGCCCATGAACTAAGGTTAGCCTAACGAAAGTCGAATGTCGCGCGGTGGGTACGCACCACGCGACATTCGACGGCGACCGTGTCCGGAGGGCCCGGGCGCGAGGGGTTTTGGGTCAGCAGGACAGCGCGAGCGCCGAAGCGAGGCTGCACTCCGCCTGGCGTGTCAGCTTCCAGTAGCCGTCGATCTGCTTCCAGGAGACGTCGTAGGTGAAGTCCGGGTAGCCCTCGGTGGTGATCAGGAGCTGGGCGTCGATCCGGTCGCCCGACGCGGAGGGGTTGATCACGTTGTAGCGCAGGCTCGGCGGGGAGACCGCCAGCAGGCCCGCGATCTTGTCCATCGTGGCGACGCCCGCATCGCCGGATTCCAGCTCCGCCGCTCGCGTGCTGCGCGCTGCGCCGGTGTTGATCGCCACGCGAAGTTTTGCGGTCAGCTCGCCGGCGCCCGGGGCCTGGGAGTGCAAGGGTGCGACCAAGGGTGCCGCGACGGCGGGCGTGACCGTCCCGACTACGCCGGCGAATGCGGCGCTGACCACGACCGCCGTAGCGGCGAGTCGGGCGAGTGTCTTGTTCGGGGTCTTGGTCATTCGTTCATCCAATCTTTCGAGGGTGTGAGTGTCACCGCTCTAGTCGGGTACGAGTGTGCAATATAAGGTAAGCCTATGCAAACATGATCCGCACGGGTTCTGGTTGTCGGCGCGGCGGCAGGCCCGCGCACCCGGCGAGAAGCCGCGGGATGTCGGAGAGAGTGGAGAACCGGTGGAAACGCTTCTGGTCATCGGAGCTGGTCCGAAAGCCCTTGCGGTGGCGACGAAAGCGCATGTGCTGCGCACGCTCGACCTTCCTGCGCCCCGGGTGATCGTCGTCGAGGCGCACGCGGTCGGCGGCAACTGGCTGCCGAGTGGCGGTTGGACCGACGGCAGGCATCGATTGGGCACCAGCCCGGAGAAGGACGTGGGCTTCCCTTACCACTCGACCTGGGCGCGCGGGCGCAATCAGGAAATCAACGCGGCCATGATGGCCTACAGCTGGACGTCCTTCCTGATCGAGCAGGGCACCTATGCGGAGTGGATCGATCGGGGCCGTCCGAACCCGGCCCATCACGTCTGGGCCAAGTACCTGCAGTGGGTGGCTCGCCGGATCGATCTCGAACTGGTCTCCGGCACAGTGCGTTCCATCGGCGCGACCGCCGACGGCTGGCGCGTCACCGCGACCGATCCCGACGGTGGTGCGATCCGGTTGGACGCGGCCGGGCTGATGATCACCGGTCCCGGTGCGAGCACCAAGGCGCTCGCCGACCATCCGCGCGTGCTGAATATCGCTCAATTCTGGGATCTGGCCGGGCGGCGCAGTCTGCCGGTCTCCTCCCGGGTCGCCGTTATCGGCGGCGGTGAGACCGCGGGCTCGGCCTTGGACGAGCTGGTGCGCCACGGCATGTTGTCCATTTCGGTGATCTCGCCGATGGCCACGATCTACACCCGCGGCGAAAGTTATTTCGAGAACTCGCTGTTCAGCGACCCGGTCAAGTGGGCGGGACTCACTGTCCAGGAGCGGCGTGACGTCATCCGCCGAACCGACCGCGGCGTCTTCTCGGTGCGGGTGCAGGAGAGCCTGCTCGGCGACAGCCGGGTGCATCACCTGCAGGGCCGTGCCGTACGGGTGGTCGATCAAGGCGACGGCGTGGCGCTGACTTTGCGCAACGAGCGGCGCGCGGACCAATCGCACACTTTCGACCTGGTCATCGATGCCACCGGCGGACAGCCGCTGTGGTTCCTGGACCTCTTCGATCAGGACGCGGCCGACCTGCTGGAACTGGCGGTCGGCGGCAGGCCGTCCCAGGAGCGGATCGAAGTGTCGATCGGCTACGACCTCGCGGTCTCCGGGATGGAGACCAAGCTGTATCTGCCCAATCTCGCCGCGGTCGCGCAGGGGCCTGGTTTTCCGAATCTCAGTTGCCTCGGCGAGCTTTCCGATCGGGTACTGCAACCGGCGACGCGACGGTCCGGTGTGCCGTTGACGGGCACCGTCGCGCGGGCCTTCGGGTGAGCGCCCCCGCCCTCGAGGTCGTGGCCAGGGGCGCGGACCGAGCCTCAGCGCCGCACCGTCGGGACGTCCGCGGGCGTGCGCGGCAGGTAGTAGAGCGTGATCCGGCGATCCGGCCGGATGTCGAAGTCGCCGAGACTGGGCACGCCGAACCGCTCGGTCATGCGCCGCACCGCGACATTGCGGTGATCCGGTTCGATCAGGATGCGACGGCAGTTCGGTTCCGCCGCGAAGATTCCGGGCAGCAGGCCGCTGACGAAGGCGAACATGATGCCGCGCCCGATCACCTCCGGGTCGGCGGTGGCGAGGTGGAAGGCCACGTCATAGGGGTCGGCGTGGTAGATCCGGGCGATCTCGTCTTTGGCGGGGCGATACAACTCCAGGTAGGCGATGTCGCGACGGCCCAGTTCCGGCCGGTCGGTGCCGGTGAAGTCGTACCCGACGATGTATGGGCGGGAATAGCTTCCGTCCAGCTGCGCGCGCAGATTCTGCCTGCGCAGTTCGACGGGCCACGGCTGTTCCCACGTCTCGATCAGATGCGGCCGGTTCATCCACTCAGTGAGCAGCTCCGCGTCCGCACCGTCCGCGTCGGCCGTCCGGATGTCGAACGGGGCGGGCAGAGCCGGTTGCGGCGGAGCGGGCACGGCCCGCAGTTCGTCGGGGATATCGGTCAGCTCGCGCGCGATGACATGAGGCGTCCGGGTGGGGTTCATCGGTCGTCGAGCTCCGTTCGGTAGTGGCTCCGCTGGATGAATGTAAGGTTATCCTATGCTAACCTCGCGTGGTCGGCGAGGCCCGGTCGTTCGGAAAGGACGGCGCGCGGGCGCCCACACCGCGTGATGTGTAGGAGCTGTTGGATGTCGAGAAAACCCGGGTGGATTCGGAAGTTTCACAAACCCGTCACGGAAACGCTGCCGCCCCTGGTGCTGTTTCCCCATGCCGGCAGTGGCGCCTCCACCTATCGCGCCATGTCCAAGCGGCTCAGTGCCGATTTCGACGTCGTGCTCGTGCAATATCCGGGACGCCAGGACCGAGCCGCCGAACCCATGCCGGACAGTCTCGTCGAACTCGCGGCGGGTGCCCTTGCGGAATTCCTCGAATCGCCTTATCACCGGGGCATTCCCATCACGGTGTTCGGCCACAGCGTCGGCGCGATGGTGGCCTTCGAATTCGTCCGTCAGGCCGAGTCCGCCGGTGTGCCGGTAGCGCTGCTCGGCGCCTCCAGCGCGGTGGCGCCGGCATTGGTGGCCGACAGCGAGCCGCTGCCGACCGAGGAGGAGGCGCTGCTCGACCGGCTCGTCGCGCTGAACGGAACGGGCGCGGACGTTTTGGCCGATCGCGACATCATGCGAATGACGTTGCCCGTCCTGCAGGCCGACTATCGCGCGTTCGACGCCTACACGTGCGACCCGGACGTGCGGATCGGCGCGCGGATCGAGGTGATCGGCGGCGCCGACGACGACTTCGTCACCGTCGCCGAACTGCGTCCCTGGATCGCGCACAGCACTCGGGGCGGCTCGGTCACGCTCTTCGACGGCGGGCACTTCTATTTGTACGACCACATCGACGGCGTCGCGGAATTGCTTGCCTCCGCCGCCGCTGACGCAGGACAGTCCGCTCTTTCCAGTTAGGTTCACCATGTCAGGATCGGCTTCGGGGGACGAAGACCATATCGTCGTCGTCGGAATCGGGGTCGAGGCCCCCGGCGGAATAAACAGTCCACGCGAATTCTGGACGGCGCTGGCCGAATCCAGGGAACTCATCGGCCCATTGCCACGGGATCGGGAGTGGCCGATCGAACAGTTGCTCACCCTCGGTCGCAACGAGGGCTGGAGCGACGTACGCGACGCGGGCGGATTTCTCTCCGAAGCAACGGAATTCGATGCGGCCTTTTTCGGGATAACGCCGCGCGAAGCCGTCGCGATGGATCCGCAGCAGCGGGTGGCGATGCGCGTCGCATGGCGGGCGGTCGAGGATGCCGGGTTCAATCCCGGCGCCGTCGACGGCGCCGAAGCGGGGTGCTGGATGGGCGTCACGCCGCTGGAGTACGGCCCGCGCATGGCGAGCGTCAGCGAGCACAGCGGTTATCGAATGACCGGCACCACCCTCGGCGCGGTATCCGGCCGTATCTCGCACAGTCTGGGTCTGATCGGGCCTTCGATCAGTGTGGACACCTCCTGCGCGGCAGGCTTGACCGCCCTCCACCAAGCCGCGGCGGCCGTCCGCGCGGGCGAGTGCGACTGGGCCCTGGCAGGTGGCGTGTGCGTGATGGGCTCACCCGGCATGTTCGTCGAGTTCGCGAAGAACAACGCGCTTTCGACCGACGGCCACTGCCGCGCGTATTCCGCGGGCACCACCGGGACCCTGTGGGGCGAGGGCGCGGGAGTGGTGGTGCTGGAGCGCGAGTCGCGAGCGCGCCGGCTCGGTCATCGGATCTACGCTCGGCTGCTCGGCTCCCGGGTCAACCACAACGGCAAGAGCGGCCCGTTGGCCGTGCCCAGCGCCGACGCGCAGGAGCGGCTGATTCGCGCCGCGCTCCGCGCGGCCCGCGTCGACCCGGAGCAGATCGGGCTGGTCGAGGGGCACGGCACCGGCACGGCGGTGGGCGATCCCATCGAACTGTCCGCTCTCATCCGGACGTACGGCGCGCCGGAGCGTGTCCGGGGCGCGCTGCTGGGATCGGTCAAGTCGAATATCGGTCACACGCAGGCGGCGGCGGGCATGCTCGGCCTGATCAAGATGCTGCTGTGCGGCGCGCACGGGCACGTCGCGCCGAGTCTCTGGGCAGAACACCCGACCGAGGCGGTCGACTGGGAAGCCACCAGTCTGCGGCTGGCCACGAAATTCGTTCCGTGGGAGCCGATCGACGGCATTCGCTACGGAGCGGTGTCGGCATTCGGAGTCGCGGGGACCAACGCGCACGCGGTCGTCGGGATGCCCGTCCTGGAGGAGGACAGCGTTGTCTGAGTATCTGCTGCCGGACGGCGCCGTCCCCGTCCTGCTCTCCTCGGACAGCGCCGAAGGCTTGCGTGCGGAGGCCGCGGCGATACTGGCCTACGTGCGGGACCACCCTCGGGTGGACCCGGATCGACTGGCGAGCCAGCTCTTCCGCACCAGGATCGCCCGCAGGTATCGCGCCCTGGCCATGGTCGTCACGCGCCAGGAGTTGACGGATGCGTTGCGGTCGATCGCGGCGGGTTCCGCGCACCCGGCGGTGGTGACGTCCGGCGGCGCCGTCGCGGCACGTCGCGTCGGCTTCGTCTTTCCGGGACAAGGCAGCCAGCACGCGGGTATGGGCAAGCCGTACTACGACTTCTCCCCGGCCTACCGGGCCGCCGTCGACGAGTGCGCGGCGGTGCACGAGGAGCGGTACGGCCATGCACGGCCGGTGCACTATCTGCTCGGTGCCTGCGCCGAGTTCGGCGAGACACTGTGGGAAGTGCAACCGGCCAGAATGTTCCACCTGATCGGCTTGGCCGCCATGTGGCAGGCGGCGGGCGTGCGCCCCACCGCGACCATCGGTCACAGCCAGGGTGAACTCGCGGCCTGCGTGGTTGCCGGTGTGCTGACGCTGCGCGATGCCGTGTCGATCGTCACGCACCGGGCCCAGCTTCTGGAGCGCGATCTTTCGGACGGCTACGCGGTGGCCGTGCTCGGCGCGGGGCGCGACGAATGCGAGGCGCTGCTGGCCCGCAATTCGGGCTGGGCGGAGGTCTCTTTGGTCAACTCACCCGAGTTGACCGGTGTCTCCGGTGACGAGGCCGCGATCGCGGAGCTGGTGGCGACCGCCACCGCGAAAGGCCTGTTCGCCAAGCAGATCCAGATGTCGTTTCCGTCGCACACCTCCGCGATGACGCGATTGCGCGACGAATTCCAATCGTCGCTGGGCGAATTGAGCAGCAAGACCTTCACGCTCGGCGACGTCACCTGTTACGGCGGGACGCTCGGCGCGGCGATCACTCCCGAGTTGACCCACCACGACTACTGGTACTGGAACCTGCGCAACCGGGTGCGCTTCGATCGCGCCGTGGCGGCGGCGACCGCGGACGTGGACACCTTCGTCGAGATCGCCGAGCACCCGACATTGCAGCCCGCGCTGCGGGAGAATCTGTCCCCGGTCGCGCGCGATGCCCGCGACTTCCGGGTCGTGGGGACATCGCTGCGCACCGCGAACGGGTTGGGTGAATTCACCCGCAATCTTGCCGAAGTCGGGGTGCACGATTTGCATTACGACTGGCAGGCGCTCCGCGCGGGCTCCGACGACCGCACTCCGGCGCTGCCGCTGCGTGACTTTCCCGCCACGGTGATGAACTCCAAGAGGCTGTGGGCGCCGTATCAATCGGATGCCGAGACGCCGATCCCGGTCGCCGTGCCCCCCTCGCGGTTGCGCGAGGAGTGGACCAGGTTGTCCCGGTTCGAGCTGGCCGCGCCGCGCACCGTACTGCTCGCCGAGCACGACGGCGCGGACGACCTGGCAGCGGCGCTGTGCGCGCGGGCCGCGCGCCACGGTGCCGCGATCGCCGACACCGCGACCGAGGCCGACACCATGGTGCTGCTGCTTCCGTCGAATACGGCCACGGACGAGCAAGGCGCGGTGGCCGAACTCGCCGAGTTCGCCCGAGCCGCAGAAAGTTTGACCACGGAAGTCTCCGGTGTCACGGAATGCTGGCTGGTGACAACCGGTGCTGAGGCGGTGTCCCCGGACGATGCGCCTTCCCTGGGTCATTCGGCGGTCAGTGCCGCGTACCGCAGTCTCGGCCTCGACCATCTCGGCATCGCGTTCCGGCACCTGGACTTGCCCCCGGATGCCGCCGAGCAGGATCCGACGGTGCTGGCGGACAAGATCCTCGAGGCCGTTCACGTGCCGGGCGAGCCGGAACTCGCGCTGCGGGGCGGCAAATTGCACGCCAAGCGTCTCGTTCGCGCCGAGTTGCTGGGCACTTCGGCGCCCCCGGATCTACGCGAGGTCCTCATTCTCGGTGGCACGGGGTACGTCGGCCTGGAATTCTGCGCGCAGCTCGCCCGCGATGGCGCACGGCGCGTCACCCTGGTGAATCGCACCGGGGAGACGAGCGTGCTCGCCGAGCGGCTGCGCGCGATCCGGGCCTCGGGTTCCACCGAAATCGACGTCGTGGCCTGTGACATCACCGACGCCGACGCGGTCGCCGAGCTGGCGGGGCGCTTCGCCGAGCGCCCCGTGAGCGTGGTCGTGCACGCCGCGGTCCAGTACGCATGGGCGCGGTTCGAACCGGAGGCGGTAACCGAGGCGGCCGCCGCGAAGGTGCTCGGGCTCGGCGAGGTGCTGCGCGCGGTGCCGCAGACCGCCGACTGCGCCGTGCTGTTGTGCTCCTCGTTCGTGGCCACCCTCGGCGGGCGTGGTCAGGCACTGTACGCGGGCACGAATCGCATGCTCGACAGCCTCGCCGTGCGACTGCGGGCGCAGGGCAGGGATTGTGTGTCGGTGCAATGGGGGCTGTGGGGTCTGCCCGGCGCGGAGCACGCCGACGTGGAAGCCAGGATCCTCGGCGCTGGTCTACGACCCATGCCCGCCGCGCCCGCCATCGCGGCGGGTTTCGCCGACCGTACCGGGAACAGCGCGGTGCTGTCGGCGGACTGGGAGCGCTTGCGGGATACGGCCGAGATCGTCGGCTTGGCGAGGGTTTTCCCGCCCGCATCGGCGGTCCCGGAGTCCGCGGCCGCGCCGTCCGAGCCGTCCGCACCGAAGTCGGCCGCCGTCGAGCCGGAAGCCGATGCCACGCGGAGCGTCGCGGAGATCATCCGGCGCGAACTGGGGCAGGTGATGCTTCTCGACGGCCCCGACCACATCGACGGCTCCGTCCCGCTGGTCGCGCTCGGGTTCGATTCGTTGCAGGCGGTGGATCTGCGCGCGCGGCTGAAGACGATGTTGCGCCGCGAGTTGCCGGTCGCGGCGATCCTCGGCGGCGCGTCCCTGGAGGACGTCGTTCTGCTCATGTCCGAGAACCGAGGCTGATGATGCCCGAGAACACAGGCTCAGGAGGCCGCTCGATGCCGGAGAACACGCAGGCGACCATGCCGGAGATCGAGGACGTACTGGCGTTGAGCCCGTTGCAGGAGGGGTTGTTCTCGCTGGCCAGGCTGGCCGGCGAGGGCGATCTGTACGCACTGCAGTTCGTGTACGAGATCGCCGGTCCCGTCGATGTGGCATTGCTGCGTCGCAGCGTCGCGGCCATCCTGCGGCGGCATCCGAATCTGCGCGCGTCGTTCTGGGACCGCGACCTGCCGCGGCCGGTGCAGATCGTCCCCGCCGCTGCCGAGTTGCCCTGGGCCGAACGCGAAGTCGACCCGGGCGACCTCGACGCCGTCATCACGGCCGAGACGCGGTCGCCGTTCGACCTGACCCGCGGCCCGCTGCTGCGCGTGCTGCTGCTGAGATTGCCGGACGGCACTCGGCGCCTGGTGCTGACCGCGCACCACATCCTGCTGGACGGCTGGTCGCTCGGCGTGTTCTTCCGGGAACTGTTCGCCCTGTACCAGGCGGGCGGCGCGGCGGAGGCGCTGCCCGTGCCCCGACCCTACCGGGACTACATCGGCTGGCTGTCGGCCCGCGACAGCGATACCGCGTTGCGTTCCTGGCGCGAATACCTCGGCGATCTCGATCCGCTGATCCTCGCCGACCGTGGCGATCCGGCGGTCAACACGATCGTGCCCAGCATCGACACGGTCACCTTGGACGCGGCTGACACCAGCCGGTTGACGGCGTGGGCACGGTCGAACGGCCTGACGATGAACACCGTCGTGCAGTACGCCTGGGCCGTTGTCCTCGGCAGTTTGACCGACCGGCGTGACGTGGTCTTCGGCAGCACCGTCTCGGGGCGGCCCGACGAGTTGTCCGGGGTCGAGACCATGATCGGGCTGTTCATCAACACCGTCCCCGTCCGGGTGGCGGTCGGGGCCGAGAACGTGGTGCGGGACTGCAGGC
This sequence comes from Nocardia sp. NPDC003999, assembly GCF_053604885.1. Lineage (NCBI taxonomy): Bacteria > Bacillati > Actinomycetota > Actinomycetes > Mycobacteriales > Nocardiaceae > Nocardia > Nocardia sp. NPDC003999. The sequence goes on from NZ_JBSGIB010000006.1 coordinate 61,660, forward strand.
GAATGCAGCGCGAGTCGGCTCCGATGCGTGATCTCGCCTACGTCAGCCTGTCGGCGATCCAGCGGTCGGTAGGCTCCGGCACGCTTTTCGACACCCTGTTCGTGTTCGAGAACGCGCCGATGTCCGACATCCTGCGCCCCATCGACATGGCGGACGGCGTTCGGGTGCGGCCGATGACCTCGCAGAGTTTGACGCACTATCCGCTCGCGGTGACCTCGTTCCTGTACGAAGGGCAGCTGGTGCTGACGGTCGAGGCGGTGCAGGCGGCACTGCGCGGCCTGTCCGGACCCGGCATAGGGGCGCGGTTGCTCTCGGTGCTGCGGCAACTGCCCGCGATCGGCGAGCGTGGGCCCGACGCGCTCGATGTCCTGCTGCCGGGCGAGACCGCGCCGCCACCGGCGCCGATCGCCGCCGACGTGCGCGGTGTGACCGTGTGGGAGCTGTTCGCGCGCCAGGTCGCCGCCACGCCGGACGCGCTCGCCCTCAGCACCGAAAACGATCGCTACACCTATCGCGAACTCTTCGATGCCGCAGGGCGATTGGCGAGCGCGCTGGTCGCACACGGGGCCGGTCCGGAAGAGGTCGTCGCCTTGGCGCTGCCGCGTTCGGCGCAGTCGATCGTGGCGATTCTCGCCGTGCTGGCGACCGGTGCGGCGTATGTGCCCGTGGATGTCACGCTGCCCGCGGCCCGTATCGAATCGATCGTGCGCCGGTCCCGTCCGCGCTCGATCCTGGTCGACGGCTCGGGACTGTCCGCGCTCGACGAAATCGCCGAGCGCCCGGAAGTGCTGGTAGTGAACGGACTCTCCGACGGGCTTCCGGTGCTCGCGCCCGCGCCCGGCCACCCCGGCCAGGCCGCCTATCTGATCTTCACCTCCGGCTCCACCGGCGAACCGAAAGGCGTCGTCGGCACCCATGCCGCGCTGGCCGCGTACTTCGCCGACCACCGCGACCGGGTGTACCGGCCCGCGGTGGCGCGGCTCGGGCGGCCGTTGCGGATCGCGCACGCCTGGTCGCTCAGCTTCGACGCCTCCTGGCAGCCGCTGATCGGACTGCTCGACGGACATGCAATCCACCTGTTCGACGCCGAGGAGATGCGCGACGCGCGACGCCTGGTCGACGGCATCGTCCGGCACGGACTGGACATGATCGACACGACCCCGTCGATGTTCACGCAGCTGGCAGCGGCCGGACTGGTCGAGGCGGGCGTCACGCCGCTGTCCGTGCTGGCGCTCGGCGGCGAGGCCATCGGTGTGCCGCTGTGGAAACAGTTGTGCGCCCTGCCCGGCACCGCCGTGCACAACTGCTACGGCCCCACCGAGACGACGGTGGAGGCGGTGGTCGCGGCGGTGCGCGATGGCGATGCCGAACCGGCTATCGGGGCGCCGGTCACCGGAATGACCGGCTACGTGCTGGATTCGCGGCTGCGCCAGGTGCCGATCGGCGTCGTGGGCGAGTTGTACCTCTCCGGCGCTCAGGTGGCGCGTGGTTACGTCGGTATGCCGGGAACCACCGTGGGCCGATTCGTCGCCGATCCACACCGTGCCGGTGAAAGGATGTATCGCACGGGCGATCTCGTGCGCCGCTTGCCCTCGGGTGATCTCGCCTACGTCGGCCGGGCGGACGATCAGGTGAAGATTCGCGGCTACCGGATCGAGATCGGCGATATCGAGACAGCTCTGCTCGCCTTGCCCGGGGTGCGGGCCGCGGCGGTCGTCGTGGTGCGCCGTACGGGTGGTCCGAGCCTGGCGGCGTTCGCGGTGGGCGACGGTCTCGACGCGGTGCGGCTGCGCGCCGCGCTGGCCGATCGGCTGCCCGGCTACATGGTGCCGAACCGGATCGTGGTCGTCGATCGGCTGCCGGTGACCAGCAACGGAAAACTCGATGCGAAACGGCTCGCGATGCTCGCCGAGGACCGGGCCGCCGGGCCGGGAGCGGAGACGGCGCGCACCGGCACCGAGCACCGTCTGTGCGCCGCGATCGCCGAACTGTCCGGCGGTCCGGTCCCGAGCATCGATGACGACCTGATCGGCCTCGGCATGGACAGCATCGTGGCGATCTCCCTGGTGAACCGGCTGCGGCGGGACGGCCTCTCGATCAGCCCGAAGGCGGTCCTCGGCGCCGCCACGATCCGGGAACTCGCCGCGCGGATCGACGCGGAAGCCGGTCGCGAACGCGCGACGAGTTCGGAGGGCTACGGGCCGGTCGGCCCGACCCCGATCGTGTCGTGGATGCACGAGTACGGGGGCTACCGCAGACTCACGCTCAGCAATCTGCTCGAGTTGCCCGACGGCGTCGACCAGGGCGGCCTGACGGCGGTGCTGCAGGCGTTGCTCGACGGACACGACATGCTGCGGGCCCGCTTCGTCACCACACCCGAGGGATACGACCTGCACACGCGCGGCCCGGGCAGCGTCCGAGCGCAGGACATCCTGTCCCGGGTCGAGGAAGGCGACGACTTCTACGCGACGCTGGCCGCACACGGCCGTGCGGCCACCGACGAGATCGACCCGTCCACCGGAGATCTGGTGCGCGCGGTGTGGTTCACCAGGTCCGGCGCTCCGGATGTGCTGCTGCTCACCATCCACCACCTGGCCGTCGACCCGGTCTCCTGGTACGTCATCTCCGCCGACCTCGCCGCGTATTGGGCCGAGGTGCTCGCGGGACGGACGCCTGTCCCGGCGGTCGAGCACACCGGCTACCGGCAGTGGGCCCGGCTGCTGCGCGAACGCGCGGGCGCCGAGGCGGTCACGGCTCAGCGCGCCTACTGGACGCGCCAGGTCACCGCGCCGGACCCGGTGCTGGGCGCGCGGCTGCCCGATCCCAGGGCCGACACCTGGGCTTCCTACCGGGTCCATCCCGTGCCCACCCCGGCCGAGACGAGCGCGGCCATCCTGAACAGTCTCGGCGGCGGCGCGGCGGGAGTCCGCGAGTTCCTGCTCGCCGCTTTGACGATGACGCTGGCGAGCTGGCGTCTGGAACGCGGTCAGGACCCCACGGCGGGCGCGTATCTGGCGCTGGAAGGACACGGCAGAGAGGACGCGGTGCTCGGCGCCGACGTCGACAGCGCGCACACCGTGGGCTGGTTCACCAGCATCGTGCCCGCCCGGCTCGGAGCGGGCGCCGAGAGCGTGGATGTGGCCACCGCGCTGACCGATCCGGTTCGCGCCGCCGCACTGCTCGAACACGTCGCGGCACACCTGGCCGAACAGCCGAACGGCGGCGTGGACTTCGGCGTGCTGCGTTACCTCACGCGAACCCCCGAACTGGTCGATGCGCCGCAGCCGCAGGTGCTCTTCGACTACCTGGGCCGGTTCGACCTGGCCGGTGCGGGACGGCCGTGGGCGCCGATCCCGGATCTGGCGTTGCACGAGTGCCTTCCGCTCGTGGCGGAGCCCGACTTCCCGCTGCGCTACGCGCTCGACGTCGTCTCGGCGGTGCGGACCACCACCGAGGGGCCCCAGCTCGTCACCATGCTGCGCTGGAGCGAGGCGGTGTTCACCGTCGCGGACGTCGACCGGCTCGCCGAGCTGTGGCACGACGCCGTCGTGGCCCTCGCGCGCGCGATCTCCGTGGTGACCGTCGGCGCCGACTGACCGCGATCGCCAGCCACTCAGCCCATCCGAACCCAGTCCGAAGGACCCACCATGTCAGACGAGATTCTCGAGCGGCGCAAGCGGCTGCTGCAGCAGCGACTGCGTGAACAGCAACTCGCGCCCGCGCCCGCGCGACCCGCGCGCGGCAGGCGCCCCAGCGATCCGGCTCCGCTCTCGTCCGCGCAGCAGCGGATGTGGTTCGTACAGACGGTCGCGCCGGAGGACACCACGCTCAACGTCTGCGTCGGCTACCGACTCGACGGTCCGTTGGACAGCGCGCGGTTGCGCGCCGCCTTCGACACCGTCGTGGCGCGGCACGAGATCCTGCGCACCACCTATCACGTCGGCGCGGACGGCGAGCCGTATCAAACGGCACACGCCGAACTGGGGCCGGTGTGGCAGCAGCAGGATCTCACGGATCTCTCCGAGGAAGGCCGAGGCAGGCGACTCGAGGTTCTGGCGAGGCGGGAGTTCGCGCGTCCGTTCGACCTGACCTCCGAGTCGCCGCTGCGAGTGACGTTGGCGCGCACCGGTCCGGCCGAACACGTGCTCGTGCTGACGATCCACCACATCGCTTGGGACGACGACTCCTGGTCGGTCTTCTTCGCCGAGCTCAATGCCGCCTACCGCGGTGACCCGCAGGCGGAGATCCGTGCGCAGTACGTGGACGTGTCGCTCGCCGAGCGGCCCGCCGAAGACGACGCCGACCTGGCGTACTGGCGCGAGCGGTTGACCCCGCTCCCGGAGCGGCTCGAGTTGCCCGGAACGCTCGCCGGTGGCGCGGCTACCCGCAACGCCGACAAGTGCGTGCTGCCGTTGCCCCAGGAACTGCTGGACCGGGTCACCGAGGTCGCGCGCGACCGTTCGGCCACCCCGTTCATGGTGCTGCTGGCCGCCTTCCAGGCGCTGGTCCAGCGGTACACCGCGGCGACCGACTTCCTCGTCGCGGTACCGGTGACCGACCGCCGCGGTAGCGACGCCGAGGCGCTGATCGGCTATTTCGGCAACACGCTGCTGTTGCGCGCCCGAATCCGTCCGGGGCGCAGCTTCGCCGAGCTGGTCGACGTGACGAGGGACGCCGCCCGCGACGCGTTCGCGCATCAAGGGATCGGCGTCGAACGGGTCGTCCGCGAGGTGAGTTCGGACCGGATCGCGGGCAGTGACGGCCTGGCCCAGCTCGTGCAGCTGAGCTTCAGCGTGCGCGGCGGGGCGAACGGGTTCGATCTCGCCGGGGTCCGCTCCACCGAGCTGCCGTGGGGAAGCACGGTCGCGCAGGAGCCGCTGGGACTGATGGTCGTCCTCGACGACGCGGGCGCGCGCGTGGAGGCCACCTACCTCGTCGACGAGCTGGACCGGTCGGTGGTGGCGCAATTGCTGCGCCACTACCTGGAATTGCTCACCGACGCGATGCGCGATCCACGGCAGCCGGTCCGCGCGATCGATATGCTCGGCGCCGCCGACCGCGCGGACATCGTCGCGGCATCGCACGGTCCGCTCGTCGACGCGCCCGCGACAACGCTGGTCGAGCTGGTGCAGCGGCAGGCCGCGGCGACCCCCGATCGCGTCGCGGTGGTATCCGACGAAGCCGAACTCACCTACGGCGAGCTGAACCGGCGGGCGAATCGCCTGGCGCACTGGCTGATCCGGCGCGGCGTCGGCGCCGAGCAGCTCGTCGCGCTGCGCATGGCGAACTCCATCGAATTCATCATCGCGAGCCTCGCGGTACTCAAGTCGGGTGGCGCGTACCTGCCGATCGATCCGGCCTATCCACCGGACCGCATCGACTATCTGCTGTCGGACGCGCGTCCGGCGCTGTCGTTCGACGCCGAAGCGATCGCGGCGGCGATGACCGAGGCGGTCGACGCGCCGGACACGAATCCCACCGACGCCGAACGCGAGTCGCCGCTGCGCCCGTCGAACATCGCCTACGTGATCTACACCTCGGGCTCCACTGGACAGCCCAAGGGCGTCCCCGTGCCGCACGACGCGATCGCCGATCACCTGGTGAACTTCGCCGCCGACTGGGACGCCAGCGTCCCGGAGCGGGTGTTGCAGGCCACCTCGGTGAGCTTCGACGCGTCGCTGGCCGACATCTTCCTGCCGCTGATCGCGGGCGCGAGCATCGTCGTCCCGAAACCGAACGCCTACCGCGATATTCCGTACGTCGCCGAGCTGATCGCTCGTCACGGGATCACCGTGCTGCACATGGTGCCCTCGCTGCTGGCCACTTTCCTCATGCTTCCCGAGGCGAACGACTGGCGGGCGTTGCGGCACGTGCCGGTCGGCGGCGAGGCGCTGCCCGGCGAGATCGCCGACCGGTTCGCCGCGCAATTCGACGCCGACCTGCGCAACCACTACGGGCCGACGGAAGCGGTGGTGTGCTCGACGTCCATGCCGGTCGACGGGCCGCAGGGCACCAGGATCGTGCCGATCGGATTCCCCAACCGCAACGTCTACGTCTACCTGCTCGACGACTCGCTGCGGCTGGTCCCGCCGGGCGTGATCGGCGAGATCTACTTGGGCGGACGCCAGCTCGCGCGCGGTTACCTGGATCGGCCCGCCCTGACCGCGGAGCGGTTCGTCGCCGACCCCTTCCTACCCGGCGGCAGGCTGTACCGCACCGGCGATCTCGCCCGGCGCACCGCCGAAGGCGAGATCGAATTCGTCGGCCGCGCCGACGAACAGGTGAAGGTGCGCGGGTTCCGCATCGAACTAGGTGAGGTGGAGGCCGCGGTGGCCGATCACCCCGGCGTCGCGCAGTGCGTCGCGATCGTCACCGAGCACGAGCGGCTCGGCCCGATCCTGGCCGCGTACCTGGTGCCCGCGCCGGGAAGCGAGATCGACCTCCAGCAGGTGCGCGCGACGGTCGCGGCGACGCTGCCCGAGCACATGGTCCCCGCGGCCTTCGCCGTGATCGACGAAGTGCCGTTGAGCGCCCACGGCAAGCTCGATCGCCGCGCGCTGCCGGAGCCGGTGCTGACTCGGACCCGCACGTATCGGGCGCCGGAAACGCCCACCGAGATCCGGCTCGCCGCGCTGTACGGCGAGCTGTTCGACACCGAGCGAGTTGGCGCCGACGACTCGTTCTTCGAACTCGGCGGCCACTCCCTGCTCGCGGCCCGGCTGGTCGCCCTGGTGCGCGACACGTTCGGGATCGATATCGACGTGCGCGCGGCGTTCGACACCCCGACGGTCGCCGGGCTCGCCGCGCATCTGGTCGCCCGGTACCACGATCGGTTCGGCGAGAATCTCGACGAGGTCGTTCCCACCGGCCTGCCCTCCGGTGACAACGCCGCGATGCCGGCGAAACGACCACGCCCCGAACGTATTCCGCTGTCGTACTCGCAGCGGGCGCTGTGGCTGCGGCGCAAGCTGGAAGGCCCGTTCGGGTGGGAGAACTTCCGGTTCGCCATCCGCTTCGACGGCGAACTCGACATCGCCTCGCTCACCGCGGCGCTCGGCGACGTCATCGCCCGTCACGAGTCGTTGCGCACCAGCTTCCCGGAGCACGAGGGCACGCCGTACCAGCGGGTGGCCCCGGCGGGACCGGTCGAGTTGCCCCGCACCGCGCTCGACGGCGCTCGCCTGGACGAGGCGCTGGCGGCCGAGGCGAACCATGTGTTCGACCTGGCCGGGGAGTCGCTGCTCCGCTTGCGCCTGTTCGTCCTGGACGAGCGCACCCACGTGCTGTCGGTGCTGACCCATCACATGGTCACCGACCGGGAATCGTGCCGGGTCTTCCTCGAGGACCTCACCGTCGCCTACCGCGCGCGGGTGAGCGGCACGGCCCCGTCCTGGCCGGAACCGGCGCTGCACTTCGCCGACTTCGCGGTGTGGCAACGCGATACCTTCGACCACGCCCCCGGCCGCGACGATCTGAGCGAATACGGCAAAGCGCGACTCGACTACTGGCGCGCGGCCTTGGCGGGCCTGCCGGTGGAGATCGCGGTCGGCCACGACCGCCCGCGTCCCGCGCGGCTGGGCCATGCGGGCGTCAGCGCGACCCGGATCGTCGCGGCCGAGACGTGGCAGGCACTGCGATCGCTGGCGGAGACGACCGGCGCGACCGAGTTCATGCTGTGCCAGGCAGCGGCCGCGGTGCTGGTGCACACCCTCGGCGGCGGCGACGACGTGCCGATCGGCGCGACGGTCGCCAATCGGCCCTGGCGGTCGGTGGACCGGCTGATCGGCCTGTTCGCCGACATGATGGTGCTGCGCAACGATCTTTCGGGCGACCCGTCGCCGCGAACCGTGCTCCAGCGGGTGCGCGAATCGGCGCTCGGCGCTCTCGGCCACCAGGACGTACCGTTCGAGCGGATCGTGGAAACGCTCAACCCGCCCCGGGTACTCGGCCGCAATCCGCTGTTCCAGGTGATCATGCAGTTCGGGCACACCGCGCCGACCGTCGGCTTCACCGCCGAGACCACGCTGACCCCGCTCACGCCGCGGTACGACGCCGCGTTCATGGACTTCCACCTGGATTTCCTGGTGGAACCCGGTGGCGAGTTGCTGGTGCGGGTGGTGGTCAACTCGGAGCTCTACGACCCGGCCTCCGGCGAGGAATTCGCCGACACGCTGGTGCGGATCTTGACCGCGTTCGCCACGAAACCCGATACCGCGGTGCGGGAATCGAACCTCGCGCCGCAGGGCTGGGACACCGCGCGTACCGCTGTGCGCCACGCGGCGTCCGAGGCCACGGTCGGCGAGGCCGAGGCGGGCCCGCCGCAGACCGAGACCGAGCGCGCTCTGGCGGCGCTGTTGGAGGAACTGCTGGAGATCACCGACGTGGACCGCACGGACGGATTCTTCGCGCTCGGCGGAGACAGCGTCATCGCGATCCAGTGGGCCGCGCGAGCGGGCGAGGCGGGCCTGGCGCTCACCCCGCAGCTGATCTTCGAGCACTTCACGCTGCACGAACTGGCGGCGGCCGTCGACGCGGCCGCCGATCGGGCGGCGGGCGCGCCGGCGCCGGAGGAGCACCGGTACGAGCCGATGTCGGCCTCGGGCCTGTCCGGTGACGCGTTGGCCATGCTGCGCGAATCCTGGTCCGCGCAGCGCTGATTCGGGTGAGCCGGTCACGGTCGCACCGCGACCGGCGCACTGCCATTGGACCTGGGGGCAGCGACGATTAGGGTTGCACCTCGATGGATTCGGTGTCTGTTTGGATCATGTTCCCGGTCATTCTGACTATCGCGGCGATCACGGTCGGCCGGTGGTTCCTGGTCGCGGACAGTGTCACCGATCGCATGATCAACCATGCGTGGGCGTGGAATCTGTGCGGTCTGGCGCTTTATGTCGCCGCCGCGGCGGCAGGGGCCGCGCAACTCGGGCAGCGACTGTTCCTGTGCTGCGGACTGATGACCACCGCCGTCGTCCTGGTGCTCGCGCAACTGGCGGCGGGTGCGGACCCCGAGGTCATGCTGCGACGGCAGAAGATCTACGCCGCCGTCGCCGCCGTGAGTTCGATTCTGACACTGATCTTTTCGCCCTTCGCCCGGAACGTGCTGCACGTCGGTTTGGACGAGATCGTGTGGACGTTGTCGGAGCTGCCCATGGTGGCCAGCGGATATCTGGTCGCACATGCCAGTCTCCGAGAGCTGCGCACCGCCGCGCGGATGACGAAGGAGAAGCTGACGTATTCGGCGCTGCTGTTCCTCGCGGTCTATTGGGCCGCGGCGGCAGTGGTCACCGTGGTCCGCGCGCTCTTCGGCGTCCCGCCGAGCCATCCGGGGAACGTGCTGGCGAACTCGTCCTTCTTCTGTGTATTGATCATCGCGACGCTCACGGCGATACCGCTTTTCACCGCTGTGCTGACGCGCGCGGGGCTGGACAAGACCGGTCGGCGCTGCCGCCGTCTGCGTCCGCTGTGGTGTGACCTGACCGCCGCCGTCCCAGAGGTCGTGTTGAGTCGGTCCGACGACGGAGACGGCGGCGCGGCGTCCCGGCTCTATCGGATGACGGTGGAGATCCAAGACGCGCTTTTGCATTTGAAGCCGTATATGCCGTCGCCCGCGCCGGGGCGGGAGGCCGCCGACGCGGGTCACGGCGTCGGCGATTACGCCCGTCAGATCGCCCACGCCATCCGGTCTCGAGCCGCCGGGCTGCGTCCGGTCACACCGACCGCTCCGTTCGCCGCCGTGGCGACCGGTGGTCACGATCGTGCCAACGGCTTGCGGCAATTACTCGAATTGGCGCGGGAATGGCCGAAAGCACGCGCCGATGTAGGTTAGGCATACCTATTTAGGGTCGGCTAAGCTGTGCCCCAGCAGTCCAGACCGCCGGTTCCGGCGGCAGACAAGGAGTGGCAGCGCGATGGAGTCGACACAGCGTCGGGCAGAAGGAACGGTGGACATCGGCCGGGAGGAGATCCGGTCCGCGGTGGCCGACCAACTGGGCCTCGCCGCCACGGAGATCGCCGATCACGACGACCTCATCCAACTGGGGCTGGACTCGATTCGCACCATGAAGCTCGCGGGCGGCTGGCGCAAACGCGGCGCCGACATCAACTTCGCTCAGCTGGCGGCCAGCCCTACGGTGGCTTCCTGGCACGGTCTGCTCGGCGCGAGTGCGGTCGGGCGGGCGGCAGGCCCGGTGACCGTCGTGCCGGTGGCGACCGCGGACGACGAGGCGGCGCCCTTCCCCTTGGCCACCATGCAGCACGCGTACTGGATCGGCCGCTCCGACGAACAAGAGCTCGGCGGCGTCGCGGCGCACTTGTACATCGAATTCGACGGCGGCCGTATCGATCCGGAGCGGCTGGAGCGCGCGGTGGCCGATCTGGTCGCCACCCATCCCATGCTGCGCACCAGGTTCCTGCCGGATGGCACCCAGCAGACCATGACCGCCCCTGGTAGGCCGGTGTTGGAGGTCGTCGACCTGCGTGATCGGTCGCCCGAGGCGGCCGACGCCGCGCTCGCCGAGCTGCGTGACCGCAAGACCCACCAGCGTCTGGCCATCGAAGACGGTCAGGTCATCGATGTCACGCTCACCTTGCGCGACGCGGACCGCAGTCGACTGCACCTGGATGTCGACATGCTCGCGGGCGACGCCATGAGCTACCGGGTCCTGATCGGCGATCTGGCCGAGCTGTACCACGGGAGGGCCGTGCCGGTCCCCGGCTACACCTATCGCAGGCACCGCACCGAGCACCAGGGGGACGGCGCCACTCGCGAGCGTGACCGGCAGTGGTGGCAGGAGCGGCTGCCGGAACTGCCGGGCGCGCCGGAACTTCCCACCGTGCCGGTGAGTGAGCGCACCGACCCGAATCGCACCGTTCGTTACGACCACTGGCTGGAGCCGGAAGCCAAGCAGCGGTTGCTCGCCGCCGCACACGAGCGCGGCATCACTCCGGCCATGGCGCTGGCCGCGGTATTCGCCGAGACCATCGGCGGTTGGTCAGCGCAGAGCCGATTCCTGCTGAACGTGCCGCTGTTCCACCGGGATCCGGTGCACCCCGACATCGATCGGGTGATCGGCGACTTCACGTCCTCGATCATGCTGGAGGTGGACGTCACCGACAGCATGTCGGTCACCGAGCGCGCCCGCACGTTACAGCGCGGCATGCACGAAAGCGGTGCGCATACCGCGTATTCCGGGCTCGAAGTGCTGCGGGATCTGGGTAGGCATCGCGGTGAACCCGTGCTGGCCCCGGTCGTCTACACCAGCGCGCTGAACTTGGGCGAGCTGTTCGCCGACACGGTCACCGAGACCTTCGGCGAGCCCGTGTGGATCATCTCGCAGGGCCCGCAGGTACTGCTCGACGCGCAGGTCACCGAGGTCCGCGGCGGGCTGCTGTTGAACTGGGACGTGCGCGCGTCGGCCTTCCCCGACGGCATGATCGACGCCATGTTCGCCTGGTACCGCGCGGCGATCGGGCGGCTCGGTGACGGGGCGGCAGGGTGGAACGCGGAGGCCGCCGTGCGGCTGCCGGTCGACCAGGCCGCGGTGCGCGCCGCGGTCAACGCCACCGACGGCCCGGTCAGCGGGCGGTCCCTGCACCAGGGGTTCTTCGACAACGCGGCGGCGAATCCCGAAGCGCCCGCCGTGGTCTGGGGCCTGGGCGACGGCCGAGGCGCCTGGAGCTACGGGGAGTTGGCCGCTCGCGCGCTGGCGGTGGCGGGGGCCTTGCGCGCCGAGGGCGTGGAGCCGGGCGACGCGGTCGCCGTCGCGCTGCCGAAGGGGCCGGACCAGGTCACCGCCGTGCTCGGTGTGCTCGCCGCCGGGGCGACCTACGTGCCCATCGGATTCGATCAGCCTGCGGGCCGCCGGGCGGAGATCCTCCGCACCGGCGGTGTCCACGCGGCGCTGACGGTCGAGGGCGCGGACCTGGGCGCACCGATCACGTGCCTGTCCATCGACGCGGCCAGTGCCTATCCGGAGCCGCTCGCGGCCCCCGTCTACCCGGACACCGGCGATATCGCCTACGTGCTGTTCACCTCCGGATCGACCGGCGTGCCCAAGGGTGTCGAGATCCCACACCGTGGCGCGATGAACACCATCGACGCGTTGAACGAGTGGTTCGGCGTCGGCGGCGCCGACCGCTCGCTGGGCCTGTCCGCCCTGGAATTCGACCTCTCGGTCTACGACATCTTCGGCTTGTTCGCGGTGGGCGGCGCGGTCGTGACCGTCGATCCGGAACAGCGCGCCGACCCGTCCAGCTGGGTGGAACTGCTGCGCACACATCGGGTCTCGATTCTCAACTGCGTGCCGAGCATGCTGGACATGATCCTGGAGATCGGCGGTGATCAGCTGGGCGATTCGCTGCGCGCGGCCATCCTCGGCGGGGACTGGGTCGGCGCGGATCTCGCTCGCAGGCTGTCGGCGCAGGCGCCGGGTTGCCGATTCGCCGGACTCGGCGGCGCGACCGAGACCTCCATCCACACCACCATCTGCGAGGTGACGGGTGAACCGCCCGCGCACTGGGCGACCGTGCCGTTCGGCGTTCCGTTGCGCAACGTCCGATGCCGCGTCGTCTCTCCCGCGGGCCGCGACTGCCCGGACTGGGTGCCGGGCGAACTGTGGGTCGGCGGCGTCGGTGTCGCCGCCGGCTACCGCAACGACCCGGAGCGCACCGCGGAACGCTTCGTCGAACACGACGGCATCCGCTGGTACAAGACCGGCGATATGGCCAGGTACTGGCCCGACGGCACGATCGAATTCCTCGGCCGTGCCGACCACCAGGTCCAGATCCGCGGATACCGGGTCGAACTCGGCGAGGTCGAGACCGCGTTGCGCACGGTGCCCGGCGTCCGGCACGCCGTCGCGGCGGTCGTCGGTGCGGGCGCACCCAAGCTGGTCGCCGCCGTCGCGGGTGACCTGGACGAGATCGGCGACATCGCTACGGCGCTCGCGGACCTGTTGCCCGGTTACATGATTCCCGTTCGGATCGAGCTCCTCGAGCAGATGCCGTTGACCGCCAATGGGAAATTGGACCGCCGCGCCGTGGTCGCCCTGCTCGAGCCAGGGGTGGGGGAGGACCGGGAGACCGCCCCACGCGACGACGTGGAGGCCGCGCTCGCCGACATCGTCGCGACCGTCCTCGGCATCGATGCGATCGGCGTGCACGACGACTTCTTCGGCCGCGGCGGCGATTCCGTGCTCGCCACGACTGTCATCGCCCGCGTGCGCGAGTGGTTGCAAGCCGAGCACGCGCTGGTCGCGGACCTGTTCGCCGCACGCACCGTCGCCCGGCTGGCCGAGTGCCTGCGGGAGCGCGAGATTCGGCACGGCGCGGGCGGCAGGCTGTCCGCGGTGGCCCGGCTCTACCTCGAGGTCGCCGCGATGACGGACGAGGAGATCCTCGCGCAGACGTGAAAGCGGTTGCCCGGCAGCGCGGTTGTCCACGACGCACCGATCGGTGAGCGCGCCCGGCGGTCTTCGGTCCGCAGGCGGACCTGTGGACTGTCCGCGCTCCTCTCCGGATCGACCCTGATGAGGGGCGTCGCCGCAGGCTCGCGTCGCCCCAGCGCGGACGCCGCTCCGAGCACGCGGGCGCAGTCTGTCGCCGTGGACGCGGTCGAGTGGGTCATTCCCACACAGCCGATCGGGTCCCGCTGTGGACATGCGGCGGCGGGCAAGCAGCGCGTACCACCGCTTGCCGGGCCGAGTCGACTGACGCGGCGGCTATTTCGCCGCAGCGGCGAAGGCGGGTTCCAGCTTGTCGAGGATGTACGGCACCGAGAGCGCCGTCGGCGTGTTCACGGCGCTGATCTCCTGGGTGGTGAGGAACACGACCGAGCCCTTCTTGACCGCGGGCAGGTCGGCGTAGCCGGGGAGCTGCCGGAACTTCTCGTCCAAGCCGGGGGCGTAGCCGGCCAGCAAGAGATCGGCGGTCAATTCGTCGACCCGCTCCGGGGACAGGGCCAGCCTGCCCTGATTGGCGGGCAGGTCGGTGAGGTTCTTCGGAATGCCGAGACCCAATTGGGTGAAGACCTTCGACGATCCGTCGTCGGGGTCGGTCAACACCATGAGCTGTGCCGGACCGGCCAGCCAGGTACTGGCGAACGTCTTGCCCTTCAATCCGGGGTTCGCGGCGGCGATCGCGGCGACCTTGTCATCCACCTTCGCGATCACCTTGCTCGCCTCGTCCGGCTTGTGCAGCACCTTGCCGAGGGTGGTGATCTGGTCCTGCCAGGGCGCTACCGCCGCTTTGCTCAGGGCGGGCAACGTGGGCGCGACGCGAGAGAGTTCGTCGTAGGTCTTCTGGTCGGCGATGAACGGATCGACCAGGATCAGGTCCGGCTCCAGCGCGGCGACCTGTTCGGCGAGGTTCCCAGTGCTGGTGAGCGCCTTCGCCGATGCGAGGCTCCCCGGCTCCCACGGCGGGGTGCTCTTGGAGGCGATCGCGACATTGTCGAGGTATCCGACGGGCACCACGCCGAGCGCGAGCGTGGTGTCCAGCCACTGGTTGCCGAGGGCGACGATCTTGTTCGGGGTGCCTTCGACGGTCGTCTCGCCGCGGGCGTGGTGGATGGTCACCTGTTCGCCGCCGGACGCCGAGTCGTCCTCCGCCGATCCGCACGCGGCCAGGCCGAGGGCGAGGACTCCCGTCAGCACCGTCAGCGCCGCCCGCGACCAACGGCCGCGCGTCCGAACAGAGTTCATCTGCCGCACCTTCCTTCCAAGCAAGCTAGCCAAGGCTAACCTATGTAGCTCCCGGGTGGTATCGGTGCTCGGCGGATGCGGCTCCATTTGATGGTTACATCGGCTAACTATATAGTTTGCCGTGGTAACTATCTGGTGAGGGGCTGTCCGTGACGAATCCATCCATCGAAGTCGATCCGGGTGATGTCCGAACCATCCGGCGCCGGTTGCGCTACGACCGGGACCATCCGCGCTACAAGTGGATCGTTCTGACCAACACCACGCTGGGTGTCCTGCTCACGGCGATCAATTCCTCGATCGTGCTGATCTCGCTGCCCGCGATCTTCCGCGGCGTCGGGCTCAACCCACTCGAGGCGGGCAATGTCGGGTACCTGCTGTGGATGCTGATGGGTTACCTGCTCGCCACCGCCGTGCTGGTGGTGATGTTCGGGCGGCTCGGCGACATCTTCGGCCGGGTGCGGGTGTACAACCTGGGCTTCACCATCTTCGCGCTGTCGGCGGTCGCCTTGTCCTTCGATCCGTGGCACGGGGGCGCGGGCGCGTTGTGGATCATCGTCTGGCGCGTCGTCCAGGGTGTCGGCGGCGCGATGCTGACGGCCAACTCCTCGGCGATCCTCACCGATGCCTTCCCCGCGAGCCAGCGCGGCACCGCGCTCGGCATCAACATGGTCGCCGCGGTGGCCGGTTCGTTCTTCGGCCTGCTCATCGGTGGCGTGCTGTCGGAATGGGATTGGCGTGCGGTGTTCTGGGTCAGTGTCCCGATCGCCGTTCTCGGCGCGGTCTGGTCCTATCGTTCGCTGCACGAGGTCGGCATCCGGACCTCGGGCAAACTGGACTGGGCGGGCACCATCACCTTCGGTCTCGGACTCACGGCGCTGCTCACCGGCATCACCTACGGCATCCAGCCCTACGGCGGCCACGCGACCGGCTGGACGAGCCCGTGGGTGCTGGCCGCTGTACTCGGCGGCCTTCTCCTGCTGGTCGCGTTCTGCGTAGTGGAGACGAGGGTCCCCGATCCGATGTTCCACCTGGGCCTGTTCCGCCACCGCGCCTTCGGTCTCGGCAACTTCGCCAATCTGATGGTCTCGATCGGACGTGGCGGCATGCAGTTCATGCTCATCATCTGGCTACAGGGCATCTGGCTTCCGCTGCACGGGTACGACTTCGAGTCCACCCCGCTGTGGGCAGGCATCTACCTGCTGCCGTTGACCATCGGCTTCCTCGCCGCAGGCCCGATATCGGGCTGGCTGTCCGATCGCTACGGGCCCCGGCTGTTCACCACCGGAGGCGCGTTGCTGACCGGCGCGACCTTCATCTTGCTGCTGGTCATCCCGGTGAACTTCGACTACTGGCTGTTCGCGTCGATCACCGTGCTCAACGGCATCGGCAGCGGGCTGTTCTTCTCGCCGAACACCGCCGCCATCATGTCCAGCGTTCCCGCCGCCCAGCGCGGCGCGGCCTCCGGGATGCGCGGCACCCTCTTCAACGGCGGCAACGCGCTGTCCATGGGAATCTTCTTCTCCCTGATGGTCCTCGGACTGGCGGCGAGCCTGCCATCGGCGCTGGACTCCGGTCTGCGCGCACAGGGCGTCTCCGCTGGAGCCGCCGCCGAACTCGCCGGCATGCCGCCGGTGGCGAGCATGTTCGCCGCGTTCCTCGGCTACAACCCGATCCAGGAGCTGCTCGGACCGTCGGGTGAACTCGACAAGCCAGGCGTCAACGCCGAAACCCTCACGGGCCAGGAGTTCTTCCCGAACCTGCTCACCGGCCCGTTCCACTCCGGATTGCTCGTGGTGTTCGTCTCGGCGGCGGTGATGATGCTGCTGGCGGCCGTGGCGTCGTGGTTCATCGGCGAGAAGTACGTCTACGACGAGGCCGCCGAACTCGCCGAAGCCGATCGGGTCACGGAGGACACGTCCGCCGCGGTGCCCGTGCGCTGAAACACCGCGGCGGTTTCGCGCCCGGGCTGGCCCCACGCCGAGCGACGGCATACGGTCGATCGCGATGAACGCTGTTCCGACTCCAGTGGTGCTGTCGGTTGTCGTATTCGTCGCGCTCATGACCGCCGGGCGGTGGGTGCTCGTCGACGAGACGGCTACCGATCGGCTGATCAACCGCACGTTCAGCTGGAACCTGCTAGGTCTGCTGCTGTACGAGGTGACCGTCGCGGTGGGCCGTCCCGAGTTCGGGCCGCGCCTCTATCTCGGCTGCGGTCTCCTGGCGCTCGGCAGTTTCTACGGGCTGGCCAGGCTTGTCGACGGCGCCGATGCGGCAACCGTCCACCTGCGTCAGCGGCGATACGATGCGACGGCGGTCGCTGCCGTTGTTTCGCTGATCGTCGCCACGCCGATCCTGCGGTGGGCCTGGCAGTTGGACTATGTCGAAATCGTATGGACGATGTCCGCGCTCCCTGGAGGTCTCTGTGGGCTGCTCTTCGCCCGCGCCTGCGTTCGCGAACTGCGCGCCAGAGGCGTTTCGATCAGAGAGAAGCTGACGTTCGCGGTACTGCTGGCGTTCGCGACCTATTGGCTGATCTCGATGACGATCATGGTAGGTCGCGCGCTCACCGGTACGCCTCCGAGCCAGCCGGGCAAGGTGTGGGCCGTCGCGGCGGTTCTCACGTTCTCCGCCGTCACCCTGTTGACCATGATCCCCCTGGTCACAGCGCTGCTGGCGCGAACGGGCTTGGATCGGACCGGCCGTGACTGCCGTAGGTTGCGGCCGCTGTGGCGAGATCTCACCGCGGTGGTGCCGGAAGTGGTTCTGGCGGAGGACGGTTCCGCGCCGAGGGAAGCCACGTCCCGGCTCTATCGGATGACCGTCGAGATCTGGGATGCGCTGCTACACCTGAGACCGTATGTACCCGCTTTGCCCGAGGCCGGCTCGCCCGCCGGTCGCGACGATGCGCGTCGCTCTGCCCTCCAGGTCGCGCTGGCCGTGCGAGCCAAACGCGACGGTGACACACCGACTCCCGGCTCGATGGCTGCGGGCGCGGCGCATGGGGAGGCTCGCGATCGCGCGGCGGAGTTCCGGTTCCTGCTCGAATTGGCGCGTGTATGGCCGGAAGCCGTCGCGGCCGTGGGATATCGGTCGGACACGGCGCGGTTTTCCACAATCGCGGCGGTGTCCCGATAGCCGGACGTGTCTCGGCGACACGGCGAATCGACGGACATGATCGTTCCGCCCGGGCCACTCGGCGCCCGGATTCGGCTCTTACCGTATGTATCCGGTCGGTACGTCATGGATCGGTCGCTCGCGCGGCCCGACCGCCGGGTGCGGGCAAGGCCGGCGGTGATCAGACCCCGCGGTGCTCGCACACGCGATCCATGCGCGAGCACCGATGGTGCGGATCACCGTGCGGTGACGGGCTCCTGGCGGGTCTCGTTGCGCAGGCCGACGGACATGATGTCGGAGGGTTCGTCGAGTTCGATGCGGTGCCAGCGGTTGCGGGGGACGACGAACGCGGTGCCCGCGGTGAGGCGCACCATCGTCTCGTCGTCGCCCGCGTGCTCCGGTCGCAGGTAGAGACGCAACGCGCCGGTCAGGCAGCACACCGCTTCGTCGCTGCCGGGATGGACTTCCCAGTGGTCGGCGTGCACGTCGGCATCGGATTCGACGTGGAACGTCGCGAGCTGCCAGTCGCCGTCGCCGGTGCTCATCCGGCGTTCACCGGCTGCTACGTGGCCGTCATGGCCGAAATGGATTGCGCGGCCGAACAAGTCGATCGGGGCCTGATTCATGATGCTTCCTCTCGTCGGATTGGATGAGACTTTCCGGGCCGATCAAGGGCGGTGCCGGAACGAAGTGGGGGAGTGGATCGCCGTGCGCGGCATGGATTCCGGCATCGGATCCATGCCGCACCAATGCGGATCGGCAGCAGCGAGGTCCGGTGGTAGCGGCTCGGTGCGCGGTCAGTGCAGAGCACTCGGCGCAATCCGACCCGTCCGGGCTCTCGGGGCGGTTGCGCTGTCTTATGGTCGCGCGGCGGAAAATTCCTCGGATAGTTCGGCTTTGGGTCGAACCACGTCTGCTCTGTGGGTGGAAATCGTGCGGTGCGTCCTCGGCAGCACAGTCGCGGCGACGACGCTCGCAACGGCGAAAAGTCCCGCCGCGCAACACAGCGCGAGGGCGTAACCGTCGTTCAGCGCCGCGGGCGCGACGCTTTCTCCGGTGCGCGCCGCCGCGACGGTGGCGAGTGCGGCCACCCCGACACATCCACCCAGCTGCCGCGCGCTGTTGAAGGCCCCGGAAGCCATTCCCGCTTCGTGGGGCGCGACGCCCATGTTCGCGGCGGCGGCCACGGGAGCCAGGCACAGTCCGAGGCCGAAGCCGCCCAGCAGCGAGGGTCCTAGAACATCGGCGAGGAAACTGCCGTCGGCGCTGATGAAAGCGAACCAGCCGATACCCGCAGTGGTGAGCACCCCGCCGATGACGAGTGCCGCTTTCGGGGACCGGCGGCCACCCACGCGAGTGGCGACCACCGTGCCGACAATGACACTGAGCGAGAACGGCACGAAAGCCGCACCCGCCGCGCCCGCGCTCATGCCCAGGACCTGCTGCTGGTACAGCGACAGCAGATAGAACGCGCTGAATTGGCCCGCCGCGGCCAAGAATACGAACACATTCGCTCCGGCCACCCAGCGGTTGCCCAAGAGTCCGAGCCGAACCAATGGTGTCGACGTACGCGCCTCGACCGCGAGAAAAGCCGCGAGCAGCATCGCACCGGCCCCGAGTGTGAGGGCTGTGGCGGCGGAGAACCAACCGTGGTGTTCGGTCCGCACCACGCCGACCACCAGCAAACCTATTCCGCCGGTGGCCAGGACGGCGCCCGGCACATCGACCCGCGCTCGCCCGCTCACTCGATCGGCCGCCACACCGGCCACCGCCGCGACCGATGCGATCACCACGATCGGGACGTTGACGAGCATCACCCAGCGCCAGTTGGCGTACTCGGTCAGCAATCCGCCCACCAGCACGCCGATCGCGCCGCCCGCCGCGTTCACCGCGCTCCACACGCCGAGCGCTCGCACCCGGGCGGGGCCTTCCGGAAATGTCGTGGTCAACGTGGCCAAGGCGGCGGGCGCCACGGCCGCCGCCGCGAGTCCCTGGACGGCCCGCGCGGCGACGAGTTGCCATGGCTGCTGCGCGAATCCGCCCACCAGCGAGGCGAGGCCGAACATCACGAGCCCGCCGGTGAACAACCTGCGCCGCCCGAACAGGTCGCACGCCTTTCCACCCAACAGCAGGAACCCGCCGAAAGTCAGCGCGTAGACGTGCACCACCCAGGCCAGATCGACCGGCGCGAAGCCCAGATCGGCGCGGATGGCCGGCAGCGCCACGTTCACCACCGCCATGTCCAACGCGACCATGAACTGCGCGACGGCCACCGCCGTCAGAGCGACGCCGGGCCGCCCGCGAGAGTTTTTATACATGTATAGAAAGTAACCGCGCGAGTCGCCCCGTGTCCACACCCGGTTCTGCGGATGGGCGAAGATGGACAGATGCCGAGTTCGTCGTCGCAGCCACAACGCACCGGCCGACCTGCGCGTATCTCCCGAGCGGAGATCCTCGCGGCGGCCAATTCGGTGATCGAGGCCGATGGCGTGGCGAAGCTGACCATGCGCCGCCTCGCCACCGAACTCGGCTGCACGCCGATGGCGCTCTACCACCACGTCCGGGACAAGGAAGACCTGCTGCGCCTACTGCTCAACGAGTACGCCGACCAGGTGGCGTGGCCGGACCTGCCGGAGGAGCCGCGCGAGCGCGTCCGCGTCGCGGCGCGCGCCATGCACGACGTGCTCGCCGCACGGCCGTGGATCGTCGAAATCCTCACCGCCGACGATCTTTTGGGAGTTTCGGCGCTCTGGGTCAGCGAATCCATCGTGGACGGATTCGTCGCGGGAGGTCTACCGCTGGACCGCGCCGCCCAGGCGTACCGCGTCATCTGGCATTACACGGCGGGCGACCTCATCGTGCGCGCCCGATCCGCCCGCCGGGCCGCGGAGGACCGTCCCACCTTCCGCGCACAAGTCTTCGCCGACCTCGACGCCGACAGCTTCCCCCGCTTGGCCGCCCTCGGTTCCGACTACCTGTCCCTGGCCGCTCAGGACACCTACGACCTGGGCCTCGACGCCCTCATCGACGGTCTGCTCCGGTCCGCATAGCGATCGAGCCCGCCGCGACGGGCAGGCTCGAACCGCGCTTCGCTCAGAATGTCACCCGCTGATCGGGCGGCATGTACAACTTGTCGCCTTCTTTCAGCTCGAAAGCCCTGTAGAACTCGTCGAGATTGCGCACGACCTGATTGCAGCGGAATTCGTTGGGGGAATGGGTGTCGATGCTGAGATAGCGGACGGTGAGTTCCTTCGTCTGCTTCTCACGCCAGCTGCGGGCCCAGGACAGGAACATGGTGCGGTAGTCGGGATTGTCGATACCGCGGCGCTTTTCGGCGATGCGGAAGGCGGCCAGCGTGATCTGCAGTCCGCGCAGATCGGCGAGGTTCTCGCCCAAGGTGAGTTCGCCGTTGACGTGCTGGCTCGGCTCCAGCCCCTCAGGGACGAGCGCGTTGTATTGGTCGACCAGTTGTTTGGCCTTGGCGTCGAACGCGGCGCGATCCTCTGGCGTCCACCAGTCGCGGCGGTTGCCGTCGCCGTCGTACTTGGAGCCCTGGTCGTCGAAGCCGTGGCCGATCTCGTGCCCGATGGTGGACCCGACCGCACCGAAATTGACCGCGGGCAGAGCGTCCTTGTCGAAGAAGGGCGGCTGAAGGTAAGCGGCCGGGAAGACGATCTGGTTGGACGTCGCGGAGTAGTAGGCGTTCACCGTTTGCGGCGACATCCCCCATTCGGTCTTGTCGACGGGCGTGCCCAGGCGCGCGAACGTCCGCTTGACCTCGAACTCGTTGATGGCGAGCAACGACTCGATCAGCTTGCCCTTGGTGATCTTCAGCTTCGAGTAGTCGACCCACTTGTCCGGATAACCGATCTTGGGATCGATTTTGTCCAGCTTCGCCAGCGATGCCGCCCTGGTGGCAGGTGACATCCACGTCGAATTCGTGAAGTTCTCCCGGTAGGCCGCGATCACGTCGGCGAGCATCTCCTTGGCGCGATCCTTGGCTTCCGGCGGAAAATGCTTGGCCACATAGAGTTTCCCGAGCTGCTCGCCGAGCTTGTCGTCGACGATGCTCACGCCGTACTTCCAGCGTTCCGGGCGCTCGTCCTGTCCGTTGAGAATCCGGCCCTTGAAGTCGAAATTCGCGTCGTTGACGGCCTTCGGCAGATAGGGCGCGAACTCCCGCAACACGGCCAACTTCAAGTAGTCCCGCCACGTGGCGATGTCCACCTCGGTCCACAGCTGACCCGCTGCCGTGATGAAGGACGGCTGGTTGACCACGATCGTCGCGAACAACTCGCGTGGGCGGTCGGTGTTGCCCGCCAGCCACGGATCCCAGTCGAAGCCCGGGGCGAGCGCGGTCATATCGGTCCAGCTGTAGACGTTGTAGGTCGCGTCGGTGTCGCGGTTGCGTACGTTGTCCCAGTGCGCGGGGGCGATGCGCTTCTCCAGATCGAACACGCGCTGAGCGACACCGGCCGGGTCGGCCCAACCCGCGCCCGCGGCGACGCGCTCGAGGAAGGTGCGGTACTGCCCGAGCACCTCGGCGTATTCGGGCTTCCGGTAGTACTGCTCCCCGAGCCCGAGTCCGGACTGGCCGACCGAGGGGATGTAGGCGTTGGAATTCTTCCGGTCGACGCCGATGCCGAGCCCGATCAGCCCGCCGATCGGCAACTCGGCCATCACCTTGGCCAGCTCCGGCTTGGTGGCGGCGCCATCGATCTTGGCGAACAGCGGCGCCAGCGGCGTCATGCCGAGCCGTTCGATCTCGTCCCAGTCCACCCTGGCGTCGTAGAGATCCCTGATCTGCTGTTCTTCCGAGCCGGGCTTCGGGTCGTGGATACCGTCGATGATCTCGCGCAACTGCTGCTCGGTGCGCTCGCCCGCCTCGCTGCCCGAGCCGTAGCTGACCTTGTCCGGCGGCAGCTGGTACTCCCGCAGCCATTTCCCGTTGACGTGCCGGTACAGGTCGTCCTGCGGCCGTATCGTCTCGTCCGCTCCGCTGAGATCGACGCCGGTCAGCGTCCTGCTCGCGGGTTCGGTGTCGTCCGAACAGGCGACCAGCGCGGCGGCGGCCGGGACGGCTCCGAGGGCGATCAGGAAGGCACGACGATCCAGCTTCGCTGGCCGACCGGTAGATGTCACGAGAATCCTCTCCCCGACGCGGCGGTGCCGCTGGTGTACGAAGGCAGCCTTGCAGGACACGAGGCTACCGGCGCGGCGCCGGTCCGGCCCGGATTGGGGACGAGCGTCGTCGTGCGGGCCGGCGACCACCCCCGATTTGGGAACGACCTGCGGATTCCCATACACTAGACCGGTTGCCTGCGGGAGCTGTGCCCGCAATCCGGCAGTGAACCCCCAGTGGTTGGTTCCGCGTTTCTGGCTCGAACCGAGAAAACCGCTGGCAGGCGCGCGTCCGGAGGGCGACCGACCATGCCCGTCGGGTCGGCAATCCGGCGTGCACATACGTCCAGGTCAAGGAGGACGCTGAAGTGATTCAGCAGGAGTCGCGACTGCGCGTCGCCGACAACACGGGCGCGAAGGAGATCCTTTGCATCCGCGTTCTCGGCGGTTCGTCGCGTCGCTATGCCGGTATCGGCGACATCATCGTCGCTACCGTGAAGGACGCCATCCCCGGCGGCAACGTGAAGCGGGGTGACGTCGTCAAGGCCGTCGTCGTGCGCACCACCAAGGAGCGCCGTCGTCCGGACGGTTCCTACATCAAGTTCGACGAGAACGCGGCCGTGCTCATCAAGGCGGACAACGACCCGCGCGGCACCCGCATCTTCGGCCCGGTGGGCCGCGAGCTGCGCGACAAGAAGTTCATGAAGATCGTCTCGCTGGCCCCGGAGGTGCTCTGACATGAAGGTGCACAAGGGCGACACCGTGCTCGTCATCTCGGGCAAGGACAAGGGTGCCAAGGGCAAGGTCATCCAGGCCTACCCGAAGGAGAACCGGGTTCTCGTCGAGGGCGTGAACCGCATCAAGAAGCACGTCGCGAACTCCGCCAACCAGCGCGGCGCCTCCTCGGGCGGCATCGTGACCCAGGAAGCCCCCATCCACGTCTCCAACGTGATGGTCGTCGACTCCGACGGCAAGCCGGCCCGCGTCGGCTACCGGACCGACGAGGAGAGCGGCAAGCGGGTCCGGATCTCCCGTAAGAACGGGAAGGACATCTGACATGACCACGACCGAAAAAGTGCAGCCCCGGCTGAAGCAGCGCTACCGCGAAGAGATCAAGGACGCGCTGAACAAGGAATTCTCCTACGCCAACGTGATGCAGATCCCGGGCGTGGTGAAGGTCGTCGTCAACATGGGTGTCGGCGACGCCGCCCGCGACGCGAAGCTGATCAACGGCGCCGTCGAGGACCTGGCCCTGATCACCGGTCAGAAGCCGCAGATCCGCAAGGCGACCAAGTCCATCGCGCAGTTCAAGCTGCGTGAGGGCATGCCGATCGGCGCGAAGGTCACCCTGCGCGGCGACCGCATGTGGGAGTTCCTCGACCGCCTGGTCTCCATCGCGCTGCCGCGTATCCGCGACTTCCGCGGCCTGTCGCCGAAGCAGTTCGACGGCAACGGCAACTACACGTTCGGCCTGAGCGAGCAGTCGATGTTCCACGAGATCGACGTGGACCGGATCGACCGTCCGCGTGGTATGGACATCACCGTGGTGACCACCGCGACCAACAACGAAGAAGGCCGTGCCCTGCTCAAGCACCTCGGCTTCCCGTTCAAGGAGAACTGAGCACATGGCTAAGAAAGCACTGGTCAACAAGGCCAACGCCAAGCCGAAGTTCGCTGTCCGCGCCTACACCCGCTGCCAGCGCTGCGGCCGCCCCCACGCGGTCTACCGCAAGTTCGGCCTCTGCCGCGTGTGCCTGCGCGAGATGGCGCACCGCGGCGAGCTGCCGGGCGTGCACAAGAGCTCCTGGTGAGCTGACGCTCTGCGCGTCACCAACTGAACACTGAGCGAGGGCACGGACTCCATGCGAGTCCGTGCCCTCGCTCGCATCCTTGATCATGATTTCGCCACGGTTGACTAGGTAGGCTTCGGGCATGACGATCCAGTCACCGGAGACCACTTGCCGCACGAGATGACCGAGGAGCAGTACCGTCAACTGCCGGAAGGCGTCGCGCGTGAGATCGAGGTTGTGCACGGACACGTGATCGTCTGCGAGTCCCCGGTTCCTGAGCACAATCGCGTGGCACGCCGTTTGGCAGGCTCGATGGAGGAATTACCGAGCGCCGCACCGTGCATCCGCGTCGAGATGGATATCGATGTCGTCCTCTGGCGGATACCGAAGTTCACGTTCCGCCGACCGGATGTGACGGTGTACCGCTGCTTGCCCGAGCGCGGAGCGAAGCCGGAAGCCGCTGACGCACTGATCATCGTCGAGGTGTCTTCACCATCCACCGCGGCTGAAGACCTATTGGACAAGAAGGTTCAGTACGCGCGCGCGGGCATTCCGCTCTACTTGGTCGTTGTCCTCGACACCAAGTTCGACATCGAAGAGGTGCGGGAATTCCGCCTCGACGCCCACGCCGCCGAGTACCGTCTGCACCGTCTGCACCGTGACGGATTCGTCCGCCTGGAACACGTCGTGCTCGGCGACATCAGCTTCGCCGACCTGGTTCGGTAGTCGCCGGCTCATTTCGATGCCCTAGTCCCTCGAGCCCTATCAGGACCGTCCGGGTGGCAACACGCGGACAATCCCGTGGATCCACCGGCGACAGGGCGTTCGTGGAAGCCAGGCGTGCATCTTCCCTCCAGGGACCGCCGCCGGGACGCCGGAAAAGGCTCCCTCGGTCCGCGCGATTACCGACGGCGATCATCCGTTGGGTCGATAAGCCCGCCATTCGAAGCAGCGAGGGCGGATGTCGGCCTCCGCGTTTACGGACGGGCTCCGGATCAGGCCGAAACCCGGTCGGCGGCGAGGAATTCGTCGACGAAGCCCAGCGCCCGGTTCTCCAACTCCGCGTAGTGCGCTTCGCGCGCCGCGCCGGTGAGGGCTTCGTCGAGTAGCAGGTTGCCCGCGGCATCCAGGCGCTGCCGCTTCTCTTCCGCGCCGGGCAACAATCCCACCGATGACCGCGCGAGTCCGCAGTAGTAGGCGATGCCGTCGTCGAGTTGCGCGCTGAGCGCATCCCGCATGGGTCCGACGAGCGCGTCGTCGTCTGCCACGCCCGCCAGTCCCAGCCACAGTATCCGCTTGCCCGCGAGCCGGGATTTGCTGCGTCCGTAGGCGAATCCGTAGTTCCACACCCGATCGATCCAGCCCTTCAGAATCGCCGGGACCTGCATCCAGTACACCGGGAACACTGCGACGATCACGTCGGCGCCGAGGATGCGCCCCATATGGCTCTCGACCTCGGGGGAGTAGGCCTTCTCCCGGTTGCCCCATTCCGGAAGGTCGGCGGCGGTCATCCGGGGATCGAAGTTCTCGGCGTGCAGGTCCAGCAGGTCGATCCGGTAGCCGTCCGTGGTGAGCCGCCGGATGGCCAGTTCGGCGATATGGGCGGTCAGCGAATCGGGCCGGGGATGGGCGACGACGACCAGCGCGGTGCGGGTGATCGCGGTGTCCACGGTCGGGTTGTGCGGCAAGGTGGCCTCCACTGTTGGTCCGGAGATTCGGACGATCGGTTGTTCGGTCCGGTTTCCATTCCATACCCTGAGCAGTGGACGATCTATGGGTGAAAATCTACATTTGATAGGAGTTCGTCTACACTCGACTGTGTGGATCCTCTGAGCAAACTGCTGGGCGGTATACGCGCCGAGGGAGCTGTGCTCACCACCGCGGTCTTGGAAGCACCGTGGAGCATCCGGTTCGCCGACGAGGCGCCGTTGACCATGGTCACCGTGCTACGCGGTGCGGGAACACTGCTGCTGCCGGGCGGTCTGGAACGTCGGATCACAATGGGGGACACCGCGATCGTGCGCGGCCCGCAACCGTTCGTTCTCGTCGACCGCGCCGATACTGTCGGCCTGCCGCACGAGGAATACGAGGTCGCCTGCTTCGCGCCGGACGCGAAATGCGATCCCGCGCTCGATGGCGGTCGGTGGGAGAACGACCTCACCGGTGAGACCGCTCTGATCGTCGGCGCCTATCGGGCTTCCGGCCGCCGCCACGAACGTCTGCTGCGTGCTCTACCGCCCGTCCTGGTGGTGACCGACGACGTGGAGGTGTGCGCGTGGATGGAGTCGATCGCCGCCGATGCCGCCCGGCGTCCGGCCGGAGCGCAGGCGATGATGGACCGGCTGCTCGACTGGGCGCTGGTCTGCACGCTGCGCGACTGGTTCGAAGAACTGGACGCCGACGCGCCGGGGTGGTACAGAGGGCCGGCCGATCCGGTGGTCGGGCCGGCGTTGGAGGCCATGCACGGAAAGCCCTCCGCCGGTTGGACAGTCGCGTCGCTGGCCGCCGAGGCGGGGGTATCCCGGGCGCTGTTCGCACGGCGGTTCTCCGAGGTCATGGGCCAGTCGCCCCTGGCGTACCTCACCGAATGCCGGATGGATGAGGCGGAGGAACTGCTGGCTGACCGGAGTCTCACCGTGGCGCAGGTGGCGAAGGCCGTCGGCTATGCGGACGCTTTCGGTTTCAGCGCGGCGTTCAAGCGACTTCGAGGTATCCGCCCCACTGATTTCCGCGCTGCCACCACCGGTCTCGGAGCGTGAACCGGTTCCGCCGCTTCGAGACCGACTCCAGCGCGTTCTGGATCGGCAGAGCCGAGTGAAGACTTCCGATATCGTCGACGCACATCGAAGAGGTGCGGGAATTTCGCCTCGACGCCCACGCCGCCGCGTACCGCCTGCACCGACTGCACCGCGACGGATTCGTCCGCCTGGAACACGTGGCGCTCGGCCACATCAGCTTCGCCGACCTGGTTCGGTAGTCGCTGGCTCGGCCAACCTGCCGGTACCGAAAGCACTGGTCGGGGGTCGCGTGGTAGCGGCGGGGGTAGGACAAGTATCCGCCGCTACCGCACCGCCTCATGCCTTGATGAAATCGAGGATGTCGGCGTTGAGCTGCGTGGCGTGCGAGATCATGATGCCGTGTCCGGTCGCCGGGTATTCCTTGTAGGTGTTGCCGGGAATCAGATCCTTGATCACCCGACCGCAGAGGTCGATGGGAGCCGAGGCGTCGGCGTCACCGTGGATGACCAGCGTGGGCACGGTGAGTGCGCGCAACTCGTCACGGAAGTCGGCGTGGTAGATCGTATTCATGATCTCGTCCGCGGCGAGAAGTGAACAGTCCATGCACTTCTGCACCATCCACGCGATCCGCGCCGAAGACACCTGGTTGCCCAGATGCGTCGCGAAGAATGCCTGCGCGTTCTGTTCCATCCACAGCGGCCGATCCGCGGCGCGGGCCGCGCCCACCGCATCGAAGACCGCCTTCGGCACGCCGTTCGGATTGTCCTCGGCCTGCGCGAAATACGGCATCGTCACCGATACCAGCGCGACCCGGCTGATCCGATCGCTGCCGTACCGGGTCAGATACCGGACGATCTCACCGCCCGCCATCGAATGCGCGACCACGGTGACGTCGCGCAGATCGAGATGGTCCAGGAATGCGGCCAGATCCGCGGCCAGCGTGTCGTAGTCGTACCCGTGCCCGACCCAGTCCGACTTGCCGTGTCCACGCCGGTCGTACGACAGGCACCGCAGGCCCTGCTTGGACAGCGGCAGCATTTGCAGCTCCCACGAAGTGCTGCTCAACCAGCCACCGGCCAGGAAGAGCACCGGCTGTCCGGTACCCCAGTCCTGGTAGTGCAGGGTGGTGCCGTCGTGCGATTCGAAGTAGGGCATCGTTTTCTCCAATCCTTGGTTGCCCCATCATCATCTCGGGTCTTGATAATGAAGTCGATTACCTCTCGGGTAAGTGCCCTGCTTCACGACGAGCAGCGCCGATTTCTCGATGTGGTCGCTGCCAGCGCTGCCGCCGCCCCCATACGGTTCTACCGCAAGTTCGGCCTGTGCCACGTCTGCCGCGACGAGCTGCCGGGCGTGCACAAGAGCTCCTGGTGAGCTCGCGCTCGGCTGAGCGTCACCAACTGCATCGCGAGCGAGGGCACGGACTCCATACGAGTCCGTGCCCTCGCTCGCGTTTGGGGCAGCGGTCGTTCGGTGTTCCGAGGCCGGGTGAGCGCCGTTTTCGCGTTCGGCATTGTCGGGCAGCGCTTTTCCCGTCGCTATGGCAGGAGTACTTTGTCGGTGGGACTGTTCGGTGACAGAGGGGCAGAGGGTTGGTCGGGGAGCAGCCATCGCTGTCGGTCGATACCGATGCAGTCAAAGCCTTGGGGCGCTTGGCCTTCGATGTCGCCACTCAGTGTCGGGACGGGTATTCGGCATTGGAGACCGATGTCCGCGACTTGCTGGAGAGCTGGACCGGTAGCAACGCAGGCGCTTTCACGGCCGGGTGGGAAGAGTTCCATCAAGGGGCGGTGCAGGTGTGGGATGCGCTGTTCGAGCTGGCGAAGAAGCTGGGAATTACCGCGGACACCGTGCGCGGCGCCGATCAATCATTCGCGGCGGGCGTCAGCTCGCTCGATCTGCCCTGAGGGGGACCGCATGTCCGACGCAGAGGCCTTCTCGGTCGAGCTCGACAAACTCGAGAACTTGGCCGCCCGGATCCGAGGCTTCGCGGGGTTGCTTGCCGATCAGCTGGCGGCGATCGACCAGAAAGTCAAGGAAGTCGACGCCGCGTCGGCCGGTGCGGCGATGGTGGCCTACCGGGAAGCGCACGACGAGTGGTTGGCGGGAGCCACCGACATCGCCGAAGGGCTCACGGCTTTGGAGGAGGCCGTGAAACTCGCCCACGACGGCTATGCCGGAGCTGTTGCCGAGGGCTTGAGGATCCTCGGGGTATGACGGCTCTGGCTGTCGATCCGAAGGCTTACTACCAAGCGGCCACCAACTGCTTCGACGCCGCATCCGCGCTGCGGGACAGCTTTCTGTACATCCTCGCGGAGCTGTCCGAATGCGGATCGATGGCGGGCGTGGACGAGAACGGCCAGGAGTGGGCACGCTCCTACAACACCTCCGCCTACGAAGCGGTGGGATTCTTCCAGGACGTCCACTCCACGCTGTACGCATACGGCAGCGCCCTCAACGACATCGGCTTCACGCACGCGCAAGCCAACGCAACCATGAAGGGCGCACCGCAGCCGGACCGGCCGACAGACCCGGGAATGCCTGTGTTCGGCCCGTTCTCGGTCCCGGCTTCCGCTGGTGGACCTGGCCAAGGGATCGTCGACAAGGGCATCAATATCATCAGCCACATCGGCATCCCGGTTCCCGACGGCGACACGGGAAAACTCGCCAAGGCAGCCGACGCCTGGGATCGCCTCGGCACGATCTACCAGAACACGAACGCCCGCGACAAGATCACGATCGCGGCGAGCCTGTTCGACAGCGTCACCGCCGACGACGCG
Organism: Nocardia sp. NPDC003999; assembly: GCF_053604885.1. NCBI lineage: Bacteria > Bacillati > Actinomycetota > Actinomycetes > Mycobacteriales > Nocardiaceae > Nocardia > Nocardia sp. NPDC003999. The sequence goes on from NZ_JBSGIB010000006.1 coordinate 91,902, forward strand.
GGATACATCCGAGACGACCTCAAATCCCTGGCCGGTTCCATCGACCAACTACTGACCTCGTGCACCCAGATCAGCCAGTCCTGCATCGCCTATAAGGATGCGCTGACGGAACTCCGCGACGAGATCAAGGGCTTCTTGAATTCTCTCGTCCAGGAGCTCGCCATCGACGCCGCTATCACCATCGGCCTGTCGCTGATCAGCTTCGGCGCAGGCGCGGTCACCGCCGCCAAGTCTCTGGACACGGTGCGGAGATGGGCCGGGAAGATCAAAGACGGCATCATCGCCTGGCGAGCCCGCAAGGCGTTACAGATCGCGGGGATCCGCCAGGAGGCGAAGGACGCCGCAGTCAAGGCCAGGAAAGTCGTCACCGACCTGCGCGATCGGTTGCGCGGGAAGAGTGACGACGTAAAAAAGCCTCCGGTCAAGTCGCTCAAGAACGAACTCGACAACGCGCAGACATGGACTGGCGGAAATCTACCCACCCAGGGCGGACCGCAGAATGGATACCTGGTCAAAAGGGATCCCCAAGGTAATATAACGAACTATTCGTACTATGATAGTGACGGGGTCGCGACGAAGCGGGTAGATTTGACTGGTGATTCGCATTACAACAAGGCGACGGGTCAAACCATTCCAACGCCCCATGTCGTAGAAATTCAAAAATATGTGAAACCCGAGACCGGTGAGATCTTCGCTCGCACCGATCGAAACAACGTCCGGGCTGCACTACCTGAGGAGATTCCATAGTGAACACCGGTGAAGCCGATACTGAACTGTCGTCGATCCTGGCGCGCTCCCGAAGTAGTGATAATGCTGTGAGGATCGAAGCGATCGCTGACCTCGGGCGAAACATCCGCTCCAGCAGTGCGCGAGAACGATTGCAGGAGATGATGGTAGATGACGAGATCGTCACCATGCGAGTCGACGCGGCTGAGCAACTCGTCCGCACCGGCGGGGACGATGGATTGCTGGCCGTTCTGACTGAACTGGGTCGGCGCCGAAACGATCCTGATATTGACTACACCGCTTATATGCTGAGCGAGCTGGAAAACTTTGGGGAGTTTCCGGTACTTCGCAATGCTCTGGCTATCGATCGGTCCAGACTGTCGCCTGACGCTAAAATAGGTCTGAGTAACCTGCGGGAGCTTTTGAATAAATAGCCTCGTCCAGGCTCGGACCTGGCTATTTTGTGCATTTTGATATATACAGCAGGGACGGTTACGGGCGATTGCAGGAGTCGGGGATCCGTATTAGAACTATGGTGATCCTTGGGCGGATTATCTTTGCTTGCATGCATAAGAAGGTGGGGCTTCGATCCTGGTGCCGCTTCCCGCGTGGTGACGCCAGGCTTGCCCTATCCCGTGCGCAGCGTCTGCGATGTGGCGATTGGAGAGGCTGCCGGCGACCCGGCCGGAGCGTGCCTGCGCGGATGAGTCCCGCACTGCCATCTTGCGGCGAACCTTAAAGGCGAGCCGGTCTTATTAAAGGTTATCTGTTAACCTTTAATAAACATCAAGGAGTGGCGTGCGGTGCGCGCTGCTGCCGACCTCATCGTTGTGGCTGGTGATACCGTCGGCCTGCCACGTTTGCCGTGCGAGCGCCTCTACTTGCAGCCGTGAAGACGCTCGCGCCACAAGCCGCGGACGAATCTTCGACTCGGGCATAATCACCCCGTGCGACGGGGCCGCGAGTGGCACACCGTCGAGAGGCTTACTCGGCCGATGACGCAGTGGTGTGCCACTCGCGGACGCCGCGTGTCATCGGCGGTCCGGGTTGCAATCGAGGTCACCGGCGAGGATGTCGTCGACGCGTTCGGCGAGTGTGGGATCGCCGCTGGCGAAACGATTCAGGCGTAGCGGCCGCGATCGGCGGACCCGCATCGCGGCCAGGTGAATAGCGTCGCGAAGGATATCCGCACTGCTGACGCCCGTCCGCATTGCCGCGTCCTCGATGACGGCCAAGTCGGCAGTATCAGCGTGGACCGTGATTCGCTCGAGAGGCGTATGCACACTGTGGCAGAGGTGTGCGCGAAGCTGTCGCGAGCCATATGGGAGGCGGTTCATTTCGGCTCTGTGCGAGGGGACGAACGCCGGAAGCCGGGCGCAGCGAGCGCTACGCCGCGCTGGTGTGCGGTGTGAAGCTGACGCGTGCGTCGTCGGCGTCGATGGTGATGTGCAGCGAAGCGTCCAGGGCTCGTGCCAGCTTTGTCAGCAGCGGAAGGGTGGGGACGGCGTCGGATCCCTCGATCCGGGAGATCTTCGCCTGCGTCAGTCCCGCCCGGTCGGCGAGTTCCGCTTGGGTGAGTCCGAGCTCCGTGCGACGGTTGCATACGGCGGCGGCGAGTTCCATGGCCAGTCTGATTTCATGAAGCACTTCGCTGACGGCCTCGGGCTCGGTCAGCCCTTGGTCGCTACCCGTCTGCCATCGACTGTGGGGCATCACAGCTCTTCCTTCTCGATAGTGCGAAGGAACTCGTCGTGGGTGGGGCCGTGTTCGGCCTCGCATATTCTTCGCATCTCGATAGCGGGTTTGCCCTCGGCCTCCTCGCGGTAGGCGGCGCGGTCAGAACTCCAGCTCCGACCAGGGGATGTGGATCGGGAACGGGAATTCGATGGTGATGGCATCGGAGTTCTTCGGGGACCACTCGTCCGTTACGAGGTAGTTGGCCGTGCGCAAGGGGTGCACGCCGGGCGGAAGCAGCTTGCCGTGGGTCGTCTCCAGCGCGAAAGCGCGGACCATCTCGATGGCACTCCTCTCGCGTTCCAGCGTCACCTCCCAGTACATGGGGATGCCTGCCCTGGCATAACGCGCCTGCTTGGCGTACATGTCGGTCTGGGTGTTCGACGGAGAAAGGACCTCGCCGACCAGCAGGACGTCGTCGGCTCGGATGTCTTGATAAGGAGCATCCAGGCAGCGATAGACGAGAAAATCGGGTGTCACGAAGTCGGATTTTCCGGCCTGGCCGAAGAACACATTGGTTTCGAAGTCGACGCGCCAGCAGCGCTCGGGCTGCTTCGCCATGCCTTCGCGAGCGCTTCGCTTCAGGGCGCTGGTCAGCGCGAATGTGAACGCCTGATGTTCGGCAGGCCCCCGTCGTAGCCAGACGACACGCCCATCCCACAGTTCGATCTGCCCGGCGATTTCTTCGGGCAGCTGCTCGAGCTCCTCCCACGTCATGTACTCGGGGAGGTCCGGTCGTTCGGTGCTCGGACTTGCCATGGCTTCATGTTAGCCCGGTCACGGGCTGTTTCCGCTGGTCATGAGTCCAGCGAAGCGGGCACCTCGCAGACCCCGATTTTGCCCAGGTGAACCCCTTGCCTACACTAGAGCGGTTGCCTGGGCACCTCCATGTCCGCATGCGTGCGCTCGGGCGATCGAACCTCCTCCGGTCGGCAAGGGTCGGCCGGACCATCCGAATTGTCGTAGGCCCACCGCTGGGCATGCCGATGTGCATGGCTGCGCTGTATGGGAACCGCGGCGAGAAAGGTGTCTAGGTCGAACCATGACCATGACTGATCCGATCGCAGACTTCCTGACACGTCTGCGCAACGCCAACTCGGCGTACCACGATCAGGTGAAGGCTCCGCACTCGAAGCTCAAGGCGAACATCGCCGAGATCCTCAAGCGCGAGGGTTACATCGCCGACTACCGGACCGAGGACGCACAGGTGGGCAAGACGCTCATCGTCGACCTCAAGTACGGCCCGAGCCGTGAGCGCAGCCTCGCAGGCGTGCGCCGCGTCTCCAAGCCCGGTCTGCGCGTGTACGCGAAATCCACCAACCTGCCCAAGGTGCTCGGCGGCCTCGGCGTGGCGATCATCTCCACGTCCTCCGGCCTGCTGACCGACAAGCAGGCGGCCAAGCAGGGCGTGGGCGGCGAAGTCCTCGCTTACGTCTGGTAAGGGAGGTCAGGACAATGTCGCGTATTGGTAAGAAGCCCATCGCAATCCCCGCTGGCGTCGACATCACCATCGACGGCCAGGACATCTCGGTGAAGGGGCCCAAGGGCACCCTGTCGCTCACCGTCGCCGAGCCGATCACCGTCGCCAAGGGCGAGGACGGCCAGCTCGAGGTCGCCCGTCCGGACGACGAGCGCCGCAGCCGCGCACTGCACGGCCTGACCCGCACTCTGGTGTCGAACATGGTCGTCGGCGTGACCCAGGGCTACGAGAAGAAGATGGAAATCTTCGGCGTCGGTTACCGCGTGGCGCTGAAGGGCCAGAACCTCGAGTTCGCCCTCGGCTACAGCCACCCGGTGCCGATCGAGGCCCCCGAGGGGATCACGTTCGCGGTGGAGTCGCCCACCAAGTTCTCCGTGTCCGGAATCGACAAGCAGAAGGTCGGCCAGATTTCGGCGGTCATCCACGGCCTGCGCAAGCCCGACCCGTACAAGGGCAAGGGCATCCGCTACGCCGGCGAGGTCGTTCGCCGCAAGGTCGGAAAGACGGGTAAGTGATCATGGCGCAAACCGAAAACCAGAAGGCCAAGCGCATCCCCCTGGGCAAGGACGTGTCGACGCAGCGTCGTCTGTCGAAGACGCGCCGTCACTTCCGCCTGCGCAAGAAGCTCGCGGGTACCACCGAGCGTCCGCGCCTGGTGGTCAACCGCTCCTCGCGCCACCTGCACGCGCAGCTGGTCGACGACTCGGTCGGCAAGACCATCGCCGCCGCCTCGACCATCGAGGCCGACGTGCGCGCGGTGGACGGCGACAAGTCGGCCAAGAGCAAGAAGGTCGGCGCCCTGCTGGCCGAGCGTGCCAAGGCCGCCGGTGTCGAGGCCGTCGTGTTCGACCGTGGTGGGCACGACTACCACGGCCGGATCGCCGCACTGGCCGATGCCGCTCGCGAAGGTGGGTTGAAATTCTGATGATCGATAACAAGAACGGAAGGAACGTCTGATGCCGGGACGTCAGAGGCGTGACGGCGGAAGCGGACCCGCCGGACAGAATGGCAGCGCCCCCGAGGGCGGCCGCGGCGATCGTCGCGGTGGCGGCGACCGTCGGGGCGGTGGCGACCGTCGCGACAACGCCGCGGAGAAGAACCAGCTCGAGCGGGTCGTCGCGATCAACCGCGTCTCCAAGGTCGTGAAGGGTGGTCGGCGCTTCAGCTTCACCGCCCTCGTGATCGTCGGTGACGGCAACGGCCTGGTCGGCGTCGGCTACGGCAAGGCCAAGGAAGTTCCCGCGGCCATCCAGAAGGGTGTCGAAGAGGCTCGCAAGAACTTCTTCCGCGTCCCGATGATCGGCTCCACCATCACGCACCCGGTTCAGGGTGAGGCGGCCGCCGGTGTGGTCATGCTGCGTCCGGCCTCGCCGGGTACCGGTGTGATCGCCGGTGGCGCGGCTCGTGCCGTGCTGGAGTGCGCCGGTATCCACGACATTCTGGCGAAGTCGCTCGGTAGCGACAACGCCATCAACGTCGTGCACGCGACTGTCACTGCCCTCAAGCAGCTGCAGCGTCCGGAAGAGGTCGCGGCCCGCCGTGGCCTGCCGCTCGAGGACGTCGCCCCTGCCGGCATGCTGCGTGCGCGCGCTCAGGCTGCCGGAGGTGTCAAGTAATGGCAGATCTCAAGGTGACCCAGATCAAGAGTTCGATCGGCGCCAAGAAGAATCAGCGGGACAGTCTTCGGACCCTCGGTCTGCGCGGTATCCGCAAGACCGTGGTCCGCGAGGACAACGCCCAGAACCGCGGGCTGATCAACGTCGTGCGCCACCTCGTGACCGTTGAGGAGGTCTGACATGACCATCAAGTTGCATCACCTGCGTCCGGCTCCCGGCGCCAAGACCGAGAAGATCCGTGTGGGTCGCGGTGAGGGCTCCAAGGGCAAGACGGCGGGCCGTGGTACCAAGGGCACCAAGGCGCGCAAGAACGTCCCGGCCGCCTTCGAGGGTGGGCAGATGCCGATCCACATGCGGCTGCCCAAGCTCAAGGGCTTCACGAACCCGTTCCGCACGGAATACCAGGTCGTGAACGTCGGCAAGATCGCGAAGCTGTTCCCCGAGGGCGGCGAGGTCGGCAAGGCCGAGCTCGTGGCGGCCGGTGCGGTTCGCAAGAACCAGCTGGTCAAGGTCCTGGGCGATGGTGAGATCGGCGTCGCGGTCCAGGTGACCGCGGACAAGGTCACCGGCGCGGCGAAGGAGAAGATCACCGCCGCCGGTGGCACCGTCACCGAGCTGGGCTGACGGTACTCTGCATTACAGCGGCGCCGGACGAGTGGAGAGCTCGTCCGGTGCCACTGTTAGAGTTCAATTGTTGTCTGCCAAGCCTCGTCGTGGTTTTCGGCGTCCCTTCTATGTCGAGCAGGGACATCGCTGAACATCCATGTCATGACCATGTCGTTCGCCAGGAGGATCAGTGCTTTCCGCCTTCGTATCGGCCTTCCGGACTCCGGACTTACGGCGGAAGATTCTCTTCACGCTGGGGTTGATCGCGTTGTACCGGCTGGGTGCCTCGCTGCCGTCCCCCGGCGTCGACTACAAGGCGGTCCAGGAGTGCATCGACCTGGTCTCGGGCGGTGAGTCCGGCGGCATCTACCAGCTGATCAACCTGTTCTCCGGTGGTGCGCTGTTGCAGCTGTCGGTCTTCGCGATCGGCATCATGCCCTACATCACCGCGAGCATCATCATCCAGCTGCTCACGGTCGTCATCCCGCGGTTCGAGGAACTGCGCAAGGAAGGCCAATCCGGCCAGACCAAGATGACGCAGTACACCAGATACCTGTCGATCGCCCTCGCGATCCTGCAGGCCACCGGCCTGGTCGCGCTCGCGGCCCGCCGCCAGCTGCTGCAGGGCTGCCAGAAGGACATCCTGGCCGACACCAGCATCTTCGGCATGATCATCATCGTGCTCGTGATGACCGCGGGCGCGGCGCTGGTGATGTGGTTCGGCGAGCAGATCACCGAGCGCGGCATCGGCAACGGTATGTCCCTGCTGATCTTCTCGGGTATCGCCGCCCGCATCCCGAGCGAGGGCAAGGCGATCCTGGACAGCCGGGGCGGTCTGGTCTTCGGACTGGTGTGTGTCGCCGCGCTGGCGATCATCACCGCCGTGATCTTCGTCGAGCAGGGCCAGCGCCGGATCCCGGTCCAATACGCCAAGCGCGTGGTCGGCCGGAAGATGTACGGCGGCTCCTCGACCTACCTGCCGTTGAAGGTGAACCAGGCGGGCGTGATCCCGGTCATCTTCGCCTCGTCGCTGCTGTACCTGCCGAACCTGGTGGCGCAGCTGACGGGGTCGCAGAACAACCAGAATCCGAGCTGGTGGCAGGAGATCATCCAGAAATACCTGGTGAATCCCGGCAACCCGGTGTACATCGCGATCTACTTCAGCTTGATCGTGTTCTTCACCTACTTCTACGTCGCGATCACCTTCAACCCGGAGGAGCGCGCCGACGAGATGAAGAAGTTCGGCGGCTTCATCCCGGGCTACCGGCCCGGTAAGCCGACGGCCGACTACCTCAACTTCGTCCTGAGCCGTATCACCCTCCCCGGCTCGATCTATCTCGGTCTGGTAGCGGTGCTGCCGAACCTGTTCCTCGACATCGGCGCCTCCGGCGGTACCCAGAACCTTCCGTTCGGCGGTACCGCGGTGCTGATCATGGTGAGCGTCGGTTTGGACACCGTGAAGCAGATCGAGAGCCAGCTGATGAATCGAAATTACGAAGGGTTCCTCAAGTGAGAGTTGTACTGCTCGGTCCGCCGGGCGCCGGTAAAGGCACCCAGGCCGTCCTGCTGTCGGAGAAGCTGGGCGTTCCGCACATCTCCACCGGGGACCTGTTCCGCGCGAATATCAGCCAGCAGACCCCGCTGGGTCGCGAGGCGCAGAAGTACATGGACGCGGGCGACCTGGTGCCCAGCGACGTGACCAACCGCATGGTGGAGGCGCGGGTCAACGAGCCCGACGCCGCCAACGGCTTCGTCCTCGACGGCTACCCGCGCACGGTCGACCAGGCCGACGCGCTGGAGAAGATCCTCAAGCACATGAACACCACGCTCGACGCGGTGCTGCGCTTCGTCGTCCCCGAGGACACCGTTGTCGAGCGGATGCTCGCGCGCGGCCGCGCCGACGACAACGAGAGCGTGATCCGCAACCGGCTGCGGGTGTACCGCGAGGAGACCGAGCCGCTGCTGGACCACTACGACGGCCTGGTCGTCTCGGTGGACGGCGTCGGCGAGGTCGACGACGTCAACGCGCGGGCGCTGCGCGCGCTGGGCCACTGAGCCGACTCGCGATGGAGCGCTGAGGGCGGATGGTCTTCAACCGCAAGAAGAAGGTCGTGCCGTTCCGGACGGCAGGCGAACTGGACGCCATGGCGGCGGCGGGCGCGATCGTCGGCCGCGCTCTGGTGGCCGTGCGCGCGGCCGCCAAGCCCGGCGTGTCCACCGCGGAACTGGACGAGGTCGCCGAGCAGGTGATCCGGGACGCGGGCGCGGTGCCCTCCTTCAAGGGCTACCACGGCTTCCCGGCGTCCATCTGCGCATCGGTGAACGACCGCGTGGTGCACGGGATTCCGACGGCGGGGGAGATTCTCGCCGAGGGCGACCTGGTGTCCATCGACTGCGGCGCGATTCTCGACGGCTGGCACGGCGATTCGGCCTGGACCTTCGGCGTCGGCACCATCATCGAGGCCGATCGGTTGCTCAGCGAGGCGACCAAGTCGTCGATGGAGGCCGGTATCGCGGCGATGTTGCCCGGTAACCGGCTGACCGACGTCTCGCACGCCATCGAGCTGGGCACCCGTGCTGCCGAGAAGGAGCACGGGCGCGGCTACGGCATCGTCGACGGCTACGGTGGGCATGCCATCGGGCGCGAGATGCACCTCGATCCGTTCCTCGCCAACGAAGGCGAGCCCGGTAAGGGCCCGAAGCTCGTGGTGGGATCGGTGCTCGCGATCGAGCCGATGCTCACGCTCGGTACCACCCAGACGAAGGTGCTCGACGACGACTGGACCGTGGTCACCGTGGACGGCAGTCGTGCGGCACATTGGGAGCACACGGTCGCCGTCACGGAGGACGGACCCCGGATCTTGACGTTGCGTCCGGAGTAGTGCACGGCCGTCGGACGGGTCCGGTTCGGTGACACTGCGCGGCGAGGAAACGAGCCGCACCGACGCCAGGATTCCTGGTCGATCTCGCCGCTTCTCCGCGTGCAGGCACCATGCGCCGACACGCCACCGGGCGATACCCAGCGTTCGCTGGATCGGTGACGTCGTTCCTTGCACCCGCGTCCTTCGCGTCGAGCCGAAGCGGTGGGCCGGTCGGTGCCCGTGCGGGGTGGAACGGTTACTTTCTCCTTGGTTTCGAACTGTTCTGAACGATGCCGTCAGCGTATGGCGGGGCAGTAGCCGGTGACCTGAGTAGACCGCTACTCGAATCGGCTTGGCGCACGCCGCAGTTCGCCGCTATCCGGCCTGCTCCGTGGACACCGCGACGGGGCGGGCAACGCTGTGGCCTGGCTATTCCGTGTGCGTAAGTAGCCGTTCAATCCGCGCGGCGCAGAGTCGTTCGCAGCACCAAAGTGACTATCGGCAGATCGAATTCGCCTTCGGCCGTCTCCGGCCTCGCCAGCAGATAGGCCCTGGTCCGGGCGAGCACCTCGGTCCGCTCGTCGGGGGAGATCACCACCGTGTGCGATTGCGTACCGATGGTCGCGGTCAGGGACTCTGCGGTGCGCCGATGTCGGTGCGGGAAGGTCGACCGCTCGAACACGTGCCGGCGGAACAGCGGGTGGTCGGGTAGCGCCACTTGTTCGCTCGGCGGCAGGGGCGTGGATACGCTGGACCCGGCCACCTTTTTCAGCCCCGCGACCCACTCCACGGAGCTGTCGTCGGTGTTCCACAAGGCAGCGAGAACGCCGCCGGGCCGCAGCACTCGGAGGAACTCCGGATAGGCACGGTCCAAGTCGAACCAGTGGAAAGCCTGCCCCGCGACGATCGCGTCCACCGAATCGTCCGCGAGCGGAATGGCTTCGGCCGTACCGGCGTGGGCGGCGACGTCCGGGAATCGGCGGGCGAGTTCGGCGCGCATGTGCTCGTCCGGTTCGACGGCGATCACGGTGGCGCCTGCTTCGAGCAGACCCTCGGTCAGCTTGCCGGTTCCGGCGCCGAGATCGAGGACGGTCAACGGTCGCCGGTGGGCGACGGAGGCCAGCGCCCAGCGGATGGCCGCGGCGGGATAATCGGGACGGTGTTCGGCGTACGCGACGGCATGTGCGCCGAACGAACTCGCCCTTCTGGTGTGCAAGGCGAGCTTTTCTTCGTAGTCGTCCGGACTCCCCATCCGTTTCACTCTACGGATGGGGAGCCGCGACGGAACCTAAGATGCGCCGGGAAGTCTCCGGACGCCCGCGCAGACCTCGGCGGCCAGGTCGTCGTAGCCGACGGCCAGTTCGGCCAAGCGCTGCCAGGCGTCCCACAGATCCCATTCCGAACTGCTGGCCAGCGCCGCGTAGGCGTTCGCGGTGAACTGGGCCAGGCGATCGATCACGGCGCCGACGGTCTCGGTGTGCACGTGCGCCGCGCCGTGGGCGGGCGGCAATTGCGTGGTGATCCAGCGATCGATGTCGTGAATCAGGCTCGCACGCAACGCGTCTATTTCGCCGAGTGATTCGGGTCCCGCGCTGAGCCTGCGTTCGTGCAACGTGGTGAGTTCGTGTGCGCAGCGCAGCATCGGATTGCTCTCGTGCATCTCGCCTCGGCAGGCTTGCAGCACTTGATGTTTCGCCGGAAGAACCGCCCCGGTGGTCATCGCCCGGCCGTTCTCGTGCAGGACCGTACGGTGTCGATGATGGACGAGCCGGAGGGACGGAAACCGTTCTCGGGAGCCACGATCCAGTGCCGATAGTCGGCGTCGGCCACGGCGGGAGACGGCAGTGCGATCTCACCGCCGGAGGGCACGATGGAGACGTTGAGACGGAACAGTTCCGCGAACAGCCGGACGTCGTCGGGTAAGTCGGGGCGGGTGAGGAAGGTCCACCGTTTGGACCGAACGTGAGAAACGATCGGGCCCAACGCTATTCGGCGATGGGTGAGATCGTCGCGAACTTTCTGCCCCAACGCGGCGGGCATCGTGATCGCGCCGACGAATCCGGCGCGGAGGACGATTCGGCCTATCTCCGGATGGACTCCGGCGGGCAGGTCGCAGGTGTGTCGATAGTAGGCGCATCGGGCGGTCGGGGTATCCGCCAACGCCAGTTGGTCCATAGGGCCCTCGGGTAGCTTCGTGTGACTTTTTCCAAGCCGCCCGGACGGCGCTGCGGCACCAGTGCTGTGATCCGGTTCATCGTGCGGGCGTTGTCTCAGTAGAGCACTCCATGGAGCGGATCAAACATTCCGTTCAATTAGTTCTCGAGAAATTCGTTCGCCCGCCGGTTACCGGCGGGTGTGGTTACCGGTAGGGTGCGCGGGGATGCCCCGCGTTCAACTCGGCGTACGTAATTCCTGGTCAAACGACCTGTGTAGATGCGGGGCGAGAACGCGGGGAGTTTTGTTCAGCGCCGTCGCTGACGGGTGCGCTACCTTGCCGCAAATCGATACCGCGGCAGCGCGCCTCAGGGTGTCGTGCGGAAGTACAGCACGCGGTCGCCGTGCTCGGACAACGGCGTGTCGACACTGATCTGGCGCAGGCCGCAGTCCGGCAGGTAGGTGAGGTTGGCGAACACCTTCGTGTTGCCGAAGGCCGCGCGCAGCTTGCTCTCCGTCGCCCGGTCGGGGTTGTACAACGCCAGCGTCTCGAAATCGAGTGGCGCGAGCGGTTTGTCGAGGGGGGCCTGCCCGGCAGGACGGCCGAGCGCGGCGTACTGGGTGGCCGTACCGCGCTCGTACCAGCACAACTCGTAGGCCACGTCCTCCGTGACCGTGATCGCCGCGACCGGCCAGTCCTGGGAGAGGCGCAGTGCCAGTGGATGTTTCGCCACCGGGGTGAGTTCCCAGTTCAGGCTCATGACCGTCACCCAGCCGCCGTAGGGCTGGTCGATCAGCACGATGTCGTCGCCGAGGGTGGCGGAGGTGTTCAGCTTCGGCTCGCGGATCTTCCACTTCGACTCGGTCGTACCGAGATAGCTGTCGCGGTCGAGGGGATAGGCGTCGTCGACGGCGTAGGCCGCGATGATCGCGGCGCGCACCTGGGCGATGGCGTCCCGTTCCGGCACGTAGACGCTGAGCGCGCCGAAGGTGGAGCCGATCTGGACCGGCGTCGACGGCTGATCCTGCTCGGTGCCCGGCGCGAGCGGTCGCAGGCCGACGAGAGCCAGCTTCCAGTTGATCTCCTCGACGGTCGACAGGTCGCCGGAGGATTTGAACATGATCTGCTGCTGGGTGAGCCGTCCGGCTCCCTCCAGGGTGCGGCAGCCCAGTTCGACCAGCGCCCGGTGCGACTTGGGAGTGAGATCCAGGTCCTGGATGCCGCAGGCGCGCAACCGGATCGACATGGTGGTGGAGGTGAACGCGGCGTACCGCTCCCGGTACATGGCGATGGCCTGCTTGCGCGACCGGCCGACCATGAGCGTGCGCAGCAGCGTGCTCAAGCTGGCCAGGTACTTGCCGGACAACTCCGGGTTCGCCGCGGCCAGGCCGGCGCGGATGCGGGCCGCCTCCTCGGTCGCGGCCACGGCGGCGTCCTGGTCCAGCCTGCCCAGCCAGACACCGCACTTGGACAGGCCGTCGGCGCACGGGCCCGCGACTTCCGGATGCGCCCGAGCCACTTGCCGGTAGACGTCACAGGCGCGCCGGATCGTCGTGGTGGCCAGTTCCCTGCGCCCGCTGTGCCGTGCCGCCTGCTCGAAGGAGCGCAGCGCGTCGTTCAATTCCCCGGCCAGACGGGCGGTGAGCACTTGGCCCCTGGACAGCAGGCGCAGGCGGATCGCCACCGCTTCTTCGGCGGGCGCCAGCGCTTCCCTTGTGCGGTCGCGCGTCGAGCCGTTGTTCTTGGTGGCGATCAGCCCCTTGGCGAGTTCGCCGAGCGAGGTGGCCAAGCGCAATTCGGATTCGACCGTCCGGTCGAGGGCCGCATACCGATCCGCCGCGATCTGACGCTCCATCGCGTCCAGATCCATCGCGCTCCTCGTTTCCAGCATGATCCTCCGCCAACGCGCGGCAACCGCGCAACACATTCTTCTGCGCACCGAGTTTGTCACGCTTGCCGCCCGCGCGCACCTGTATCCCGCCAGGCAGACCGGGTCGTTCGGCGGTCGGCGACCCGCGCGGCGGCCGACGCGATGGCGGAAGGCATGATCGAGGGTTGTGCGAGCCCTTCTACAGCGCGTGAGATCGGCCCGGGTGACGGTCGGCGAGCAGGTCGTCGGAAGGATCGATCCGGTGGTCGACGGCCTCCCGCACGGCCTGGTCGCCCTGGTCGGCGTGACGCACTCCGACACCGAGGCGACCGCGCGGGCATTGGCCGACAAGGTGTGGCGGTTGCGCATCCTCGACGGGGAGCGCTCGGCCGCGGACCTCGGCGCGCCGATTCTGGTGGTCAGCCAGTTCACGCTGTACGCGGACACGAAGAAGGGCAGGCGTCCGTCGTGGTCGGCGGCCGCGCCCGGCGCTGTCGCCGAACCACTCGTCGAGCACTTCGCGGAGGCGTTGCGCGAACTCGGCGCAACCGTGGCCACCGGGCGGTTCGGCGCGCACATGCACATCGACCTGGTGAACGACGGTCCGGTCACCCTTATGGTGGAGCTGTGAGCTGTTGTCTTGCCCCGAAAATTGGGGGCTCCGAGCGCATCTGGTGATCCGCGCCTCGCTCGACCTGGGCACGAAGTCTGCCCGCAAACATCGAGGAATTTCCCGTTCACGTTGACGTCACTGGTGATTAGTCATCCGCTGTTACCGTGGGTGGGAAGGACTCGAGGGTGGAGGAGCGGACGCGATGGCGGACAATGTCGAATTCGATGAGCATCTGTTCCGCAAGGCGGCCCAGAAGACGGGGCATGTCCAGGACCGGATCACCGGCATCATAGACAGATTGAGCACGTCGATCGCGGCGCGGGGGAACTGCTGGGGCAACGACAGTATCGGCCGTAACTTCGCCAACGGCCCGGACGGCTCGGGCGGTTACACCACGACCAGGGACAACCTGATCAAGGGCGCACGAAACATGGCGGGCACGTTCGAGAACTTCAGCAAAGGACAGACGAAGACCGCGAATCTGCTGCGCGACATGGAGCACGGCAACCGCGACGGCATCCGCTGACCCGGGGTTCACCGACCGATGACGAACGAGCAAGCCAAGTCGGACTTGGCCGACATCCTCGACGGCGTCCAAGAACAGATGCGGATCATCGCACGGTTGCAGCAGGAGCGCGCCGAACTGACCGGCCGCGCGACGGTGCGCGGCAAGCGGGTGACGGTGGTCGTGAACGCCGACAACACGGTGATCGATACCCAGTTCGGGCCCAATATCGAGGACCTCAGCCATGCCGAGATCGCCAAGGCGGTCACCGAGGCCGCGCAGCTGGCCAGTGCCGACGTGGCCCGCAAGACACGGGATCTGATGGCTCCCTTGGACACTCATCGGGCCCGGATGCCGAAGCTGTCCGATCTGGTCGAGGGCATGCCCGAGGTGCGCGCTCCGGAACCCGTCCCGGCTCCGACGGCGCCGCCGAACGCGCGGGAGCGCAGGGGGTTCTCCGACGGCAGCGGCATGCGCTTCACCGATACCGAGACGGTAGAACGCGATCGTGGTGGATCGGTCACCGATTCCAGCTGGTGACCTCGGTGGCCGCACCGGGCCGTCGAGGTAGCTGAGCATGGCCATCGAGCTGCCCGGCGCGCTGAAGTACCTCGAGCCGATCGTCGGCATGGAGTGGCCCGAGGGCAACGAGGACCAGATGTGGGCCTTGGGCGGGGACTGGCGGACCGCCGCGTCCGAGTTGCGCTCGGTCATCCCCGACATCGTGGCGGCCAAGAGCGCGTCGATGACCGCCTATCCCTCGGGCGACGGCTACGAGGAGATGGTCAAGGCCTTCGACAGCTTCCTGACATTCGGCGGCGGCAACCCGCAGGACGACCAGACGCTGTCGAAGCTGGCCGACTACTTCAAGGAGATCGGCGACTCCGCTTACGACGTCGGCACCGAGATCGAGTACGGCAAGCTGATGTACTGGTCGTCGCTGGCGTTGCTGGCGGGGGAGCTGGCGGCGTCGTTCGCGTCCGGCCCGTTCAAGCCCGCGGTGGACGCGGCGGCGATCGCGGCCACCCGGATCGCGGTCCGCATCATCGGTCAGCGGTTGGTGCAGGCGGTGATCCAGCGCGTGGGCCGGATCGTGGCGAACCGGTTCGTGAGCTTCCTGCTCCGGCACATCGCGATCGACACGATCCTCGGCACCATGCAGGAACTCGGCGTGCAGGCCTATCAGGTCGAGCAGGGGCACCGCAAGAACATCAACGTCGAACAGGTCGTCGTCACCGCCGTCAGCTCCGCGGCGGGCGGCGCCGCGGCGGGGCCGTTGGGCGAGAAGCTCGGCCACGCGCTGACCCGGCGGTTCGGCCCGGAGTTCAATCCGTTCCTGCACGGCATCATCACCGGGACGACGGCGGGATTGGTCGGCGCGGGAGCGGGTTTCGTCGGCGCGACCGCGACACAGTTCGGCTTCGATGTCGCGACCGACGGGTTGGACCAGGCGCTACAGAACCTGGGGAACACGCCGGTCGACTGGCGGATGTTCACCGCGGGCGCCTCCAACGGCGCGATGACCAGCGTCGCGAAGGTCGGTTCCGCGCACATGTGGAACAAGATGATGCCGACCACGATGAGTCGTCCCGACTTGGGAACCCGCCTGAACAATCTCTTCGCCGACGCGGGCGGGGCGCGGGTGGGCTACCGGCCCGATGGCGCGGGAACGACCGGCGCGGGCGACGGCAGTCTGGCTCCAGGCGCCGGGAACGCTTCCGGTGCGTCGGACACGTCCGGGGCGACGAACGGTGCGGGCGCTCCGCGCGCCGGAATGCCCGCGGCCGGCGGCAATAGTTCATCGAACTCCGGCGGCACGGATACGTCGCGCGCCACCGGTGCGTCCGGGGGAGATCGGGTTTCGAGCGCGGCCTCCGATGGCGCGAGGTCGGAGGGCAACGACGCCGGGCGGAGTGGTGAGTCCGGCACTCCGGCGCAGACCGGTGAGCAGGGCACGTCCGGCGAGCGCGCTTCGTCGGGTGAGCAGTCGTCGTCGGGTGAGCGCGCGTCGTCGGGCGAGCAGTCGTCGGCTGGTGAGCGGTCTACGTCGGGTGAGCAGTCGTCGTCTGGTGAGCGGTCCACATCGGGTGAGCAGTCGTCCGGCGAGCACTCGTCGTCGGGGGAACGGTCCACCGGTGAGCGGTCGGCGTCCGACACCGGCGCGGGGCTCGCCGACGAAGGAAGACAGGACCGCGGCGCCGGAGCCGGTCGGTCCGAAGAGCCGAATATCGCCGCGGGTCAGCATGATAGGGCTACCGAACCGGGGGCCGCCCAGCGCGGCACCGTCGACGGCGTGCAGAACACGGAGACGCGATCGGTATCGGACACGGCGCCGACGGGCGCGACGCCGGCCGTGGGCGCTCCGCTGACCGGCCACCCGGCGTCGCCACACGCCGGACCGAGTATCGCGAGCACGCCGCCGTCCACTGGTGTCGCGCCGGGCGCGACGCACGCGTCTCCTGCTTCGCCGGGATCGAGCGACGCACGGCCCGCGTCGTCCACCGATTCGCGCGCCCAGGCCGCCAACCCGGACAGCAGGGCGGCCGCCGACCGGGGCCGGGCCGGTGTGGCCGATCGCGCCGCCGGTTCCGGTCGCGACGAGGCCGGGGTGCGTGCGGGCAAGGCCGACTCCGAGGCGCCGCGAGCCGAATCCAGGCGGGAGGCGGGCGCGACCCGTCAGGTCGGGGAGACGCGCCAGGACGGCGGGGCGCGCCCGGCCGGAGAGACGCGTCAGGCGAATGCGGATCGACCGGGCGAGGCGTCGCGATCACGCGATACCTCGGAATCCGACGACGGCAGGCGCGATACCGCGGAACCGGTTGTGCTGCCGCTCGCCGGTGACGCAGGTGAGTCCAGACCGGCGCGCCGCCCCGGCGGGGATACCGATGGCCCGGCCCGCCGCCCGGGCGGGGATGCTGATGGCCCGGCCCGCCGCCGGAGTGCGGACACCGATGGCCAGGCTCGCCGGGACACCGACGAGACGACGCGGGACGATCCGGATTCCGATGCGCAACAGGATCATCCGAAGAATCGCGGGGAGTGCGCCAGGCTGTCGCTCGCGGAACTCCAGGAGGCCACCGGTAGCGATACCATCCGGCCGCCGGACGAGCCGGTCGGCGAGCGCGGCATGTCCCTGCGTGAAATCGAGGAGGCCGCGGGCGGGCGTCTCTGGGACTACCCGGACGGCGGGCCGGACGAGTCTCGTCACCAGGGCATCGCCGACGAATTGCTGCGGATGGCGGCGGGGATGGACCCGCGCGATGTCGCCGAAGGCCGTGGACCGCGCGCCCTCGTGGTGGACGAATACACCGGCCCGGTCGACGAGCACGGGGTCGGCGCGCACGCCTACACCTTGACCGTGCGCATGCATCCGGACACCGGCGAGTTCCGCCTCGAGGTGTCCGACCCGGGAGCGGAGAGCCGCAAGGGGTTCCCGCCGGACGTGCCGTCGGACCTCCGCTCGGTATCGGCGATCCTGTTCGACGGTGCGGGAAAGGTGGTGCCGCCGAGCGGTTCCGACCCGCGGGTGCGGCCGGCCGACGATCGGCCGATCTATGGTCCCGAGGGCGAGATCGCGGGTCGGCGCGATGGCGAGACGCCGAAGCAGTTCCGCGCGCGGTTGCGCGCCGAGATGGCCGACATGCACTCCAGGCGCGCCGCCGAGCAAGCGCGGCAGCTGCGTGACCTGATCGACCGAGCCGATGAGGCGGATCTGCCCGAAGGGGTGACGAAACGCTCGCTGCGGATCAAGGCGGGACAGGCCGAATGGCATGCCCGCGAGTTCCGCAAGAACGCCGACACCTGGTGGCGGGTCGCCGGTGGGCGTCCCGCAGACGATGCCCCGATACCGCCGCGTTCGCCGTCGGACCCGGTGTCGGACCCGGTGCGTTCGCGCGATGACTCGAATGCACTTGACCCAGCACGGGTTGTGCCGGGCGACCGTGAACCGGGCGCTGCGGATGAAGCGAATCGGCCATTCGATCCGTCGTCCCCGCCGCGCGTCGGCGACGAGGTGCCGGAACCGGGTGATCGGAAGGTGGCGCCGCTGGACCGCGGCGATACGGAACCGGCGCGCTCGCGTGACGACTCGAATGCGTCCGATCCTGAACGTGTTCCGCCGGGTGACCGTGAACCGGGCGCTGCGGATGAAGCGAATCGGCCGTCTGATCCGTCGTCCCCGCCGCGCGTCGGCGACGAGGTGCCGGAACCGGGTGATCGGAAGGTGGCGCCGCTGGACCGCGGCGATACGGAACCGGCGCGCTCGCGTGACGACTCGAATGCATCCGATCCCGAACGTGTTCCGCCGGGTGACCGTGAACCGGGCGCCGCGGACCAGGCGAATCGGCCGTCTGATCCGGCGACGCCGCCGCGCGTCGGTGACGAGGTGCCGGAACCGGGCGATCGGAAGGGGGCGCCGCTGGACCGCGGCGGTGCGGAGGGCGATGGCGCGCGGCCCACACGCGACCGCACTCCGGCGCTCGACGAGTCGCCCGACTTCCTCGGTGAATCCGACGACGCCGAGCACCGGTCGGAGCACGGCGACGACGATGTGCCCACCGGTATGTACCGCGACGCCGACGGGGTGCTGCACAAGTTCGGTGATCGGCCCGACTCCTACCGGGATCCGGACGGAACGTGGCATCACGAAGACGACGCCGCGGGCACCTACCGCGACGACAGCTTCCGGTTGCACGACGAGCTGACCAAGGAATATCTCAGCGATCCGCTGACGAGCCGCCCCTACCGGTTCATGGCCGATCCCGGCGACAAGCAGCCGTACACCGTGGTCGACGCGAAGATCGCAGCCCAGATCGCGGAAACGGTCACCGAGCGGGCGACGGTGGAGGCACAGCGCAACAAGGCCAATGACGCGGTCAAGCGGCACATGGCGGAGTTCGAGATCAAGAAGATCAGCGATCTGGCCGAGGAGAAGCTCCCCGGGCGCGTGGAGAAACTCGAGATCGAGATTCTCGAATCCGACCTCTCCGACGAGGAGAAGCAGGCGAAGCTGGATCGCCTCGGCGAGATGGAGCGCAACGCCGCGGAGTTCAACCGGCTGGGTCCGTTGCTGGTGAAGGCGTCCAAGACGCTCGGCGAACTGGCGGGCAGGGCGTTCGGGCTCGACTCGGAAGCGCGGCCGGGGGCGATACTGCTGTCGCCGTTCGAGGGCGCGATCGATGGCGCCGATACCGTCGACATAGCGGTACTGGTTCCCGGCGCAGACGGTGGTCCGCCGAAACTGGTGGTGATCGAGGCCAAGGGTGTCCACTGGGACCTTGGCGGTTCGAAAGTAGCTGAAGCGCAACAGGGTTCGCCGGAGTATCTGCGCCGTACGGCCGCGATCGACAAGAACTTGCGGCGGATTCTGACCGAGACGCCCGAGGAGATGGCGGCGCGCGGCGTAGACCCGGACAGCGCTGCGGGGCGGGCGCTGTCGAAGGCGCGTGAGCAACTGCTGGAGGCGCACCGGAACGGGACGCTGGAGGTCGAGTACCACCTGGTGCACGCCACCAAGAATGGCGTTGTCACCTCGCGCGAGTTCAACCTTCATCGGGATGGCGCGCTGGTGCGGGTCGATGTCATCGGCGGCATCGAATCGCCCGCGCTGGCACGAACACCGGCTCGAGCGCCGCTGGCCGACGCCTCGGTACCTGATGCCGACGCTCCGGTACGCGATACCGGCACCTCGGCGCGCGACACCGGCACTCCGGCGCGGGACGCCGACGATTCGTCGGTCCCGCCGCAGGACGGCGACAGCGACGTGGCCGCCGCCCGCGATGCGGAGCTGCTCGGCGTTCCGGGCGAGGACGAATGGTCGCACCTGAGTCCGGAGGAGGTCGGCGAGCGGCTGGAGGAGCACCTGCGCGACGCCATGCGGAACCCCGACTTCGAAGTCTTCGGGTTCGACCTCGACGGTCTGAACCCCGAGGTGGTGCGGGAATACGCCAGGGCAATGGTCGATCTGGTCGATCGGTTCCCGTCCGCCGACCTGCGCAGCATCGGTATCGGCGGGCTGCCGCCCGAGGTGATCGGCATGGCGCAGCCACGGCTGGACGCGTCCGGCCGCATGTTCACCGAATCGATCGTCCTCAGTTACGACCACGCGACCGGTGCGCAGGCCTTCCGGGACCGGATACGGATCGGTGTGGACAACGGCCGGTTCTCCGCGGAAGTTCTGGGCCGTCCGGTCCGTGCCGTCGTGGCGCACGAATACGGGCACGCGCTCGACCACGCGAGTCAGCAGAGCGCACGCCATCGCGCCGAGGAGCACCTGTACGAGCGCTATCTCGACGACGACACCCGCGACCCCGGTCTCGCTTTCGAGGATTGGCTGCACCAGCTGAGCGGCCACAGCTTCGACCTCGACGGCAACCTGCGGCCGGAAGAGGCGCTGCCCGAGGCGTTCGCCGATCACGTGCTCCGTGGCGACGACGAACCGGTCAGCGCGCCCGCCCGAGCGCTGCACGACCTGCTGACCCGGCTGGCCGCCGAGCCGCCGGAGAACAGCGACGCGCCGCTCTCGCTCGACGCCGACCACATCGACCTTCCGAACGACGGTTCGCGAGCGCGTGACCCCGACGACTCGTTCGGTCGCGACGGGGACGTCCTGTTCGAGGGCGACCTGCCGGAGGACGGGACGCCGCTGTATCGCGGCATCCCCCGGTTACTGCCCGACGGGTCGGTGAATCCGTCGTATCGCGAGGCGATTTCGGGACGCGCGGTGCCACGCGGAACCGTGGACTTGTCCGCCGAAGAGCACATCTCCCAGCGCCGCGCCGCCGAGAGCGACACCACGTCGTGGTCGCGTACGCGCAGTGCCGCCGAGGCATTCGCCGACGGCGACGGGGTGATCCTGGAATGGCGCACCGGGGCGCCGCCGGAGGGCGCGTCCTGGAAGTACAAGCCGATCTTCGATCTGCCGGACCAGTTCTCCCAGGTGCTGATCCAGGGGACGCTGCACGACGCGCGCGCGACCAGGTTCGTCGCCGCCGACGCGCATCCCGATCTCGCGGTCGGGGAGCACCCGGAGCAACCGGCGGGCGACCCGGCGCCGCCACGCACGCCGGATGACGAGCCCGCGGCGCATGCCCCCGACACCGAACTGCTCGGCGCACCGACCGATGACGAATGGTCGCGCCTGAGCCCGGCGGAGGTCGGCGAGAAACTACGCGACGACCTGCGCCGGATGACGGACAACCCGCAGTTCGAGGTGTTCGGCTTCGACCGCGACGGTCTCAACCCGGAGGCGGTGCGCGAGATCGCCCGCGCGATGGTCGACCTGCACTCGCGCTTCCCGCAGGTCGACATCCGCCGCATCGGCATCGGCGACCTACCGGACAAGGCGATCGCGGAGGCGCGTTCCGGGTACGAGGACGGGCACCACTACACCGAGTCGATCACGGTGAGCCCGAAATACGTCGCGAGCGCGCGGGACCTGCGGCAGACGATGACCGACCGGGTCGGCGACGGGTTGTACGACCGGGCGGTCCTGCGGCGGCCCGCGTATTCGATCGCCGTGCACGAGTTCGGGCACGCGCTGGAATCCGCGGGTGACAACGCCGCCAGGCGCGGAGCCGAGGACCAGCTGCTCGACCACTACATGGACAACCATCCGGACAACCGGACGATGGACGGTTTCACGGAATGGTTGCGCGACAACCTCAGCGGCTACAGCCTGACGTCCCAGGGGATCGAACCGTCGGAGGCGATGGCCGAGGCGTTGGTCCAGGTGGTCGCCCACGGTCGCGACAACGTGGCCGAGCCGGTCCGGATGCTGTACGACCGGTTGATCGATGCGGTCGAGGGCGATGCGAAGCTGCTCGGTGCGCCGTTCGACGACGAGTGGTCGCGGCTGGGTCCGGCGGAGGTCGGGGAGAAGCTGCGCGACACGATGCGGCGGATCACGGGCAATGCCGAGTTCGAGGTGACGGGCTTCGACCGGGGCGGCCTCAACGGGGAGGTGCTGCGGGAATACGCCCGGTCGATGGTCGAGATGTTCGAGCGGAACCCGCAGGCGAACCTGCGCCGAATCGTCGTCGGCGAGCTGCCGCGCGGCGTCTTCGCCGAAACCGGGCAGTTGATCGACCACGGCACCCGGCGGGTGCACGCGGACGACCTGCTGATCAACGAGCACTATGCCGCGAGCGCGACGGAGTTCCGGAAGGCCGTCGAAGAGAGCGTCGAATCGGGATGGTTGCATTCGAGCGCCACCCGCAGGCCCGTCCATGCGTTGGCGGTCCACGAGTTCGGCCACATCCTCGACATCAGCAGCGGTGGCTACGCCCGGCGCAAGCTCGACGCCGCGTTGCTGAACCACTACATGTCCAAGCGGCTGGGCGAACCGACTACCGAGGGCTACCTGGCGTGGCTGAAGGACAACCTCAGCGGATACAGCTTCGACAAGTCCGGGCAGCTCAACCCGGCGGAGGCGCTGGCCGAGGCGTTCGCCGAAGTGCGGTCGCGCGGCCTGTTCCAGGTGAGCGAACCAACGCGGGTGGCCTACAGCCTGCTGCACGAAGCGGTCGACCGCGGTGGCCGCCGCGGGTGGCTCGGCCGGTTCATGGACGGGCTGCGGCTGGAGCGGTTCATCTCGCGCGATGAGCCGGGCGGGTTCGAACGCGACGCCGTCGAAGCGCCGCAGAACTCCGAGCGACACGCGGTTCGGGCAGACGACCCCCGGGACGGGGAGGAGCCGCGACGCCGAACCGATGCACCGCCCGCCGATCTCACCGAACCCGTCACCGCCGGGAGCGACGAGAACGGCGCGCGTGATCTGGTCCGCCCGGACGAGGCGCAACCCGCAGGCTGGCACCATCGCCCGACCGATGTGGCCGCGGCGGAAGTACGTGAAGTGCTGGTGCGCAGCGAGATCGGCAGGCAAGCGCTCACCCGGCTGCGCGACCTCGGCGCCGCCGTCCGGTTCGAGGAACCCGGCGACGGTCCCGGACAGCCGGACGGGTTCGACGGGCGGACGATGGAAGTGTTCATCGGCACCCGTGGCCGCGACCAGCTGGCGCAGGCGGCGGCGGTCGTGCGGGCGGCGGAGCTGGCCGGTGCGGTCGCCGAGGGCAGATTCGAGGTGAACCCGGCCCGGATCCGCGCGCTGGACCGCGCCGATCACGTCGCCGCGCGGGTGCGGGCGGAGGCCGAAGCGCTCGGCCGCCAAGCCGAATTCCACCGGCAGATGCGCGAGGCCGGTTACGACCCGTACGGCGGGCCGGTGCGCGATGTGATCGATGCCGCGCAGCGCAGCGCGCTGGAATCGGCCTATCTGGATGTCTTCGACCGGGCCGTCGAGCCGGATGGCCTTGTGGACGACCCGGCGCGCCGGGCGATCCGGGATGCGGAGGCCGTTCGGCTGACCGCCCGGCGTGACGCCGCGGCCGCGGCGGTCGACGCGGCGCGGGCGCTGCGTGCGGAGGCGGCTCGCGGCCTGGCGGACGAGGGGCAACTGAGCACTCGCGCCGCACTGGCCGACACCATGGAGCAGTTGCACGGCCGGACGATCCGGATCGACCAGGCGAGCGCCTGGCGGGACCGGTTGTCGGAACTGGAGCGGGCGTCGCTGCGGGTGATCGACCTCGAGGAGGTGCGCAACCGCGCCGACGCGGACCTGCGTCGGGTGCTGGACCTGGATGCCTGGGAACGGCAATCGGATTCGGGCGTGGACAGTGAGCGGCGGCGCGCGGCGGGCGTGGCCGAGTTGCTGGCCGATCCGCGATTCGACGCACCGGAGGATCCACGCAAGGGCGTCAGCGGACGGCACGAGGCGGGCGAGGAGTGGGACGCCGCGCACCGCTCACCCGAGGGGGCGGCGGAACACGCTCTCTCCGATCTCGCCACGGCCCGCGAACTGGATCGGCTCCAGCGGACGGAGGCGGCGGCCAGGCGCGAGCTGGCGCGCGTCGAGGCGCATTGGGATCGCGCGTTCCGGCGGCTGCAGGACGGATTCAACCTTCCCGACGACGAGATCCCGTCCACGCGGCAGGAAAAGTTCGACCTGGTCCGGGAACGGTCCGAGCGTATCGACATCTGGAACGGCACCAACTACGTGCTGCTGCTGGCGGATCTGACCGCGCAGCACACGCGGGCGACCACGGAACATGCCCGCGTACTGGGCGAGATCACCGACATCGTGCGGCGAGACCTGTCAGACCGCGCCGCCCTGGCCGGAGAACCGCCACCCACCGACATCCGGGTGCGTTTCGACGAATCCGGTGACCTGCACGTCCTCCGAGACGCCGCCGACGCGCCCGCGCCGGCCGATCCGCCCCGGCACCGGGTGGGCGAGGGGACGCACCAGCGGACGATCACCGAGCACGCGGCCGCATTGCGGAACGAGGCACTGGTCGAACTCAGCGGCAGTCGACAGGGCAGATGGGCGGCGGCCGTGCTCGAGCGGCTCGGGGTGGACATCCGGTTCAGCGCCGAGTCCGAGGCGAGCATCCGTCGCATGGACAGCGGCCGCTACGGACTGCGGCCGGACGCGGGCTACAACCCGGTCACCAATACCGTCGTGCTGGAATCCGACGCCGGATCTCGGCGGCACGCAGCGGAATTGGTGCGCGCGGCGCGGCTGGCCGAGCAGATGCACGAGGCCGCGGGCGAACCGCTGGCGCGGCTGACCCTTTCCCGCGACGAATACGTCGACCTGATGCTGGACCGGATGGCCGAGGCGTACGCCCTGATGTACGCGGGCAACGCCGACGACACCGGCATGATCGATCCGAACCGGATCGGCGTCGACGACCTGGAACGCGCCTACGGCAAGGCCTACGACGACGCGCTGCGCTACGCCGAGAAGACGTACTGGAAGTCGGGCGTCGTCCGGTCCTTCCCGCTGTACCACCGGGCCGCCTTCCGCGCCGGTGTGCGCGCCGTGCGTGAGCACCTGAACCACCTCGGGCCGCACGTCGACTGGCGCGACTACGGCGATCACTTCGGGGCGGCATGGGACCGGGCGCACGGCATCGCGCCGACCGAACGCGTCGTCGATGCCGACGCGCAGGCGCGCGACAGCCGTGCCAGGGCCGGGGAGCGCGCCACGCATGTCGCGCTGGAGATCGAAAGCCTGCGCATGCTGCGCGATCTGGGCGAATACGTCCCGGTCAGCCCGGCCGAACGCGCGTACACCGAGGCCTACGACAAGGCGTACCCCAAGGCGGAGAAGGCGCATCGCCGCAACCCCGAGGCTCCGCCGCCGGAGCAGGCCGCCCACCGGGCGGGACGCGAGGCGGTACGGCGCTATCTCGACCGGGTCGGCTTGGACCGGGCCGAGATCGCCCTGGACGTCGTCCGCGCGGCGGGCAACGAGGACGAGTCGCGGTGGGGTCATCCACAGGCGCGTGAGGACGGGATCGCGCCGCGCTCCGAAGACCCCGCGACGCGCGAGATCGGGCGCGACGACGACGCCGAACTCGCCCGGCGCGTTCTGGATCAGGAATTCGACGGCGAGCCGCATCCGGAGCGGCTCACCGATCGCGTCGCGCGCTACCCGGCCGATTCCGAGCCGGGGAGGCGGCCGCGCCTGGTGGTCGTCGCCGAACCCGGACAGCACATCGACGCCCTGCGCGAACTGGCGGCGAACCACCCGGAACTCGCCGACGTGCTCTGGGACCGGTCGCACTACCTCGACTACCGCGAGGCGGTGCGCGGGGCAGGCGGCCTGCCGACCATGCACCACATCACCGTCACGGCGGCGGAGGGGCCGTACCGTCACCCCAGCAGGACCGAAGCGCTCACGGAGATGCTGGCGCACTATCTGCGCTACCGGGCGGAGGGCCGCACGCATCTCGGATTCGAGGAGTGGCTGAGACAACTCGGACCCGACGCGTTCTACACCGCCGAAGACGCCGAGAAGGCCCGCGGTACCAGCCGCCAGGGTTTCCACGTGCCGGGCAGGCTGACCGAGGGCTTCCACGAGGCGGGGCACCGCACCGCTGCCGACGCCGATCCGCCGTTGACGCCGCCGCATCCGGCCGAGGTAGCGCACCGGTTGTACACCCGCCGGATAGCGCTGCCCAGCGACTCGGGAATACCACGCCCGTCGCATCACGAACTGGAAATCTTCCGAGTCGGGTCGACGGTGCTGAGCATCCACCTGGAACCCGATGGCAACGGTGGCTGGCGGGTGCCCGCTCCGCTGTCGAACCGATCGGAATCCGATGTCCTGTCCACGCATCTGCAGGGCCTGTCCGCGCCCGACCGGAAGAAGCTGGTCGCGCGGATCATCGAGCTGCTCGGCGACGGCTCCACCGACTTGGCGGATCGCGCCGCGCCGCGCAGCAGGTTCGGCCGCTTCATCGATCGGTTGACGCCGGGCAGGGCGAGCACGCCGGAAGGCGAACAGCCGCACCGCGTCGAGCGGTCCGGGAATGACGATCCGCACGTCGATCGGGACCGCGTGGCGGACGAGTCCCCGCGCGGTTCCCATCCGCCCGAGGACATCGCGGCGGACGTGCCCGATACGGAGGTGCTCGGCGCCGCGACCGCGGACGAGTGGTCGCAGCTGAGTCCGCACGAGGTCGGCGAGCTGTTGCGGGACCGGCTGCGCGAGGCCACGGGCAACCCAGGGTTCGAGGTGTTCGGCTTCGACCGGCCGGGCCTGAACCCCGAGGTGGTGCGCGAATACGCCAGGGCCGTGGTCGAAATGCACCAGCGGTTCCCGCACGTCGACCTGCGCGGCGTCGGCATCGGCGAGTTGAAGCGGGGCGAGCTCGGGTGGGCCGACGGCCAGATCGACGACGTCACCAAAAAGGTCTTCACCAGGGCGATCGTCCTCAGTCACGAGCATGCCACGAGCGCGCGCGACTTCCGTGCGGCGGTGCACAACGCCGTAGGCAACGACCAACTGAAGCCGATGATGTTGCGGCGGCCCGTCTTCGCCGTCGCGGTGCACGAATACGGTCACGTGCTCGACCACGCCGGTGGTCTCGCCGCGCGGATGCGGGCGGAGCGCCATCTGCTCGAGCTGGCCGCCGCGGACCCCGACGGTGATTTCGGCGAGTGGCTGCGGGAACTCAGCGGGTACAGCCTCGACGAGGACGGCCTGCTCGACGATCACGAGGCGGTGGCCGAAGCTTTCGCCGAAGTCGTGCTGCGCGACCACTTCGGCGATCTCGGCCCGGCGAGCAAACCCATACGCGCGCTGCACGATCTGTTGCTGCACCACGCGGAGCAGGGCGGAATCGGCCGTGCCGTCGACGCGCCGACGAACGACCGCCTGGTTCTCGACACCCACGACGACCAGGTCCGCGCCCTGCTCCGGCAGACCGACTACGGCAAACAGATTCTGGCGAGCTTGGACAGCGGCCCGATCCGCACCGGCTACGAAGACACCGCGCCGGACGGGCGGACCGGCGAGTTCCGGCGTCGCGAACTGTCGGCGCTGGCGTTCACCGCGGGCAATTCGCACGTGCGCCAGGCGCTGGCTCTGGCGCACGAATCGCTGCACGCGCAACGTCATCTCCAGCGCACCACGGCGAACACACCCGAGCGCATCCGCGCGATGTCGCGCGATGAATTCGTCGACGCGATGGTCGACGAGGAAGCCGCCGCCAGCGGCAGGCACTTCCGGCTCGCGGCCGAACTGCGCGCGCTCGGCTACGAGATCGCCGAACATCCGCTCGAAGAGCACTACCGGGAAGCGTTCGACCGGGAGCTGTCCCGGCGGCGCTGGGACAACGCGGGAACCCGCACCGAGGCGCACGATCTCGGCGTCGCGGCGCTGCGCGAGCCGCTGCGCCGGACGGAATGGAACAACGGGCGCAACTACGCCGACTACTACGGAAACATCTGGGACGAGGCCAATGTCGGCCGCGACGGCGCGGCGGAGGCGGGCAGGCACCATCCGTTCTCGCCGACCACCGCGGACGAACTATGGCACGGCGCGCTGACCCGCCAGGACGCCAGGCTGCGGGCACGGGAGGCCGCCGCGGAATTCGCCCGCCGGGCGGAGGCGCTCTTCGGCACCCGCGACGTCGCCCGATCGACGATCGATCGGGCGCTGCGGGAGGCGCAGGACGCGGCCACCCGGTCGGACCACGATGCCGAATCGCTGCGCAGGCAGCACGATCTGCGTGTGCTGAGCGACGCGGCGGATCTGCGGGACCAGGCCGGGACCCGGCTCGAGGGGCAACAGCACAGTCTCGCCGCATCGGCCGCGCGGGGCGTGCTCGGCGCGGCCATCCGCGGTGAGCCGGGCGCCCGGGTGCTCACCGATCACGTCGCTCATGTGCCGGGTGAGCCGGACCGGCTGGTGATCGCCGCGGAAGCCGGTGACCACGAGCGGGTCATGCGGGAAGCCGAGCGCGACCCGTTCGCGGCCGCGCTGCTCGGCCGCGACGATGTCGACCGCCGGTTCCTCGAAGTGGAGATCGACGACTTCGGCCGCGTGCGCGTCCGATCCGTCGACGAGCCAGGGCCGATCGCGCCGAGCGACCCGGTCGGTGCGGTCACGCCGCGCGATCTCGCCGGGACCGCGGCAGCGGAGCGGACCGCCCGTCTCCGTGCGGAACTGGCCCGGACCGAGATCGGCAGGCAGATCGATCGGGCGCTGACCGAGCACAAGGTGCGGGTCGAGTACGAATCGGACGCGCCGGATCGCTACTACCCCGCGCAACGGCGATTGGTCCTCGATCCCGGCCTGACCGACACCCAGCAGATACTCGCCCTGGTGCGCGGCGGCACGCTCGCCGATCTGACCCACGCGCCGGACATGCCCGACGCCGCCCGGCTCCGGACGCAGTCGTCGCGCCGCGCGTACGTCGGCGCGATGCTCGACCTGGAGACGGCCGCGCGCATCATGCAATTCGCGGCGATCGGCGAACTGCGCGCGGCGCGGCACGAGATCCCCGAGACCGAACTCGAGCGGGTGTACACCGAGGCGTACGACGCCGCGCACGCGGCCGCGCGGGCGGCGGAGCCGAACGCCTGGCCCGAGGATCTGCAGGACAAGGCGCGCGAGGCCGCGTTCGAGGCGCTGCGCCCGCTGATGGACGCCGAGACCGTCGGCCCGGATCGGACCCACGCCGATTTCTACGGCGACGCCTGGGACGCCGCGCACGGCACCCGCTCGTTCGACCAGGTCGTGGCGGATGCGCTGGCTTCCGGCGAGATCGGCGCGACGATACTGCGCGAGGGCGATTCGGCGCACAGCGCCCGGAGCGTCGAGTTGGTCCGGTTCGCCAACGGCACCGAACTGATCCGCAAGATCGTCGTCAATCCGCGGCACGCCGTCGCCGAGGTACTCACCGGGGCGCTCGGCCGGGCCGTCGACGCCCCCGTGCCCGAGTCGGTACTGCACGAGCCCAACGTCGTCTACCAGCAGGTGATGCCAGGTGAACCGGCCGGGGACCGGCACCGCGATTTCACCGATCCGCACGAACTCGGCTACGCCGATTCGATTCCCGGCCGCGCCCTCGGCCTGCTCGACACCGTGGTCCGGCCCCCGGACCGGGATCGTTTCGGCTGGCTCGCCGGGCCGGACCGGCAGCTCGCGGGCATCGACCACAGCCGCGCCTTCGAGAACAGCGCCGAGGCCCGCGACGCGGTGAGCCCGTTCGCCGAAGGATTCCTCGCCCGCGACGCCGACGGAAGCGTCCGCTACCGCGACAACGAGCTGACCCGCGAGGCCGTCGACATCCTCATCGAACGGGTCGCCGCGCTGCGGCCGCAGTTCGAGCGCTACGGCCGCACCGACTGGCACGACCTGGCCATGGAGCGGCTGGCGCGGGTACGCGAGCACGCGCGCGACATCGCCCCTGTGCCGCCGCCCGACGCCATCACGCCGGTCGGCGACGACCATACCGTGGTCCGCGAATACGACCGACGCAACACCTGGTTCTACCCCAACGGCAAAGGCGGCATCCACGTCACCGTCGACACCGAGGGGGTGCTGCGCGTCCATATACAGCCCGCCACCAGAGCGGCCGACGGCGCGGGCCTTTTCCGCAGCGCGATGTCCGAATTCGGGCACCTGGTGACCGAGATCCGGGGCGAATGGCACCGGGACGGTGGTCCGGGCCACGACCCGGACCTCTACCGGACGCCCGAGGAAACGATGCGCGACTCCCTCCTCGGCGAGCTGGCGGCCGAGCACGGCTTCACCGAAATACGTGTCGAAGCAGGCGATCCCGCGCCGACAGTGCGTTTCAGCGAGCCGGAGTTCGCCGACGCGGACACGCACTCGACGCCGGACGCCACCGGATCGCGCGAGCGGGTCGACGACAACCAGCGGGAACCGGCGGCGGACGACGCGGCCGACCAGCCGGAGCGCGCCGACAGCGAAGTCCGCGCCGACGACCTGTGGCAGCTGAGCCGGGTCGACGCCGAATCGGCCCAAGTGTGGCAGGTGCTCGAACAGTCCGCCGTCGGTCGCGAGGCGGCGGAACTGCTCCGCGCGGAGGGCGCCCGAGTGCGGTTCGCCGACCTCGGCGACGAGATCGGCGCGGCCGACGTCTTCGACCGCCGCACCATGGACATCCGGATCGACACCCATGACCGCGGACAGGTGGAGCTGGCCGGCGAACTCGTGCGTGTGGCCGCGCTGACCGAGGCGATCCGGGCAAGGCAGGTGGAGGTCACGCCGTCCCGGATCCGGGGCATGTCACGGGAGGACTACGTAACGGCGCAATTGCGCGCCGATGCCGTCGCGACCGGCAGGCAGGCGGAATTCCTGCGCGAACTGGAGAACGCCGGGTATCCCGGCCGGCCCACCGCGCTGGCGCCGGTCGAGGTCGAGTACCAGCGCGCGGTACGCAGGCAGTACCTCGAGGCCTACGACGCGGCCGTGGCCCGGGCGCAAGAGGCCGACCCGGCGATGGATGCCGGCCGGTTGCGCGAACGGGGACGAGAGGCGGGCGTCGAGGCGCTGCTCGCCGGTGACCTGTTCGACCCGCCGTGGTCCGCCGAGGAGCGCGCCAGTGCCCGCAGCACGCACGGCCGGGACTGGGACGCCGCCCAGCACCACGAGCGCTCGGCCGCCGAATACCGGCCCGCGACAGCGGAGGCCGCGCGCGAGACTCAGGACCTCGTGCGCAGGCACGCGGCTCACACCAGGGAGATCGGCCGCATCGACGCGATGCGGGATGAACTGGTACGCAAACTCGACGACGACCAGCTGGCTACGTTCGACGCTCAGGTGCGGGTGCTCAGCGAACTCGCCGCCGATCGCGGGCGCGCGGTCGCGGCGCGGGACGACGTCGCCCTCGAACTCGCGGCGCGAGTCGGGCACGACCTGATGGACCGGCAGGTTCGCGAGGCCGGTGGCAGCTGGCTCACCGACCGGGTGGCGTGGCTGCCCGGACGGCCGCCGAAGGTGTTCGTCGCGGAGACCGGTGACCGGTTCACCAGGGTGACCGGCGACGAGGCGCCCGACACGTCACTGCGGCACACCCTGGTGGTGGAGGATGTCGTCGCCGACCGGGTGTGGGTGGACGTCGACGACTCCG
Organism: Nocardia sp. NPDC003999; assembly: GCF_053604885.1. Taxonomy (NCBI): domain Bacteria; kingdom Bacillati; phylum Actinomycetota; class Actinomycetes; order Mycobacteriales; family Nocardiaceae; genus Nocardia; species Nocardia sp. NPDC003999. The sequence continues at coordinate 123,518 of NZ_JBSGIB010000006.1, forward strand.
GCGCGGTGCGGTTGCGGCACGAGCAGACCGATCCTTCCGCGGTCCGGTCCGGGGACGACGGCCACTGGATGCGCGAGCGGACGCCGAATCCGCCCGACGATGTCGCTCGACCGGAGCGGCCCGCGGCCGAGGAGCCGGTACCGGCCGACCACCTGGCCGACCGGCTCGACCGCGTGATGCGCGAGCTGGACGGCGACAACCTGCGCGTCTACCAGAACATGCGCGGCGAGCGGGTGCGCGGCGACGGCAATTCCGTCGGCCGGTGGGCCATGAGCACCGTCGACCGGCTCGGCGTCGATATCCGGTTCACGTTCGACGACCCACCGGCCGCGCGTGACGGCAGGCAGCAGCTGCGGTCCGACAGCGGCTACGTGCCGTCGGCCGACAGCATTGTGCTGCACTCGAATTCGTCGGCGCTCGAGCTCGCCGAAGCGTGGGTGCACGCCGCCGCCATGGCCGAGCAGACGCGGGTGGGCGACGGTCCGCTGGAACGGCTCACGCTGTCGCGTGACGAGTACGTCGGCACGATGCTCGACCGCCAGGCCGAGGCGCACGCCAGGGCCTTCGAGTTCGCCCGGGTCCGCGAGGAACGCGCGAAGTACCAGAGCGAGCGGGAACGCACCCCGGACGAACCGCGCACCGTCGAACACGACGACCGACTGCGCGAGACGTTCGACGAGGCACGCAAGAAGGCACGCAAGATCGCCGCACGCGCGTATCGCGACAACTCGTCGGTCCGGCCATCGATGCTCGACGCGGCGGCCTACCGGGCGGCGGTGCGCGAGGTGCGCGCCGCGCTGGTCGAACGCGGGCCGCTGATCGACGGCGTCGACTACGCCACGCACTACGCCGCGGAATGGGACCGGGCCAACGGATTCACCGCCGCCGACCTCGACCACGCGCCCAGCCCGCACAAGGCGGACTCGCCCGAACTTCGGCGGATGCGCACCGGTGACTTCGCTGTCGAGATCGAAACCCTGCGCGTGCTGCGGGAATCGGGACGCTTCGTGCCCGTCGGCCCCGCCGAGACCGCCTACACGCAGGCCTACGATCGGGCCTACCGGAAGGCGTCGCACGCCGACGACGGCGTGCCGCCCGAGCGTCGCGCGCTGGACGCCGGGCTGACGGCGCTGCGCAAGTACGTCGACAAGGTGGGGCTGCCCGAGGCCGAGATCACGATGGAAGTCGCCCGTTCCGCCGCGGACAACCACGGCCGCTACCAGCCGTGGCCGATGGCCGATGATGCGGCGGAGCCGGCGCGGCACGCTCCCGTCGAGGCCGACGACTCGGCGGTGGCGCGGCGCACGGTCAACGCCCTGCTCGACCGGGATCCCGCCGGTGTCCGCCTGACCGAACGCATCGCGCTGTTCACCGGTGAGCGGGGTGTGCACCGCCTGGTCATCGTGGCGCAGCCCGGCGGGCATATCGACGCGTTGCGTGAACTGGCGGTGCGGAATTCGGCATATGCCGAGGTGTTGTGGAGCGGAACGCATCGCCTCGACTACCTCGCCGTCTCGCCGGACGACGGTGGCACCCGCTGGCTGCCCGCGGGGGTGGCGGAGGGGCCGTATCGCGCGCCCGACCGCTACGAGACGATGCAACAGTTCTTGGCGCACTATCTGCGCTATCGCGAGGCAGGCCGCACCGGTCTCGGCTTCGAGGCGTGGCTGCGTCAGCTCGGTCCGGAAATGTTCCACACCAAGCAGGATCAGCGGGAAGCGGACGCACACGAAGCCTACGAGGGCCGCCAGAACAAGGGCTCGCTGCGCCACGACGCGCTGACGAACTTCCGTACGGAACCGGAGGTCGGCGAACCGCATCCGGCGGTGGTGGCCCACCGGCTGGCCACCAGGCAGGTGCCGCTGCCCGAGCCGGGGAGCGGACCGGGCGTGTCGTGGCCGCGGACCACGGTGGGCAGCATCGAGATCGCCGATTACTCGTTCGGCATCGTGCTGGAGGCCGATGGCAACGGCGGGTGGCGCGTGCCGGCCCCGACCGGCGACGGTGGTTTGGACGACGCCTTCGGCAGGCTCTTCCACGGCATGTCCGACGGCAGTGTCAAGAAGCTGGTCAAGCGGATCTCCCGGTTGCTCGGCGACGGCGGGTCCGATCTGGTCCGGCGCGAACCAAGGGGAGCGCTGCGGCGCATGGCCGATCGGCTGTCCTTCGGATCGCGCGACGACGCCCCGCGCTCGATCGACGCGGGCCAGACCGAGCACAACCCGCCGCAATTCGACCGGCCGCGCACCCCCGACCCGGATCAGGCCCGCCGCGCCGAGGCCGACCGGCGGCAGGCGGTGCTGGACCGGCTTGCCGCGCAGAAGCACGACGCGGTGCGCGAACGCGACGCCGCACGCGCGGCGAAGGATCCGGAACGGCTCGCAAGGGCCGAGGAGCGCGTGGAGCGCCTGGACCGGGCGATGGCGACCGCCCTGGAACGCGACGCGTTGCTGCGCGCGGATGCCCGGCCGGTCACCGATCGCGTGGGCATCCTCGCGGGCGAGCCTCCGATGGTGCTGGTGGTGAATCTCGGCGGGACGGATCCGGCTCACGCGCTGGCCGATGCGGCCGCAGGGCATCCGGAGGTGGCGGACGCTTTGGCTCGAGGCGCACGGCCGCGCGAGCTGCGGGTCGACCCCGACGGCACCATCCGGGTCATGCCGATCGCCCCGCGCGCGGATGCGGCCGCAGGCGGAGAGTCGCGGCACACCGCGGCCGGGCGGCGATCCGATGACCCAGCCGAGCCGGGTGAATCCGGAACCGCGAAACCCGGTTTCGGCGAAAATGGATCCGATTCCGCGAAGCTCGGCGATGGCGATGCCGAGACCGTGCGGCTCGGCTCCGGCGAGGGTGACGCCGATGTGAAGTCCGGCTCGGGCGAGGGTGAAGTCGATTCTGTGAAGCCCGGCCCGGGCGATGGCGATGCTGATTCCGTGAAGCCCGGCTCCGGCGAGGGTGAAGTCGATTCTGTGAAGCCCGGCCCGGGCGATGGCGATGCTGATTCCGTGAAGCCCGGCTCCGGCGAGGGTGAAGTCGATTCCGTGAAGTCCGGCTCCGGCGACGGCGATGCCAATCCCGCGAAGCCCGCTTCGGGCGATGGCGGTGCCGAAAAGCCGCCGACCACACCGCGCTCCGCGGACGACCCCGGCGACGAGCCCGGCTCGCCCTCCGACTGGTACTTCCGGATGCGGATCGAGCAGGCCGACTGGGAGGCGGACATGGCCGCCGACCACGCCGCCTGGTTGCGCGAGCAGGCCGACGCGAACCCGGACGACCGCTGGGCACGGTTACGCGCCGAACAGGCGGAATGGAACGCCCGCATGGCCGCCGACCGCGCGGCCTGGTTGCGACTGGAGCAGGCGGAGAACGAGAGCTGGTCCGCCACGCTCGAAGCGGACCGGATGCGGCGCATCGCCGACGCCGATCCGGACGACCCATGGGCGGAACTCCGCGCGCAACAAGCGGAATGGAACGCCCGGATGGCGGAGGACCGGGCGCAGTGGTTGCGCAGGCTCTACGCGCCGATCGGGAGCGAACCACGCGCCGATTCGGCCACGCCGGACTCGGCGGCTTCGGCACGGACCGACTCCGCGCCGTCGTCCGCCGCCACTCCGGAGACGGACACACCCCCGCTCGGCGCGGACGGGTCGCGGACCGGTGGCGCCGATGACGACCCGCGCGCTCGGATGTCACCCGAGACGCGGACGGAATACGACCGGCTCGCAACCGAACTCGAGCAGGCGCAGGCCCGGCGCGACGAACTGCGCTCGCGGCGCGACGAACTGGCGGGACGGCTGCCGATCGATGACGCCGACGACTGGGCGGCCCTGCGACCCGGACCGGACGGCCTGGACCGGACGCTGGAGGAGCTGCGCGGACGGACCATGCCGGTCAGCGAGATGCCGAAACGTCTCGCCCGGATCGACGAACTGGAACAGACCGCGCGGCACTTCGCCGACGCCGACGTGGAAACCGCTCGCCTGGGAGCGCAACTCGCGGATCTCGAACTGTCCACCACTCCGGTGGGCGAATACGACCGGCTCGTCCAGCAGCGCCAGGCCCTGACCCGTGAACGCGAGTTCTGGCGGGCCAAACGTGAGGACCGCGCCGCCCGCTGCGAATCCTGGGGTGACAGCGTCGTTCTGGACGAGTCGGCGTTGCGCGGGGATCAGCTGGAGACCACCGTGTTGCGGCTGTACGACGCCGCGAACGTCAGGACGGTCGACGACGGCGGCGGCCCCGACGACGCGCCGCACACCGACCGGGTCGCGCCGGAGCCGCTGGAACTCGAGCATCGCAGGCGGACGATCGAGAAACTCGCCGCGGCCGCCGAGCAGGTCAACCAGCTCGACGAGCGGATCCAGCAGGTGGACCGTCGAATCGATGAGTTGCGCAGGGCAGGCGTCGGAGCGCAGCGGTCCCGGCCGCAGGACGTGATCGACGCGCTGGAAGGGCTGGCCCAACAGCGGGCCGACGCGCTGCGCGAGGTCAAGCCGCTGCGGCACGAGCGCGACGACCTGGCGGCGCGCCTGGGCCTGCTGGATCCCGAAGGCCGAGTCGATCAGGCGGCCTGCGAGCCGGAGCGGCTGGACCGGACCGTGGCCGACCTGCGCGCGGCGGTCCGGGACGGGCTCGCCGACGGCACGCTCTCCGAGGCGGAGGCCGACGCGCGCCGCCGGGACATCGACGCGCTCGATGCCGTCGCACGCGAGGTGAACGACGCGCACAACGCGATCGGCCGCATCCAGGACGACATGGCCAGGGTTGCGGGCGCGTATCGGGATTTCATCGAACGCATCGGCGGCCGGATGGTGACCGACCGGGTCGGCATCATCGACGGCGAGCGCCCGCGCATCATCGTGTTCGGTGCCCGGCCCGACCCGTCCGCCCCGCGCGCCGATCACGACGCCGCTCTGGCCGACGCCCTGCGCCGCAGTTCCGATGTGGCACAGGCGATCGTGGGCCCGGAGACCACGGTCGACTACCGTCACGTGCTCGCCGACCGCGAAGACAACGTGCGGACGCAGGACATGGACCCGCCCGAGATCGAACGGTTGAGCACCGGGTGGATCGGCGGTCGCCGCCTGGACATCACCTCGTGGCGCGACGCCGACGGCGTCTGGCACCGCGTCGATCCGACCCGTCCGGACTGGGAATTCGGGCGCGATCGCAGCGAACCGCCGAAGAAGTACTCGCGGAAGGAACTGCCGGACGGTGTCAGCGGGTGGGCGATGGAGGACGTCGTCAACGACATCACCCTGCCGACCGACGACGTCCCGCCGGGCATGATCCCGGAGAGCACCCTTCCGCTGCACATGCCGCAGGCGCCTTCGCGGTACGACACCTCGGGCGTCGACGAGCACGACGTGTACACCCAGCACTGGGGCGGCGATTCGTACAACGTGGTGCGCCTGCTGCTGATGGCGGCGCAGGTGCCCAAGCATCCGGCGGTGAAGGCGTGGATCCAGCGTCATCCGGAGATCGGCGAGTGGGTGCAGGCGCGGCCGTGGCTGCGACATGTGCCGCCGTTCGGCACGGTGTTCCGCAACTACGAATGGTTCGCCCCGCCGCAGCGCAACATCCAGCCGATGCACCGGCCGTGGAATGCGGCCGACCATGTGCCGCCGGGCGACCGGGTCGACATCCCGGAGGGCCTGCGGCGCGAGTGGGACCGTGACGTCGCTGCCTGGCAGCGGGTCCAGGACTGGGCGGACGGGGAATACGAGCGCTTCCTCGCCGACGACACCGACATCGACCGGATCGCCGACGGCCTGGACCGGCATCGGCGCGCCGAGCAGGAAACCCGGGCGCGCGAGGTGGTGGACGCCGTCGCACGGCTGGTCCGGCGGCAGCCGGGTATCGATCCGCTCGGCGACGTCGACGCGCAACTCGGGCGCATCCACGACGAGATCGACCGGATGGCGGCCGACCTCGCGGACCGGTTCGCCGCCGAAGACCCCGACGCGATTCGCGACACTGTGGAGGACATCCGCGAACTGGTGGCGGGCGGTGGCGATCCCGACGACATCGCCACCGCGCTCGCCGAGCACATGCGCGACGACGTTCCCGTGTTCACCCGCGAGGAACTGGCGCGCATCAAGGACCACCTGATGGTCGAGGAGCATCGAGTACGCGAACACAGCGATCCGGCCGGCCGGTACACCGACGAGAAGATGGACCGCCTCGCCGATGTAGCGGAGGCGTGGCAGCGACTGATCGACGGCGTCCCGCTGTCACAAGACTTCGTGCTGCTCGACGACATGCTGGCCGAAGCGCGATTCCTGGATGAAAATCCGCTTTCGACCTGGCAGCAGGCCAACGCGCACGCGATCACGCTCGGCTATCACTGGGACGCCGACCGCCCGCCGTTGACCGATTGGCGCGCGGGCATCCCGTACGCTCCCGCTCCGCTTGCACCGGACCCGGGCTACCTGCCGCCCGCATCGGGTGCGACGCCGTCGCGGCCCCACGGCCCGACCGATGGCCCCGGCGAAGGACCCCGCGGCGGCGATCGCCGCCCGCCCGCCGGAGAGGAGCCGTCGCGCCCACGCGAGGAGGACGAATCCTCGGCGCCGAACGCCGACGGCGGTGCGCAGAAGCCCCCGGAGGATCCACCCGCACCCGCGCGTCCGGACGAGCCCGACGAGCCCGACGACTCGGGTGACGGTGGGCAGGGTGTGCCGCGGACCGATCGTCTCGAGGACGAACCGGATGCGGCGTCGCCACGCACCGCTCGTCCGGACGAGTCCGATGATTCGGGTGACGGTGGGCAGGGTGTGCCGCGGACCGACCGTCCTGAGCGCGAACCGGATGCGGCGGAGGCGTCGCGCACCACGCGTCTGGGCGCGTCCGATGATTCGGGTGACGGTGAGCTAGCCGTGCCGTCGACCGACCGTCCCGGGAGCGAGCCGGATGCGGCGTCGCCGCGCACCGTGCGTCCGGATGAGTCCGGTGAAAGTGCGTCGGACGACCCGCGGAACGCCGCGCCGCACTCCCCATCCGTCACCGCGCGCGACGATGCGCACCGAGCGCTCGCCGACCTCGACGAGCTGCACCGCCGAATCGACCAGCAGCTCGACGACCTGTTGCGCCGCGCGAGTACGGATCTGGACCGGATCGAGCAGCGCGCTCTCGACCGCCTGGCCGACATCGAAGCCGAGATCGCCGCACGGTTCGACGAGCTGTCCGCTCGGCCCGACCAGGGCGTCCCGGCCGCAGCCGAGGTCCCGCCGCTCGCGGCGCCCACGGCCCGCCCGGGCGCGGAGAACTCGGCCGAGGCGGCGCTGGAGCGCATCCGCGCGGAGTTCGACGACGCGGCCCGGCGCACCGACGAACGATTCGACGAGCTGCTTCGCGACACCTTCGCCCAGCTCGACGGGATCGCGACGGACCTCGATCAGCACTTCGACGCCGCCGTCGCCCGGCTCGACCGGCTCGCAGGCGGGCCGGACGACGCGGCACACCCGTCTCCGGAGGCCCAGACGCTGGACGAGTTGCATGCTCGCCTGCTGGACGAACTGGACGAGATCCACCGCCGCGCCATGGACCGCCTCGACGCACTCGAACGCGAGCTCGACGGATTCCCCTCGGGCACAGAGCCAACGCCACCGCCCGCGCCGGGGGAACCAGTGGCGGGAACTACGCGCGTGGGCGATCCGGCTCCGGATGACGGCGACCGGTCTCCCAGGAGACCCGTCGCGGGAAGTGCGCGCGTCGGCGACCCGGCTTCACCCGGAGAAGCTCGGGAAACCAGAGGGCCTGTCGCGGGGAAAACACGAGCCGACGACCTGGGTGCGACTGGCGGCGAAAGGCATACGGGTGTTGACGCCGAGCATCTGTCGGCTGAGCGTGATGCGGCGGCACAGGAGTTGGCGGATGCGCGGGCCGACCTCGCGCACGCTCGCCGTGGGTTGCCGGTGAACGAGGAGGATCTGACGCGGGATGCGTTGGACGATGCGCTCGAAGCCCTGGGTGGCCGCACGATGCGGGTGGATGAGCAGGGCCCGTGGCAGGAGCGGGTTGCACGGCTCGAGGATGCGGCGCGGCGGGTGTTCGACGCGGAGGACGCGTTCGCGCGGGTGGACGACGCTCGCGACGAGGACGGCCAGGTGGCCCGTCCGATATCGGACAACCCCGGCGAAGAATCTGCTTCGCGTGGAGCGGACACCGTGGCCGGGGAATCGGTACGTGTCGACGCCGAACCGAGCCGCCCGACCGCCCGGCGTGATGCGGCGGAGCGGGAGTTGGCGGACGCGCGGGCCGACCTGGCGGATGCTCGCCGTGGGTTGCCGGTGAACGAGGAGGATCTGACGCGGGATGCGTTGGACGATGCGCTCGAAGCCTTGCGTGGCCGCACATCGCGGGTGGACGAGCAGGGGCCGTGGCACGAGCGGATTGCGGAGTTGGAGCGTGCCGCGCGGCGCGTGTTCGACGCCGAGGACGAATTGGCGCGGGCCGAATACGCTCGTGCACAAGCGGCTCGGGCTGCTGACACCGAATCGCCATCGGAAGATCCAGGCGCAGAGCCGGTTACACGTGAGGTCGAGGCCGAAGAACCGGTGCGTGCCGACGCCGACCAGGATCGCCCGGTCGCTGTGCTGCCTGACACCGCCGAACCGCGGGCGGAGGCCGCAGGTGCGGATGGTGAGCCGCCATCCGGGCCGCCGCCCACGAATGCCGAGCCACCGGCCGATGGCCGTCCGGATGGTGCTCGTCGCACCGGCAATCCCGTTCATGACGTGCTCGAATTCCTTCGCCAACAGCGCGATTGGACCGATCAGCGCGATGCCGACCCGCTCACCGATGCCGAGGCCGAGCACGTTCGCCTGCTCGCCGAGGCATTGGGTCTCGACGAGAGATTCGCCGCGCTGCGCGATCCGCTGGCCGCTCTGGCCGAACTCGCCGAAATCGCCAGGGCGCGAGGCTTCCTCGACGAAGCCGACGGCCCGCGCATGCGCTACCCGGACGATTTCGAGCCGCTCACCAGCGCGGAACGCTACGGAGACGAGCAGTTCTGGCTCGCCGAGGCGCCCGACGACGGCCTGCGCGACGTACAGGACGACTTGCGCCGCGCGGGCCTGCCGATCGAGCAACCGCGACCACCGCGACTGCCCGCGGCTGCCACGAGCCCGGATGCCCTGCCACCTGCCGACCCAGGCCGCACGGTCGCCGACTCGGAACGCCTGGCCGCGCAACGGGACGCGGCGGTCCGCGAATTGGCCGACGCGCGCGCCGGTCTCGCGGATGCGCGGCATGGTCTTCCGGTCGATGACGAGGATCTGACACGGGACGCATTGGATGACGCGCTCGACGGCATGCGCGGCCGCACGTTGCGTGTGGATGAGCAGCAACCATGGCAGGACCGGGTCACGCGACTCGAGGATGCGGCTCGGCGCGTGTTCGATGCCGAGGACGGGCTCGCGCGGGCCGAAGACGCAGCACGCGAAGCCGATCCCGCGGCCGAAATTCGTCCAGAGGCCGACACCGAGCGCCTGACCGCGCAGCGGGATGCGGCGGCGCGGGAGCTGGCCGACGCACGGGCCGATCTCGCCGATGCTCGCCGTGGCTTGCCGGTGAACGACGAGGATCTCACCCCGGCTGCGTTGGACGATGCGCTCGAAGCCTTGCGTGGGCGCACATCGCGTGTCGACGATCAGGGACCGTGGCAGGACCGCGTCACGGAGTTGGAGCGCGCCGCCCGGCGCGTCTTCGACGCCGACGCGGAACTCGCTCGGTCGGAACGCGCCCTCGAGCAAGCCGCGACCACCAATGAACGGACACAGCAATCGGATGCACGTGACGCGACTCACGGTGTGCAGTTGCCGCGTGTCGTTGCCGAGCGTCTGTCCGCGCAGCGGGACGCGGCGGTCCGCGAATTGGCCGATGCGCAGGCCGATCTCGTGGCGGCCCGCCGTGGGTTGCCGGTCGACGACGCGGACCTGACGCCGGGTGCGTTGGACGACGCGCTCGACGGACTGCGCGGACGCACGCTGCGGTTGGACGAACAAGGTCCGTGGCAGGACCGTGTCACGGAGTTGGAGCGCGCCGCCCGCCGTGTCTTCGATGCCGAAGCGGAAGTCGCTCGGCTGGACGATGCCCGCGCACAGGTCACTCGGGCAGCCGAGCCGCACTCGAATGATGCGAACCGAGAGCGTGCCGGGGATGCGCACGAGTCGTCCCGCGCTCCGCGTCCTGAACCGATCGACCGGACTCGCGATCGGCTCGCACGCCGATTCGCCCTCGACGAGGACGACCTGTCCCCGGAGCATCTCGGCGCCACCATCGCCGACCTGCGTTACCGAAACCTGTTGCAGGCGGGCATGGTCGAGGCGCTCGCGGCAGCGACCGAGCGGGCGCGCGGCACGCGTCATCCGGACTTGCGCGCGCAGGTGCGCGAGACCCGCGACGCCTGGGCACGGCGGCTCCGCATCGATCCGGCCGATCTCGATCGCGATCCGGCCGGGACGGTGGAGCAGGCCCGTGCCGCGGTGCGCCGCGACGCGCAAGCCATCGCAGACCTCGCCGACGCCGTCCAAGCGGCCCGCGGCCAGGCCGGCGCCGAGCCCCAGCCGGGGGAGACCCGCCGGTACACCCTCGAGGTCGATGGTGAGCGCGTGCCGGCGCGGCTGGTCGCCGACGAGAACGGCGGCTGGCGGGTGGAGACGCCCGAACGTCTCGACGCACCCGAACCGGCGGATACCGACGTGCCCGCACCGCGGCAACCGGAGCGGCCGAAGTCGCGGCTGCGTCGCCTGTGGGAGGCACTGACGGCGGGATACCTCGGCGAGAGCCCGAAGTACCCGTCCGGCTCCGGCATCGATAGCGCGGGCCAATCGCTGATCGCGCACGAAGCGGGGCTGCCGCTCACCAAGCACTATGACCCGACTCCCGCGCCCGGCGACGAATACGAGGTGATGCAGACCAAGTTCAGTCCGGTCCGCATCCTCAAAGAAGCCGTCACCATGTGGCGCAAGCGGGAACTCGTCCCGTTCCTGAAGCGCCTGACCTCCCGGGTCGCCGACTCGGCGGCCGAGTACGGCACACCGGTCGCCCGCGACGGCGAGGAGTACCGGTACTGGCTGGAGGAGGCCGATCCGGAGCTGGTGCGCCGGGAACTCGGGGTGGAACTCGAGGAGCTGAAGCGACAGGCCGAGGACGCCGCCCGCGCGATCGCCGCGCCGGAGTCCAGGCCGGAGCCGACCGACGGCGAGACGCCCGACGCCACACCGGAACCGGCCCTGCGGTCGGGCGAGGAGCTGCCCGCGAGCACCGGTGAACTCGCCGACTGGCTGCACGAGTTGTCCGAGGCGACGGTCCGGCGGCAGGAACTGGCCGACGCCCTGGTGGCCGCGGCCGCTGCGCTGGGCGTCGACCTCGGTGAACCGACCCCCGAGAACGTCCGTCGGGTCGTCGATCTGCTGCGGTATCAGCAGATCCGCCGGATCGGCGCGCTCACCGGCCTCGCCGAGGCGTCCCGCCGGTACAACGCCGAGCATGAGCGGATCCCGTACAGCGACGAGGTCGGCTTCTTCGACGCCAACCCGATGAACCGTTTCCTCGGTGAGGTAGTGCGCGCCTTCGGCGGCAACCCCACCCTGTTGGACTGGCAGGGCGTCAACAACGGCGGTGAGCCGAGCCGCGAGTGGGGCGACCTCTACGACACCGACCAGCCGGGCCAGGACCAGGGCCTGCGCTCCTTCTTCGAGAATGCGCTGCGCCGCGACCAGATCAAGGACGAGCGTTCCGTGTGGGCGCAGCTGCTCGGCACCGATCTGCACGCGCTCGACGCGCATCAGCTCGCGAACGCGCTCGCCGACGAGATGGACCGGATCCGCGAGCACGCGCGCGGCATGACCGCCTTCCGCACCGACGCCGACGAGTTCCTGCGGGCCGATGCCGCGGCCGACGAACTCACGGGCCTGATCGGCGACATGGCCGGGCGGGACCGGGTACTCGCGCGGGGCGGAGCGATGCTGGAAGACGGTACCGGTCTCGGTCTGGTCCCCGGCGAGCCCGGCGGGCCGATGCGGTTGGTGGTCGTGGACGGCACGCTCGGCCACGACCGCGTCCTCGCCGACGCGCTCGCGGCGCACCCCAGGCTCGCCGAGGCTGTCAACGAGGGCATCGTCGAGGTCCACTACCTGGTCTCCGACGTGCGTCCGGACCGGATCGCGATCGCCGACGGCGGGGCGACGCAGGTGCGTCACTTCACCGGCGAGGTCGAGGGACGCAGCCTCGACGTCACCGTGGTGGACGACGGCGACGGCTGGCGTGTCGTGCCGGACGCTGTCGTGAACTCCGACACGCTTCCTGTCGCGGACGAGGCGCCGGAACCGTTGTCGCGACGGGAGATCGGCGACGCCATCAGTGAACTCGCACAGCGCCTCGACATCACCGAAGCGGAGCTGGCTTCCCCGGAACTGCTCGCCGAGCGGCTCGCGGTGCTGCGCGACGAGAACGCCATTCGCGCGGGACAGATCGAGGCGATCATCGACTACGCGCGCACCGCCTGGGACATCGACACCTATCACGAGGTCGGCGACGCGCGGCATGTGCTGGCGCACCGGCTCGGCCTGGACGCCGCGGACATGACACCGCGGCGCCTGGCCGAGGCGATGGCGGACCCGGATATTCGCAACGCCTTGCGGCAGCAACGGGCCGAGGCGCTGCTCAAATACGCGAAGCTGTTGCGCGGCATCGACCCGGCCGCGATCGATGCGGCCAACGACCGGCTGGTCCGGCGCCTCGACACCTTGCCGGGAACAGTGCGGATCACCGGTCTCGGGCAGCTGGGCGAGGTGATCGCCAACCAGTCACATCGGCCGAACCTGCACCCCGACCTGGTCGACGCGCTCACCGACTACGCCGACGCGCTCGCCGCGGTCGATGTGTTCGACCCGCGCGCCCACGGTGACCGAGCGCTCGATCCCCGCGTGTCCGATGTCGAGTTCCCCGTGCACGACAAAGCCGTTCGCCACCTGCTGGCGGTCATCGGCGACGTCGCCCACCTCACCGAGGCTCCTGGCCGGCTCGGCATGCTGGACGGCGACACCAGCGCGCCCGGCCCCGATCGCGGGGCCGGCCGGGACTTCGCGCGCCTGGTCGGAGTGGACCTGACCGACGCGGGCCCGGAACGGTGGGCCGAGGTCTACGAGGTCTACCGCGACGGCAAGCTCGACCAGAACGAGCGACTGACCCCCGGTCAGCTCGCCGAAGTGCAGGCCGAGCTGCGCGCCGATGTCGTCGGGCGCGCCGACGACATCGCCGCCCTCTCCGATCTCGTTCAACGCGCCGCCCGCGCCGATGTGGAACGCCTGTCCGCGCAGCGCGCCGCGGTGGTTCGGGAGTTGGCGGACGCGCAGGCCGATCTTTCGGATGCCCGCCGCGGTCTTCCGGTGAATGACGAGGACCTGACGCGCGATGCGTTGGACGATGCGCTCGACAACCTGCGTGGGCGCACGTTGCGGGTCGAGGAGCAGGGCCCGTGGCAGGAGCGGGTCGGAGCGTTGGAGCACGCGGCACGCCGTGTCTTCGACGCCGATGCGGAGGTGGCCCGTTTGGACGATGCCCTCGCGCAGGCCGATCGAGCAGCCGAGGCGCCCTCGCACGACCGAGCGCATCAGCCGGAGGGGCAAGACACCGGTCACGCGGTCGAAAGCCCACGTGCCGATACCGAGCGGGCGCGGCTGTCCGCCCAGCGGGACGCGGCGGCGCGGGAATTGGCGGACGCCCGGGCCGACCTCGCGGCGGCTCGCCGTGGATTGCCGGTCGACGACGCGGACCTGACGCCGCAAGCCCTGGATGACGCACTGGAAAACCTGCGCTCGCGGACGATGCGAGTGGACGAGCAACAGCAGTGGCAGGACCGGCTGACCGGACTCGAGCAGGCCGCCCGCCACGTCTTCGACGCCGAAGCGGAGGTTGCCCGCCTGGACGACGCTCTCGCCCAGACCCCCCAGCCATCCGACCGGTCGCCGAACGCCCCAGCAGAAGAACCAGCCCCAGGCGCGGCAGCGGAATCGGCCCGTGCCGAGGCGGATGCCGAGCGCGAGCGTCTGTCCGCACAGCGTGCTGCGGCCGCCCGTGAGTTGATTGACGCACAAGCCGTACTCGCGGATGCTCGTCGCGGACTGCCGGTGAATGACGAGGATCTGACGCGGGATGCGTTGGATGACGCGCTGGATGCTCTGCGTGGGCGGACCATGCGGGTGGATGAGCAGGGCCCGTGGCAGGACCGAGTCACGGAGTTGGAGCGTGCGGCCGGCCGCGTATTCGACGCCGAAGACGGGCTCGCGCGGTTGGACGAGACACTCGAGCAGGCCGCTGGAGCCATCGAGCCGCTCTCGCCCGACGGACCGGAAGAATCGGTTTCGCGGGCAGCGGAAGAGTCCGCTCGTGCCGAGGCGGAAGCGGAGCGGGCGCGTCTGTCCGCGCAGCGTGCTGCGGCGGAGCGGGAGTTGGCTGATGCGCAGGCCGATCTCACGGATGCGCGTCGTGGACTACCGGTGAATGACGAGGATCTGACGCGGGATGCGCTGGATGACGCGTTGGATGGTCTGCGTGGGCGGACGATGCGGGTGGATGAGCAGGGCCCGTGGCAGGAGCGGGTTGCGCGGCTCGAGGATGCGGCTCGGCGTGTGATCGATGCCGAGGACGAGCTCGCGCGAGCCGAAGACGCTGTGCGCGAGCATCCTTCGGAGCGCTCCGCGCATCGTTCCTCCCAGGAGGGCGCGTCCGGTTCCCGGACTGCTCGCGGTGGCGGGGAGACGTCACGCCGGGAGCGTGACGGTGGCGAGGATTCGCCGGAGAGCGGAACTCGCGTTCATCGCGACGGTGCTGACGAGTCGTCGGGCGGTGCTCGCTCGAACCGCGACGGTGATTCGGAGCCGCCCGCGGGTCCGTCGGGCCCGGGGCCGCTGCGTTACCGCCGGATGCCGCCGAACTGGGCGCTGCGCTCGCACATTCCGCATCCGCCTAGGGACTACGAGTTCGAAATGCCGGGGCCGTTCCTGAACGAAGTGGAGCGGTGGCCCGTCCCTATGCCGCAACCGGAACCCCCGAAGCCGCCGAACCCACCCCAGCCACCCACGCCGCCGGTTCCGCCGCTCCCGCCGGTTCCGCCCACGCCGCCGCTCCCGCCGGTTCCGCCGACACCGCCGGTTCCGCCGACACCACCGCCGGTTCCGCCGACTCCGCCCACGCCGCCGCTCCCGCCGGTTCCGCCGACTCCACCGGTTCCGCCCACGCCGCCGACACCACCCGCGCCGCCGGTCCCGCCCACGCCGCCGGTTCCGCCGACACCCCCGGAGCCGCCGGTTCCGCCGACACCCCAGGAACCGCCGACACCCCCGGAGCCGCCGGTCCCGCCGACACCCACGGAGCCCCCCACACCTACGGTTCCGCCCACGCAACCTCCGTACCCGTCGACGCCTCCCTTCCCGCCCGGCGGGCCGACACCCGGCCAGCCGACGCCTCCGTATCCGTCGACGCCACCGGGAACACTGCCCCCATACCCGTCGACCCGACCCTCATACCCGACTATGCCGACCCCCGGACCGTCCGCACCGCCATACGCGGGACCGTCCGCACCGTATCCACCCACTTCACCGACCTGGCCTGGCAACACGAACGACCCAGGCCGGCCCGACGGCACGGTCCCGCCGGGTATGCCCATGCCCCCGATGCCGCCCGGCATGCCGATGACGCCAGCGGTGAACGGTGGCGCACGGACCAACGGCCGCGGGCCGCAGGGGAACGGGCGCCGCGGCCAGGACCCGGAACGCGGTATCTTCGTCCGCCCGTTCGCAGGCTTCGGGGTACCCGCGGAGTTCGACCCGATCACCGGCGCGCTGCGCGCCAACCCGTCCGAGGCGGCCACGCACGACGGCGTCTACGGTGAGCTCGGTGGAGTCTCGGTGGTGTTCTATCGACACGACGGCAGACTCGTCCTTCGTGTCGGTGACCGCACGGTCGAGCTCGACGGGCCCGTCGGCGTCGAATGGGGCACGGTGGGATGGCGCACCACCCGGTTCGCGGTGGCCGTCGGCGGTGCCGTCTTCTGCGAGCTGACCTATCGCTCGGTGCCGGAGGAGATGGATATCGGCGCGCTGGTCCGAGCCGTGGTCGACGACCCGGTGCGCCGCGCCGAGATCTTCGCCGGATGACCGGACGGCGATGCGACAAGGTAACCATCGACGTGAGGAGTAGTGATGCGGATCGACCATCCGACCGATGACGAACTGCGAGAGAACTTCGACGAGATGCTCCGCTCCGTGCTGACCGGCGGCGGCATCCGCACGGAGACGGGCCTCGACATGAAGACCGAGGACGCGCTGTGGGCGATCGCCCGCGCCTATCCCGACGTGCCGGACGCGCTGGTCGACGCGGCCCGCTCGGCGTTCGCGGGCCAGCTCGACGGCTCCAACGCTCGCGAGCGGAAGGAGGCGCTGGCCCGCAAGATCGAGGAGATCAATCGTCGGCGGTCGGCCCGGTGAGCACCGATGTCACGACCTAAGGTGGGCCCATGACCGAATGGCGCGCGCTGACCGACAGCGAGATCGTCGACCTGGCGACCGGCCTGCGGTCGCTGGACGGCTCCCAGCCGATGGACGCGGTGCCGCGGCTGGCCGAGGCGTTCGGCTGGAAAGTGCTGACCGCCCATCCGGACCGGGCGATGCTGGACGCCGGATTCGGGATGGCCAGCGGAAAGATTCACGGACGTGCCGGCCTGATCGTCGACATCAAGCTGCGCGTCACCGATTTCGCCCCGGACGACGCGGACGGAAGGGCACGGTCGAGGGACGCGTTCGTGGCGATGGTCGCGGCGCTGACCCGCGCACTGGGCGAACCGACCACCCGGGTTCCTGGCGCCACGGCGGAGGTCCGCTGGGCGGGGCCGGAAACGACACTGGTGGTGGCGGACCTGGGCCGCTCGGTTCAGCTGTCCTCGACCGCCAATTCCTGGCTCGAACTGCACGATCAGGCCGTCGAGCTGGAGCAGCAGGAGCAGAGTTGACCGGGTGGGGAGATTTCGCCGCTGGTCTGGCCGTGGAACTGGCCGCGCTGCGCGCCGGTTCCATCGTGAAGCTGGTCGAGTCCGATACCGGACCGCGGCGGCGATACGCCCAGTTCCTCCAGCTCGATGACGCGCTCGAGGCCGAATTGGTCGATGACGAATGGCTCGACTCCGCCTTGCGCGCGGGTGCTGCGGGACGCGCGCTGATCGCCGAATCGGGTTGGCGCGAACGCGACACGAGCCACAACAACTGGTGGACCGAGCTGCCGTGGCCGAGTCCCACGACCGAATACCGCCGCCTGGCGGACATGGTCGTCACCGGGTTGCGCGACGGGTTCGGCATCGACGCCCCCACTGCCCTGGCCTATACGGGGTGGAACGAGCGTTCGGGGAATCGCAAGCTCGACCTGCCGCTACTGGGCCTGCGGCAGGAGCCGTGACGAGCACCGCGCGGACCGGCGCTGTATGAGGATGAACGACGAGCAGAGCAGGCATCGCGGCGTGTACGCCGGCTCCGATGCGGTGGATGAGGGGATTTCCGCGACGTGACCAGACCAGGCGGCCA
The DNA here is from genome assembly GCF_053604885.1 of Nocardia sp. NPDC003999. Classification (NCBI taxonomy): domain Bacteria; kingdom Bacillati; phylum Actinomycetota; class Actinomycetes; order Mycobacteriales; family Nocardiaceae; genus Nocardia; species Nocardia sp. NPDC003999. Next base: position 141,097 of record NZ_JBSGIB010000006.1, read on the forward strand.
GGCGACCGGCGACGAGCTCGGTGCTGCTCCAGAACACGGCGCTGCCGAGCCGCACCTGTCGCCGTCCGCGGTCGAGGCGTCGGCCGAAGCGGTAGCCCACCAGTCCACGGAGGACCACGAGGTCGCTACGGAGGAGCCTGATGTCGGCTTCACCCTGTCCGAGGCGGCGCCGGTCGAAGATGTCGCCGAACGGGCCAAGGCGCTCATGCACCAGGTCGCCCGGGAGCTGGCCGCGGGCGGTCCGCAGGGCTGGCGGCGGGTCGACGCGGTGTTCGCGCTGACGGTGGCCGCGGAGGTCGCGCTGGCCGTCTACTCCGACGATCGAGAGCACGCCGCGCGGGTGACTCCCGAACCCGGGATCGTGGCGCTGGTCCGCGAGCATCGGGAGCTGGCGGCCGGGCTCGAGGACGGGCCCTGGTGGCGTTTGCTCTTCACGCTGACCAGCGACGGCCGGATGGAGGTCGACTACGACTACGGCGACGAGCCGTTTCCGGACGAGCAGTTGTTCCCGCCGGAGGTCTATCTCGCTGATCTCGCGGCGTTTCCCCGGGATTCGCTGCCGGTCTGGCTCGGCGCCTACGTCGGTCACGGTGACCGTCAGTCGCGACCGCCGCAGGTGGCGGCGGCGCAGGCGCGGGCGGATCGGGAGGCGGGCGTGCGGGCCGTGCCGTCCGAGGACGAGCTGCCTCCGTTCCCCATCATGGCCGCCCGGTGGGCCGTGCTCGCCGCGGCGTTCGTCGCGGCCGAATCGCCTTGGGGCCCGAGGTTGCTGCCGTCCGTGAGCTGGTTCGAAGGCGCCAAGCGCAGCGGTTGTTCGCTGTACGCGCTGCCCGGGGGGCGGGCCGTGCTGTCCGGTGGGGTGTGGAATGCCCCGGAACTGGCGGCGGCGTACAACGACGGGCTCCAGTTGCCCGATCTGTACGCGGGCGCGCCGGAATGGGTGGCGGGACAGGTGTTGAACCACCGCTGCACCAGCGGTCTGCTGTCGTTCTGCTACTGGTGGGAGAACGGCCGCTGGTACCGCGGTGCGTCACCGGGACCCGCCCGGTTCGCCGAGGCGATGCCGGGTGTGTGGAGCTCGGAGACGGTCGTGGACATCGTCGGCAGCCTGCTCGGCGACGACGCGAACGCGCGTCGGCGCGCGGCCGTCGGCGCGCTGGTGTCCGCCGCGGAGGCCGGTGTGGTCACGCGGGACACCCTCGCCGGTGTCTTCGATGACGACGAACGATTCGACGTGGACGGCGCTTTCTTCCAGCTGACCATGGCCGGGGTGACCATGACGGCGCCGGGGCCGATGTCGCGAGAGGACGCGCTCGCCCGGGTCGAGCGGTTCATCCGGGACAGCGGGGCCGATCTCGCGAACTATTCGGTGGAGGGCCTGCGCGCCGATCGGATCAGCGTGGGGTGGATGGTGTACGTCCCGGTCGAGCCGGGTGAGATCGCGATCGGCCGGGCGATCTACTACATCGCCGATGACGGTGTGCTGGAACGGTCTTCGTCCTCGGTGGCGCCATCGGTCTACCGCGCGGAGTTCGAGCGGCGGTTCCGGAATCGGCACGGCGCGGTCGGAGCGTCCTGATCTTCGTGTCTCGTCTGCGCCGCAGCGGAAACCGGCTGGTCCGGGGCGGTGAGCGGCGCGGAGGGGCCACCAGGATTCGGGTCTGTACATGCGTCGGCGAACCGACTCACCATAGAATCGTTGGTGCGTCGTAAGACAATATTCGGTCTGCCGTAAGAACCGGCTGCCATATTGACGTGTGGCGCACAGCCGTTCACGGCACGCCAGCGATGAGGAGGGTCGTCAGCGTATGAGTTGCCGGGCGCAGGAGAGTGATCCCGTACGCGGGGGCGAACGGGACGCCGCGCCGTGGCGCGCATATCGTCGACGCCCACGTCGGGGAGGTATTCAGTTGTGCGGGTCGGAGTCTCTGCCTCCGGGATCGGACTTCGGCATCGTATCTTCCGGGGGCGTCGGCGCTCATCCAGTGCGCTTCCCAGCGATGACAACAGGTGCGGGAGCCTTCCGAATCGTCGAGACGGAAAGAGCGCGGCATGTCTGAGACGAATCCATGGAGCAGCCTGTCCCGCGAGGCACAGAACGGCACCTTGGAGCTGCGGCCCGGCACACTCGAAGCTCTGATCAACGCGGCGAACGGAGTTCGCGTCCGCGTCGCCTCGGTGAAAAAGGAGCTATCCAAGATCGATTCGCTGCCGCCGTTCGCCGATGTGTTGCTATCGGCCCAGGCGCTCGCCTCTCGCTTCTCGGAAAAGGGAAAAGAACTCGGCAGCATCCTGGACGACCACATCACCATCCTCGACGATCTGACCGATACCTTCTTCGCGGCGGCCAGGCACTACCGAGGCACCGAGGAAGACAACAGGGTCGATTTCGCCGCGCTGGAGCGCCGCGTGGGCGAACACAAGGGAATCACCGAAAACCTCTCGAAGCGCTGGGATCCCGCCGGTTTGACCACCGCGGGCGACGGCAGCGGAAACACCTACGCGCATCCGGATTGGAACGAGGTCGGGAACCGAAAGCCCGAGGAGAACCACGGATTGCCGACGAGCCTGGCCGATCCGGGCGATGTGAAATTCGAACCGCGGGGCGTGCGTGCGGACGACCCGGAGAACTTCACGTATTCCCAGTATCAGACGATCATTTCGTCGATCACCGGGGGCAGTCCGACCATGCCGATCAAGGTCGCGCAAGCCGCGTCGGATTGGCGGTGGCTGGCCGGAGAACTCAAGGAAACGTTCGACATCCTCACCAACCAGATGACGACCAGTAGGTCGAGCTGGACGAGTCCGAACAACAATGGCGGTGCGGACCGAGCGCGCCAAGCGATCACCGCCTATGGCACCGGCACGGATCAGCTGAATACGAATATGAAGCTGATCGGCGACAGCCTCGAATACGTGTCGGAATGGCTGTATACCACCGGGGTGCTGCTCCAGCAGGGTGACGACTATCCGCCCACACGAACCTCGGGTGAGACCGACGACGCGTACCGGCAGCGGAAGGAAGAGGCCGCGGTCCGGAATTACGTCAGGGCGATGCAAGCGGCCTACGTCCCCGGCGTAGAGGAGACCGACAAGGTCATCGCGGTACTGCCGGATCCGATCCCGCCGACCACCGGCCAAGTGCCGGGGCCGGGGCCAGGGCCGGGTGGTCCCGGGCCGGGCGCCGCACCGGGGCCGGGGACCAGCGCCGCACAACTGGCGTCGATGCAGAACGCGCAACGGCAGGCCGAACAGCAGCAGAAGGCACTGGAAGACGCGCAGCGTCAAGCGCAATTGGACGCTCAGCGCCGCGCCGCCGAACAGCAGCAACAGCAACAGCAGCAGCAACAACAACAGCAACAGCAACAGCAGGCCGCGCAGCAAGCCGCCCAGCAGGCCGCCCAGCAGCTGGCGCAACAGGCGCAGCAGGCCGCCCAGCAGATCGCGCAACAGGCGCAGCAGATCGGGCAGCAGGCCGCCGGCGCCGCGCAGCAAGCGGCGCAACAGGCCGCGCAGCAGGCCGCGCTGGCGGGCCTGCCGGGCATGCCGAATCTGTCCGACGCGACGAAGAAACTCGAGTCGGCCCTGGCGAAGGGTGCGGGCGGCCCCGGTGGTTCGGCGGGAGGTCCCGGCGCACCGAAGTCGGCCGCGAACCAGAACCTGGAGAAGGCGTCGAAGTTGTTCCCGCGGGCGACGAACGCGGTCGCAGCGGCGGCCACCGGGCGCGCGGGTCTGGCGGCGGGCCAGGGCATGATGGGCGGCCCCGGCATGCCGATGGGCGGCCCCGGCGCCGCCCAGGGCGGCCAGCAGAAGGAGCACAAGCGCGCCGACTACCTGGATTCCTCCGAGCATCTGGAAGAGGCGCTCGGCGACGCGCCCGTGGTAGCGAAACCCGTTGTCGAGCAATGAACGACACGTGGGAGTTCTCCGGTCTCGAATTCGCCGCGGCATGGCACGCGGCGAAGGAGAGCCTGCCGGATCCGTTCTTCTACCTCAGCGGCACGACCTATTACGACGACGCGCGCAGGCAGAAAGCCGAAGCGTGGCAGCGGATCCAGGCCCGCTGGGGCCGGGCGCTGGAGGAGTTGATGGACGTGCTCACGGTTCCCGACATCCGGTTGGTGATCCGCGGGATCGACGGCCGTGACGCGCGGAACCCGAAGGGCGCCATCCGCATGCTCGCCGGCCGCAAGGGCGACCGCGCGTTCCTGGTGACCCAGAAGCCGGGAACGGAACGCCGAACCGAGGGATTCACGGTCGCCGAACACGACGTTCTGTCGCTCGGCCACAGCGTGGCCGAGGCATTGCCGAAGGTCGACGCCGGGCGCGGGTCCGCCTTCGATCTCATCGAGCCGGGCGGCGACGGGCTGGACTACTCCTATGGCCGCTCCCTGGTGAACGACGTCGAAGACCGCACGGCCGGCCGCAGCGAGTCCTTCGATCGCGCGCCCGCCGCCACGGTGGGCACCATCGTGGTGGAGCAAGGGCATTCGCGATTCGGTCCGCGCGGTATCACCCGGGCGCACCTGGCCTGGCGCGATCTCGTCGACGACGGGCGTTACGCGATCGTGCCGGGCAGCCCGCCGACAGTGCTCGCGGCGGACGTCCGGCGACTGACCGAATTGATCAACGCGCGGATCGCCGAAGTCGTCCAAGCCATCAAAGACGAGCGGATGTGATCGATCGTATGCGCGCCATTCCGTTTTCGATCTCGATTCTTCGAAGGGGTTTTCGATGACCGCATCGCAGCAGGGGAACCCTGGCGATTTTCCTGCCGAATTCGTGGCTACTTCGCTCACCGGCTCGATTTCGGTGCGCACCACCGAAATGGGTCTGCCGCTGGGCGTCAAGGTCGACGCCGACCAATTGCGCCGCGACCCGGAGGCGCTGGCGGGCGAGGTCCTGCGATTGTGCAAACAGGCGGCGAACCGCGCGGGCCTGGCGCGGCGGGCGCAATTGCGGCAACTGGGATTCACCTCGGAGATGCTGGCGCTGGCCGGGCTGCCCACCGAACAGCAGGTGGCGACGCAGGAGATCATCGACGAGCAAGAGTACGACATCGAACCGCAGAGCTGGCTGCGGTCGGTCTGAGCGGCAACGGAATTCGTGAGGTCGGCATGGTCGAAACAATGGACGAGCTCATCGCTCGGGTACAGAATCAGCTCTACCGGCTCACCGATCTCAATGACGCCATGAATGGGATCCGGGTAGCCGAGACATCGCCCGACGGCGCGGTGACCGCGGAGGTGGACGGCAACGCCGCGTTGATCGGACTCAGCTTTTCCGCCGCGGTGTCGAAACTTTCACCGGACGAGTTCGAGAAAACGGTCGTCGACACCGCGCGAGCGGCCGCGCACAAGGCTTTTGCGGAGCGCGGCGCACTTATCACCGCATTCAACGAGGAGGCCACCGGGTAGTCACCGGATGTTAACCACGACGGGATCGCGATACGCGGTCTTCGCTAGGTAAAGTTGAATACGAAACGTCGGGGGATGTTTCGGGATTGGACGATGATCATGAGCCACATTGAAGTAGTCCCGGATGCGCTGCGTGTGTACGGAAGCGAATCGGCGGCCATGGCCGCCGGAGTAGGGGCGATCGCCGCGACCGACCAAGCCGCGACGGTCGCCGCGGTGGTCCCGGTGTTCGGCCTGATCGGCCAAGAGTTCCTTGCCTCGTACGCTTTCGCCCAGGCCAACCACCTGTCGTCGGTGGCGCAGCTCGCCGCCGTGCACGCGGGTACGGCGTTGACGGCGCATCAGGCCGCCGCCACCTACGAGGGCACGGACACCGCGTCGGGCGCGGCCATCGGAGCCATCCGCACGCGGTCATGACCACGCCGGGAGCCATTCCGCCACCCGGCGCCGATCCGCTGGATCCCACAATCCTGGAATTGCTGCGGGGCAGCGCTCTCGCGCCCATGCTCGACATGCCGGTGAACGACGTCTTGCGCAGCATGGGTTTACCGAATCTGCCGGAGATGCCTGCCTTCGTGCAGCTGCCGGAGCTGCCGCCGCTGCCGACGATCGATCTCGGCGCGCTCATGCGCCCGTTGACCGATCTCGCCTCCGCGTTCGGCACCGGTCGACTCGGCGCGCCCGCGCCCGCGCCCGCACAGGCCGGTGCCACCGCCGCGCCCGCGCCTCCGGCCGACCCGACGCAGTTGCTGCAGAACGTGTCCACCGTGATGCAGACGGTGATGCAGGTCGGCTCGTCGCTGGTGCAGACCTTGATGTCGGTCTGGCAGGGCATGGCGGCGATGGAGGCGGCGAAGAAGGCCGGTGCGGCGCAGACCGACGCGAACGAGCTCGCGGCGCAGAGCACCCAGGAGAAGTCGGTGCTCGGCAGCGCGGCGGGCAGCGTCTTCACCGGCGCGGGCCTGATGTCGGTGGTGCTGGCGAAGTTCTCCACCACCATGGCCTTCGCGCCGCTGCTCGCGGCATCGCCGGGCGGGCAGGGTTTCCTCGTCGCGTCCGCGATCGAGGCGATGACCGAGGCGCTGGCGATCACCGCCAAGACCAAGGCGGAGATGGTCGGCCACAGTGCGAGCATGACGCAGGCCGGTCAGAAGGTGCCGATCACGAACGCGCCGACGGGAGTGAAGTCGACCGAACAGCTGACCCAGCTGATGAGCATGATCACGCCGCTGATCAGCACGGCCGGTCAGGTAGCGCAGTCGCTCGGGCAGTTGGCGGCCGCCAATCCTTCGCTGCCGGCGCCGAAACCGATCAGCGCCCCCGGCGCGCACGAAGGCGCGGGTGAACCCGAGGAAGGCAAAGAAGGCAAGGAAGGCGAGGAAGGCGAGCACGCAGGCGGCGCGGGTGGCGTCGGCGGTGGCGTCCCGGGTGCTATCGCCGCGGCTGCCGCCCCGCTGAACCCCTGGCCGGGGACCCGGGTGGCCGGTGGGTCGCTCGGCAGCATCGGCGGTGCGAGCGCCGCTGGTACCGGAACGTCGTCCGAGGTGTCGACCACCGTCGCGGGTAGCGCCGCGGCGGGGACCGGAACCGGGGCCGGATACATGCCGATGGGCGGCGCGGGCATGGCGGGAGCGGGCCTGGCCCGCGACGGCGAATCGACCACCGACGCGCTGCGCGGCCAGATGGTCACCGGTCAGCACGGCGACGAAGTGGTCGGCCGGATCGAGGGGGTCTCGCTGCCGGTGGTCGGCGCGGCCGACGCGACATCGGAACCACCGCCGGATAAGGAACTCACGCTCTGACGCGAGTGCCGAGCAGTACACAGGAGGGTCTTATGAGTGACGGGCGGGGTCAGGTGTACGACAGCGTGCGATTCGACTCGGTCACGGCGGCCAAGGCGTCGTCCGGGCTGGACGCGCTGGCCGACCGGTTGGCGTCGGATCTGCGCTCCGCGGAGGAAGCGCTGACCGTCGTACCCGCCGGCGCCGACGAGGTGTCCGGCCGGGCCGCGCAGACCGCGAACGACGTGGCGTCGTCGTACCTGGCCGGCGCGCAGGCCAGCGTGCACGAACTGCGCAAGCTGGCGGCCACGTTGCGGCTGCACTCGAACCAGTTCGACGGCATGGAATCGGCCAACACGGCCGATTTCGACACCACGGGCGGCCGGTCGGCCTGACCGTCGCCGAGCAACCGAAAGGTCTTCCGCGGCAATGATCGAACCACCGCAGCCAGGTTTCACCGGCGTGGTGTGGACCGCGCGCCCGCCCGAGCGGCTCGCGCGCGAGCTCACCACGGGGCCGGGCGCCGTGCCGATGGCCGAGGCCGTCGCCGCGTGGTCGCGCCTCGCCGCGTCGTTCGGCGCCGCTGTGGTCGAGTACGAGAAGGTTCTCGCGGACGTGCGCGGGTCCTGGCAGTCAGGACGCAGCGACGAAGTGCTGCAACAGATCACGACTCTGCGGGATTGGCTGGTCGACGCCGCCGCCGCTGCGGCGGCCAACGCCGCGCGGTTCCAGGCCCAGGTCGCCGCGTACGAGATCGCCCGGCTGGCGATGCCGAACACCGCCGATCTGGAAACCCTTCAGCAGGTGCAACGAATGCTGGAGTCGGTGACCGGGATGCTCGGTACGCCGATCCGCGCGATCGCGGCGGACACCGACGCCGAGCAGGACGCGGCGAGGGCGATGGCCTCGCGGGTCATGCGGAACTACGAGATGGCCACCGAACCACTGGCCTTGCCGTGGCAGCACCAGCAACCGCCCGTCGTGGCGCCGGAGCAGGCGCTGGCCGCCGAACAGGCCGCGGGATCGGCCGAGGCCGCGAATTCGGCCACGATGCCGCGCGGTGCGGCGCCGATCGGTGCGATGCCGATCGGGACGGTGCCCATCCCGGCGATGCCGCGGGTGCCCACCGCGTACCAGGCGCCGGTGTACGCGCAGTCGGCCGCCACGGCCGAGGTCGTCCCGCGCGCCGCCCCGGCCACGGTGAACGCGGGTGGGCAGCCCGCTCCGCTCGTTCCCGGTGCGCTGGGGCAAGCCGGGCTCGCACAAGACGCGGCACGATTCCCACGCGCCGGACTTCCCACGGAGACGAGCGATCAGATCGGCTTCGAAGGTGGCATCCAAGCCGCGCCCGCGGTGCTCGGCGGCGCCGAACCCGCGACGCACGCCGTCGCGCCGAGCGAGGCCGGTGCCCAGACGGGAGGTGCGCCGTGACGTCGCTGACGAACGACGCGCTGCTCGTCGTCGCCGAGCGGCTCGGTGTGCAAACCTTGCCGCTGGTGCTTTCCGTTGGGCCGCAACAGGATTCGATCGAGGAGTATCGCGCCGCGCGGGAGCGTGCGCTGTCCGGCCTGATCGGTGACGGCCTGCTCGACGCCGAGGGCGAAGTCGAATCCGACCTGGCCGGTGCGCTGTTCGTCCTGGCGCAGCCGGACCGCGAACTCGTCGCCCGCGTATACACCGAGGACGGCGCTCGCCGCTTCTGCCTGGCGCGCCGGGGCGAACAGCACGCGCTCGCCGTCCGCTCGGGCGACAGCTTCGAGGTGACGTCGATCTGGGCCGACGGCTCGGACGCCGCACTGACTCGTCCGCTGCTGGCCGCGCTCGGCTCGTGCGAACCCGCACGGATCGCCGGATTCAGCGCGCTCGCGAGCGAATTGGCCGACCGGATGGACGCGGCCGGGGGCTCCGGCGACTACGCCGACGCGGTGTACGCCCTTGGCGTCGGTGAGCGCGACGCCGCCGTGCTCGGCCTCGCCTTCGGCTCCTGCCGCGCCTACGCCGAGATCGTGGCATACGCCCATCGAGACGGGCTGACCAGACGGGCGCCCGGCGCGGTGGTGGTGTACGACACCGGCCGCGGCCGCATCGTCGTCGCCCCGATGGTCGCGCCGGATCAGCAGCTCTGGTCGACGGTCACGACGGGCACCGACCACCGGGTGACTCAGGCGGTCGCCACGTTGCTGGAAGGGCTGCCCGGGGGGAGGTGGCTGCCTCAGTAGCTGCTCGGTGAGATCGTCCGGATCTCCGCACCCATACAAGTTCTGACGAAAGGATCAACGAAATGGCTTACACATCTCTCGGCGACGGCTCGGGGAACACCTACGGTGTCGAAGCAGGCGGCATCGACAGCGTCGTCAGCCGCATGGAGGACTCGATCTCGACGCTGCGCACCTCGATCAACCAGATCGACGAGTCGGTGCAGGCCGTCGCGCGCGGCTGGCAGGGCGACGCCCACCGCGAGTTCAACACCGCGGCCCACGACTGGCACGACGAGGTCACCGCGCTCAACGGCAAGCTGGACCGGCTCTCGCAGGCCGTGACCTCCGGCAAGAACACCATCGTCGGCTCCGACCAGGCCGGTCTGGCGTGACCGCTGGACGGTGATGCCGTCCAGCCGGATCCCCAACCTCTCAGCAGAAGGAGACAACCATGACCATCAAGTACAACTCCCCGGCCATCACCGAGATGGTCAGTGACCTGAACCAGTACGGTTCCAACATGAAGGCGCAGATCGACGAACTCAACGGCGCCGCCGCCGCGTTCCAGCAGAACCTGCAGGGTGAGCAGGCGGTCGCGAACTTCACCAAGGCGCACAAGGATCTGACCGGCGAGCTGGAGGACACCCTCCAGAAGCTGGACAACCTGGGCGTCAAGGTGGAGAACGCGCTGAACCGCGCCATCGAGGCCGACGGCAAGGTCGGCGACGGTTTCGCCGCCTTCTGATCGCGGGGTAGCGACGAACAGCGGCCGGCTGGAACGGTAAGGGTTCCAGCCGGCCGTTTCGTGTGCGGTCAGCGGGCCGCGAGCGACTCGCCGATGTAGTGCATCTCGTCCGGTGTGGTGACCATCAGCACGGTCGCGCTGCGCGCGGCGGTGCGCACCGTGATCCGATTGGGCGCGTCCGGATCCTGGATGAGCGTGACGTCCGCGTCGACCGACCTGCCGGTATCGTCCGGCCGCCGTACGTGCACGATCGTCGCGCCGCCCGCGTGGGCGATCGGCGGGATTCCGTCGAACACCAGCACCGTCGTGCTCGGATAGGGAGCGGCGGGAGGCGGCGGGGGAGCGGGGGGATGGTAGCTGGCGCCCGCGGCCCGCGGAGCGATCGAGAGCACATGCGGTGCACCGAGATTCGCCACCATGGTGTGCCACGCCTCGGGCCGGGCGGTGTGCACGATGGCATGCGCGCCGAGCGCGGTGGCGCGCAGGATCACCTGCTGAGCGAGATCCAGGTTGCCGATCACCTCCAGGTGCCTGGTGCCCTCGCCGATCAACGGCACCGCGATGCCCTGCCCGCGCTCGTCGGCGCCGATGAGCTGGCCGCAGCCCGCCGTCGGCACCGCGAACTCGGTGAGCGCGGCCAGCGTGCCGCGATAGGCGATGTCGCTGCCCCAACGGCCTGCGTAACCGATGGGCAAGGTGTCCAACAGGATCCGCAGCTGGTTGCCGATCAGCTCGCGCAACCCTGGCAGGGGTGGTTGCTCGGGCGGTGCGACGGTGTCGAAGCGGACGACGGCGTTGAGCACAACGGTGTCGGCGAAATCGGTGTGCCGATCGTGGCGGCCCGCTCCCGGCCGCAGGCGCAACGTAACCGTGGTGGACAAGCTGGGCACCGCCCAGATGTCGGCCAGTCCGCGTGGGCCGATCATGTCGGCCGCGATCTGGTACTGGGTGAGGTAACGGCCTTGGTACTCCAACGTTTTCGGGGACTCGGCGAGTTGGTCGACGTCGAAGCCGTGGGTGAGCTGGCGCACGGCTGTGTTCATCTCGGTGGCGGTCAGCACGGACGCGGCGATGTCGTGTGCGGCGAGCCGGTTGGCGACCCGGCGGGTGGCGATGATCGCGGTGCGCAGCGCGCCGCTGCCACCGCCGCCGCGATTGTCGACCGCCTCGGCGTTGGCCAGCGGATCCATCCGCAGCACCAGCCAGCAAGTGCGGTGCGCGATGGCGGGCAGGGGGCCGAGGATGCGGTCGTAGAGTTGCGCGGCCACGCCGGTGCCCGCCGTGCGCGCGCCCGTGCTCACCACGTCGATGCCGGCCAGGGTCAGATCGAATTGATCGAGGCAGCGGGCGATCTCGGCGAGCGGGAGCAGTTGGTCGGTGCTGAGCGAACCACGGTCCAGCAGCGTCAGCGTGTCCGGCGGCGGATCGATCCGGAGCATGGTGAGCAGCAGATCGCCGTCCCAGCGCACGCCGTAACCGCCGCCCTCGGCGAGCGCAACGTCGAGGGCGGGAGCCTGTGTGAGGCGTTCGGCCGGGCGCAGTCCGGGACGTCTGCGGGCGATCGCGCTACCGAGGCGTTCGGCGGGCGTGTGGCCGCGCAGCGGCGCGAGACCGGCCAGCGCGACCACCGCGCCCGCGGCGATCGCACCCCAGATCGAATGGCTGACGGCGAGAACGATCCACGCGACCGCGGCGGCCGATATCGAGACGGGAACTGTCACGCGCAAGGGAAAAATGCGAAACAACCAGAATTCCGGATCGCGCAGTGTGTCATAGTCCGATCGGCGTTGATTTGTCGGCGCAGGCGCATCCGTTATTTCACTATCGGTTGCCTCGCCGTTCATCGTTTCGTGCACAGTTGTTTGTCCCTGCTTCGCCTCGGTACGGCCGCCGTTGATCGGCTTCGGATTCCATCGGTTCAGGGCCGTCGGTGAATTACGGTACCGTGTCGAAGAGAATGGTGATCGATAGCTCGATGGAGACCATGTGCCTGCACAGCTGACCACCCGCGCTCAGGTCAATGGATACCGATTCCTGTTGCGCAGGCTCGATCACGCGCTGGTCCGTCGCGACGTGCGCATGTTGCACGATCCGATGCGTTCGCAGATCCGCTCGCTGCTCGTCGGCGCGGTGCTCGGCGTACTCGTGGTGGCGGGCGCCGCGATCCTGGCCTTCCTGCGTCCGCAGGGCGCGATCGGCGACGCCGTGATCGTCTCCGGGAAGCAGAGCGGCGCGCTGTACGTGGTGGTACAGGGCCAGGACGGCAACAAGATCCTGCACCCGGTGCTGAATCTCGCGTCCGCGCGGTTGATCACCGGCGCCGACGCCGAGCCGCACGCGGTGAAGGACGACAAGCTCGGCGATCTGCCGCGTGGGCCGCTGCTCGGCATTCCGGGAGCGCCGAGCGCGCTGCCCGGTTCCACGCAGGGCAAGAACTCGGAGTGGTCGCTGTGCGAGACCATTCCGTTGTCCGAAGGCGGTAGCGCCGCCGCATCATCGGGCGGCACGACGACGGTGATCGCAGGCCACCCCGCGCTCGCGGACCGCATCCGGACCTCGAATCACGACGAGGCGCTGCTCGTCCGGCGCGACAACAAGACCTACCTGGTCTACGACGGCAAACGCGCCGAGGTGGACCCGGCCAATTCGGTGATGGCCAGGGCATTGGACCTGCGCGCCCAGCGGCCCCGTCCGGTCGGCACCGGGTTGCTCGGCGCGACGACGCAGGTTCCCGCGCTGGCTCCGCCGCAGATCCCCCGGGCGGGGGAGCGGGGGCCGGGCCCGCTGTCGGAGATCCCGGTCGGCGGCGTCATCTCGGTGTCCGGCGTGGGGCCGGACGGCGGTGCCGCGCTGTACGTCGTGCTCGCCGACGGTTTGCAGCCGGTGTCGCCGTTCACCGCGCAGGTGATCAGGTACGCCGATTCGCACGGCATGCGGGAGATCGCGACCATGCCTCCCGATGTGCTGGAACGGGTTCCGGTGGTCCGGCGACTGCCGGTCGACGACTTCCCGGTGCGTGCCCCGAGGATTCTGCCCGCCGAGGACGCGCCCGTCGCCTGTGTGGCCTGGGCGAAGTCGCCGGGCGCCGCTCCGGGGCAGGGCCAGGACAACACGGGTGACGGCCCCGGCGAGCGCGCGGCGGTCAGCCTGCTGGTCGGCACCCGCTTGCCGATCGCGGAGTCCGCGAAACCCGTCGAGGTGTCCACCTCCGACGGCGCGGGCGACCGGGTCGACGCGGCCTACATCCCGCCGGGTTCAGGGGAGTTCGTGCAGGTGACCGGCATGGAACCGGGTAGCCCGCGCCGCGACAGCCTGTTCTACATCGCCGATACCGGCGTGCGCTACGGCATTCCGGACGCGGCCACCGCGAACGTGCTCGGACTGGGCGGCCCCCCGCGCCTCGCGCCATGGGCGATCGTCGGCCAGATGGTCCCCGGGCCCACGCTGTCGGCGCGAGAAGCGCTGGTCAGCCACGATTCGCTGCCCACGAAATAGCGCTCGCCGGGCCGCCCGACCGGACTCAGTCCGTCCAGCCGACGTTCAGCGAGGTGAGGAGGCTGGACAAGGCCAGCTCCATGTCCGACGCCTCGATGCGGCGCAGCACCGCCTCATCGATGTCGGTCAGGTCCAGCGATTCGTCGTTGGCCAGCCGGAATTCGCGCTCTTCCTCGGCCGCTTCGATCACGTTGCGGACGAACCGACCGTTGCCTGCGAGGTCGACGCCGCGGCGCGGCTGACCGCTCTGGTCGGTGCTCTGCATCGCGTACAGGCGCTCGCAGGCCCGGACCAGCTGCTCGAGCGCTTCTTCGGACAGATCCGAATCGCGTTTCCTGGCGATCACCTGGCCGATCTGCCCCAGTTCGTCCGCCGTGTAGGACGGGAACTGCAACCGCTTCGAAAAGCGCGAGGCCAGGCCGTCGTTGGCGGTGAGCAGCCGGTCGATCTCGCCGTCGTAGCCCGCGATGATCACCACGAGACGATCACGGTCGTTCTCCATGCGCGCCAGCAGCGTGTCCACCGCTTCCCGGCCGAACGCGTCGCCGCCTTGCAGACCGGTCTGGATCAGCGTGTACGCCTCGTCGATGAACAGCACGCCGTCCATGGCGGTGTCGATCAGCTTCTCGGTCTTGATCGCGGTGCCGCCCAGGTTCTGGCTGACGAAGTCGACGCGCTTGGCCTCGACCACCTTGTCGGTCTTCAACAGGCCGACGCCGCAGTAGATCTTCGCGACCACCCGCGCGATGGTCGTCTTACCGGTGCCGGGCGGTCCGGTGAAGGCCAGGTGCTGGCCGCGCGGCTGACTCGCCAAGCCCTTCTCGGCCCGGATCTTCGCCAGTTGCGCCGACGACTGGAGCTTCGCCACCTGGGTTTTCACCGAGGCCAAGCCGATCTGCGAGTCCAGTTCGGCTCTGGCCTCGACCAGGATCTTCTTCGCCCGGTCCTGGCTCTCGGCCTGTTCCATCTGCTCCATCGACGGCGAGGACGCCGGGTCCCACTTGTCGGTGCGCGCATCGATCACCTCGCGGCTGGTGACGGTGATCCGGTAGGTGCGGTCACGCATCGCGGCCGCGTTCGCCTCGAAATCCGGTGCCTGCGAGTACACCTTCTCGAACAGGGCTTGGGCTTCCTCCTCGTTGCCCGATTCCCGCAGGCACAAGCCGCGGCAGAACATCGCGGTCGACCGCGCCGCCGGGATCGGGCCCGCCTCGGCCTGCTGCATCCGCCGGATCGCCTCGCCGAACAAGCCGAGCTGGGCGCACGCGGTGCCGACCATGACGTGCGCGCCCGCCGCCAGGTACGGATCCTCCCAGTCCGCCGAACCGGCGAGCACCGCCATCACATCGGGCCAGCGCTGGGTGTTGTAGTGCAGTACGCCACGGACATACGCGCAGATGCGGCTGTCGATCTCGCCTTCGGGGTTGCTCAGCTGTCCACCGCGGAACGTGTCGAGTTCGTCGAGCACCCGCTCGGCCTCGTCGTACTCCTTGTCGGCGATCAGCTGTGCCGCCCAGGCCAGCGTGACCTCGGTGTGGTTGGCCAGCGGGTAGTCGATGTACAGACCTGGCAGGAAGCGGCCCGCGAGTTCGCGTGGACGCAATCCGAGCCTGCGCTGCTCGCGGTAGAGCGTGCTCGCGCTGGTCTTGTGCAGATTGAACAGAACGTCCTTGGTCAGTTCGCCCGCGGCGGCGCGCCCGAGCCACGCGTCGCACATCGTGGGATCCCACTCCGTGGCGCGTTGAAAAGCCAGTTTCGCGTAGTCGAGATCACGTGCGGATTCTTGCCCCTCGATGGACAATCCGAGCGACAGGATTCCGGCATCGAATGCGCGTTGTGCTTGACGGTTGCCGGTCATTGCTGTCGAACCCCGAAATCTTCGTTTCTCGTAGTAGAGACGTTCATCTGGATACCAGACTACCGATCGCGCGTGGCCCGGTTCGTCCGTTACATTAGGTTCAGCTGCCGGGAGGTCGCAACGCAAGAGTCGGCTATGTGTGCGAGTGCTCGATGTGGTGAAGTCGGGCACTCGGGACGGGTTCCAGCAAATGTTGTCGATGCGTGAATCATTGTTCCGGATGAGGGCTGGGGAAGGTTGCCGTTGATCGAGTCGGCGAGCGGTATACGTGCCACCGAACCCGTATTGAGTCGTGTTTCGGTCATCGGTGGGAACACTCAGGTCGATGTCGGATTGCCGACCACCGTGCCGATCGCCACATTCATCGGTGATCTGGTGGCGCTCATCGAATCGCGTAACCCGGCGCGGACCGAGGCCGAGGAGGAGTCGGCGCCGCTGGACGCGCGGCACTGGACCCTGGCCCGGCTCGGCCGGGAGGCGATCGCGCCGAGTCGCACGCTCACCGAGGCCGAGGTCTACGACGGTGAGTTGCTGGTGTTGCGGTCGGTGGCCGCGAAGGAAGCGCCCGCGCTGTTCGACGACGTCATCGACGCGGTATCACGGCTGACCGCCGAGGAATTCCGGAGCTGGTCCGGGGTGGCCGCCCGCTGGATGGGTCTGGTCGTGTCGGCGCTCAGCGTGCTGGTCACGCTGGTCGTGCTGGTGATCTCGCGCGGGCACGGCGATCCGATCGCGCCCGCTCTCGCGCTGCTCGGCTGTGGCACAGCGGGATTCGTCGCTGCGGGCATCGCCGCGCACAGATACGCCGAGACGGTGACCGCGACCTGGTTGTCCCTGGACGGACTGGTACTGCTGTTCGGCGGCGCCGCGCTGCTGGTGCCGGGCACGCTCGGCAGTCCCCATCTGCTGCTGGGCAGTTCGGTGCTGCTGATCGCGGCGCTGCTGGGCTACCGGATAACCGGCACCGGCGCGACGCTGTTCTCCTGCGCCGCCGCGCTCGCCGTGATCGCGGGCGTCGCCGCGGCGATCCACCTGATCTGGCATCCGGGCCTGCCGAAATTGTCGGCCGGTCTGCTGGTGGCCGGCATCGTGATCATCTCGGCGGTGCCGCGGTTGGCGGCCGTGCTCGCGCGGCTGCCGATTCCGCCGGTTCCCACCGCGGGCGGCGCGATCGACCCGGCCGACCACGAGCCGCGACCGACCATCGAGGGCATCGGCGCCATCGGCGCCAGCGCACTGCCCTCGGCCGCGGGACTAGGGGCACGGGCACGGACGGCCAACCGGTTCCAGTCCGGCCTGGTCGCGGCGTGCACCGCGAGCGCGGTCGTCGGCGCGTTCGGCGTGGCCGATCCGCTGGGTTCCGGACGCTGGCAGGGCATCACGCTGGCGGTCGTGACCGCGATCATCCTCGCGCTGCGCGGCCGCTCGTTCGCCGATCTCACCCAAGCCGCGACGATGATCGGCGGTGGGTGCCTGACTGTCGTGGCCCTGGCCGTCGGATTCGCCGTCGGGGATTCGGATTACACCTTGCTCGCGGCAGGCGTCCTGCTCGCGTTCGCCGCGGGTGTGGTCGGGTTCGGGGTGATCGGTCCGCACATCGAGGTCACCCCGGTGACCCGGCGGATGATCGAGATCTTCGAGTACTTGCTGATCGTGGCGGTGATTCCGCTCGTGCTGTGGGTGATGAACATCTACTCGATGGCCCGGAACATATGACCGGCAGCGCCTTCCGCCGGATCGTCATGCGGATGGCCTGCGCGGCAACGGTTGCCGGCGCCGGAATCGGCGTGCCGTGGCCGAGTGCCCAGGCGATCGCCCCACCCGGCATCGACCCCGGCGCGCTCGGCGCCGCACAAGGTTTGAGCGCGCGGCCCGCGCCGTTGGAGCCGACCGAACAGCGCGCCGTCTGCGCCGAACCCCTGCTCACCGGCGCGCCGCCGGGCGAGCCTCCGATGGCCCAGCGCGTGCTGGATCTGCCGTCGGCGTGGCAGTTCAGCCGCGGCGCAGGGCAGAAGGTGGCCGTCATCGATACCGGGGTGAATCCGCACCCGCGGTTACGGTCTTTGCAACCTGGCGGTGACTTCGTCTCCGACAGCGACGGCACAGTCGATTGCGACGGCCACGGCAGCCTGGTCGCCGGAATCATCGCGGCCCAGCCCAGCCCCGGCGACGCCTTCGCAGGCGTCGCGCCCGACGCGGACCTGCTCACCATCCGGCAGCTGAGCCTGGCCTACGAGCCGAAGGACCGCGGCGGCCGTGGCGATCCGCCGGGCAAGATCAGCAGCGACGGCTACGGCAGCGTGCTCACCCTGGCGGCGGCCGTGGTCCGCGCCGTCGATCTCGGCGCCACCGTCATCAACATCTCCGAAGTAGCTTGCACCGCAGCCGGTTCGGACACCGCCGACGCTTCGCTCGGTGCGGCGGTGAAGTACGCCTACGACCGCAATGTCGTCGTGGTCGCGGCCGCGGGCAATCTGCAGCCCGACGGCGCCTGCTCGAAACAGAACGAGGGTTCCGGCTGGAGTTCGGTGGCCACGGTCGCGAGTCCGGCCTGGTTCACGCCCTACGTGCTCTCGGTGGGCTCGGTGGACTCGCCGGGCCAGGTGTCGGAGCTGTCGCTGCACGGCCCATGGGTGGGCGTCGCCGCGATCGGCCGCAATATCGTGTCGCTGGACAGCAAACCGGGCGCCACCGGCCTGGTCGACGGCGTCCAGACCACCGACGGAATCCGGGCCGTGGAGGGCACCAGCTTCGCGGCCCCCTACGTGGCCGGGCTGGCCGCGCTGGTGCGGGCACGCTTTCCGGAACTCACCGCGCAGCAGGTGATGGACCGCATCATCCGCACCGCGCACGGACCGGGCACCGGCCGCGACGACCGGATCGGCCACGGCCTGATCGATCCGCTCGCCGCGCTCACCGCGCAGCTGCCGGAGAAACCCGTGAGCGCGGGCGCCGACGCCGCACGAGCCGTCGCCGCGCCGGTGATCCCGCCGGGCCCCGACCCGCGGCCGCGCCGGATCGCGGTGATCGGCTCCATCGTCTCCCTGGCCTGCCTCGCCATCGGTGTGGCCGTGGCGTTCCCGTTCCGGCGGACCAGGCAGGACCTGAACGCGGAATTCGATCCGTAGCGCGGGCGCAGCTCGACCGCTCGCCGCCGACCGAACGAAGGAATCATGGCTACCGAAGGCTTTGTGCGCCGCCCCCGTATCGCGCCGCCCCGGGCACCCGGTGGTGAGGTGGCGCTGACCGCTCCGCCGGAGATCGCGCGCGCCCTGCCCGCGCCGCTGATGATGAAGCTGATGCCGGTCGTCATGGTGGTCGCGGTGGTCGGCATGATCGCCATGATGGCGATGATGGGCCGCAACCTACTGGCCAATCCGTTCATGATGATGTTCCCGATGATGATGCTCATGTCGATGGTCGGCATGATGGCGGGCTTCCGTGGCGGCGGCCCCAAGCGCGCGGTGGAACTCAACGAGGAGCGCAAGGACTACTTCCGCTATCTGGACCAGGTCCGCAAGGAGGTGCGCCGCACCGGCGGCAAGCAGCTGGAGACGCTCCGGTGGAGTCACCCCGAACCCGCCGACCTGCCGTCCCTGATCGGGACGAGGCGAATGTGGGAGCGCAGGCCCAACGACCCGGACTTCGGACACGTGCGCGTCGGGGTCGGCAGCCACCGGCTGGCCACCAAACTGGCGCGCCCCGAGACGGGGCCGCTGGAGGATCTGGAACCGGTGTCCACCGTGGCCCTGCGCCGATTCGTGCGCACCCATTCGGTGGTGCACCGCCTGCCGACCGCCGTGTCGCTGCGCGCGTTCCCCGCGATCAACATCGGCGGCCCGGTCGAGGACGCGCGCATGCTGGCGCGGGCGATGCTGATGGAGCTGGCCGCATTCCACGGACCCGACCATCTCGCCATCGCGATCGTCTGCTCGGACCCGGACGGCCCGGCCTGGTCCTGGGCGAAATGGCTACCGCAACTGCAGCATCCGACCCAGCGCGACGGCATGGGCTCGACGCGGATGATGTACCACTCGCTCGGTGAACTGGAAACGGCGCTGGCGGCCGAGCTGCTCGAGCGCGGCCGGTTCATGCGCAACCCACAGCCGACCCAGGGGCGACTACATCTGGTCGTCGTCATCGACGACGGCTACGTCAGCGGCAGCGAACGGCTGGTCAGCGAATCGGGCCTGGATTCGGTGACGGTGCTCGACCTCACCGCGCCGGAAGGCGGGCTCGCGGCGCGGCGCGGACTGCAACTGGTCGTCGGCGACGGCGAGGTGGCCGCGCGCAGTGCGGCCGGCGTGGAGAAGTTCGCCACCGCCGACGAGGTGAGCACGGCGGAGTCCGAGTCCTTCGCTCGCGCGCTGGCCAGATACCGGCTCGCGACGGCCGCGCAGATCGTGAGTCTCGGTGAGGGAACCACGGCCGATCCGGGACTGATGGCGCTACTGAAGATCCCGGACGCGGCCCAGATCGATCCGGCGCGGGTGTGGCGTCCGCGCACCGGCAGGGAGCGGCTGCGGGTGCCGATCGGCATCACCCCCGACGGCACTCCGGTGGAGATCGACATCAAGGAGTCGGCCGAGAACGGCATGGGCCCGCACGGCCTGTGCATCGGCGCCACCGGCTCCGGAAAGTCGGAATTCCTGCGCACTCTGGTGCTCTCGCTGGTCACCACGCATTCGCCGGACGCGCTGAACCTGGTGCTCGTCGACTTCAAGGGCGGCGCGACCTTCCTCGGCCTGGACTCGCTGCCGCACGTCGCCGCCGTGATCACCAACCTGGAAGAGGAACTCTCGCTGGTCGATCGCATGAAGGACGCGCTCGCGGGCGAGATGAACCGCCGCCAGGAGCTGCTGCGTTCGGCGGGCAACTACGCCAACGTCACCGACTACGAGAAGGCGCGCGCCGCGGGAGTGCCGCTCGATCCGCTGCCCGCGCTTTTCATCGTGGTCGACGAGTTCTCCGAACTGCTCTCGCAGAAGCCGGATTTCGCGGAGCTGTTCGTGATGATCGGCCGCCTCGGCCGGTCGCTGCACGTGCACCTGCTGCTGGCGTCGCAGCGCCTGGAGGAGAACAAGCTGCGCGGACTGGAATCGCATCTGTCCTATCGCATCGGCCTGCGCACGTTCTCGGCGAACGAGTCGCGTGCGGTGCTCGGCATCACCGACGCCTACCATCTGCCCAGCGTGCCCGGATCGGGATATCTGAAGAGCGACGCGTCGGATCCGTTGCGGTTCAACGCCAGTTACGTGTCCGGTCCGTACGTCGCGCCGCAGGGCACGGTGACCGGCGAGGACGGCAGCCCGGTCGCGGGCAGGCGGCCCGCGTTGTTCACCGCCGTGCCGGTGGAGATACCCGACCCGATCGATGCGGAGACCGAAGCGGAACCGGTCGCGCCGTCGAACCCGCTGCTGGAGCTGCCGCCGCCACCGTCGGCCGCTGGGGCCGTGCCCAGCGCCGACGAGGGCATCCCGGACACGTTGCTCGACGTGGTCGTCAAGCGGCTCACCGGGCACGGCCGCCCGGCGCACGAGGTGTGGTTGCCGCCGCTGGACGAATCCCCGACGGTGGACATGCTGCTGCCGGACCCGGACTGGCGTTCGCCGGTCAACCGGCACGGCCAACTGTGGATGCCGATCGGCGTCATCGACAAGCCCTACGAGCAGCGCCGCGATGTGCTCACCATCAATCTGGCTGGCGCCCAGGGCAATGTCGCGGTCGTCGGCGGCCCGCAGTCGGGCAAGTCGACGACCCTGCGCACCATCATCATGGCGACCGCGGCCACGCACACTCCCGAACAGGCGCAGTTCTACTGCCTCGACTTCGGCGGCGGCAGCATGGCGGGCTTGTCCGGCGTGCCGCACGTGGGCTCGGTGGCCGGTCGCCTCGACGGCGATCGGGTGCGCCGCACCGTCGCCGAGCTCACCACGCTGATGCGTCAGCGCGAGGAGCGGTTCGCCGCGCTGGGCATCGAATCGATGGCCGAGTTCCGGCGCCGCAAGTTCGGCGAGGGCCGTCGCGTTCCGGATGGCACAGCCGGGCCCGCCGATCCGTTGGCCGACGACAAGTTCGGCGACGTGTTCCTGGTGATCGACGGCTGGGCCGCGATCCGCGAAGAGTTCGACCTGCTGGAGCCGCAGATCAACGCCATCGCGGCCCAGGGCCTGTCGTTCGGCATCCACCTGATGATCGGCGCCGCGCGCTGGGCCGAGATCCGCCCGGTGGTCAAGGACCAGATCGGCACCCGGGTCGAGCTGCGACTCGGCGATCCGTCCGACTCGGAGATGGGCAGGCGCACCGCGCACCAGGTTCCGGTCGGACGCCCGGGGCGCGGTCTGACCGCGGACCAGCTGCACATGCTGATCGCCTTGCCGCGCCTGGACTCCGACTCCGACCAGGGCAGCCTGGCCGACGGTGTCGCGCAGGCGCGGGCCGGACTCGAACAGCAGTACCCGAACCGCCGCGCGCCCGAAGTGCGCATGTTGCCGCTGCGCTTCGGCAGGGACGAGCTGATGGCCTCGGCGAAGGCGGAAGGCGTCGAGCTCGGCCCCACTCGCGTGGTCGTCGGTCGCGGCGAGTCCGAATTGCAGCCGCTGGTGCTGGATTTCGGCGTAGAACCGCACTTCATGGCCTTCGCGGACGTGGAATGCGGCAAGACCACCCTGTTGCGCAACATCGTGATGGGCGTGGTGGAACAGTCGACCACCGAGCAGGCCAGGATCATCATGGTGGACTACCGCCGGACCATGCTCGGCGTGGTCGAGGGCGACCACCTGGCCGGATACTCGACGTCGTCGCAGACCTGCGGTCCGATGATCCAAGAGGTGGCCGGGTATCTCGCCAAGCGGATTCCCGGCTCGGATATCACACCGCAGCAACTGCGCGAACGCAGTTGGTGGAGCGGCCCGGAGATCTACATCGTGGTCGACGACTACGATATGGTGGCGGCCGGTACCGGCATGAACCCGTTCGCGCCGCTGTTGGAATACCTGCCCCAAGCGCGGGACATCGGCATGCATTTCGTGGTAACCCGCCGCAGCGGCGGTGTGTCCCGCGCGCTGTACGACCCGATTCTGGGCACCATGAAGAACCTTTCGGTGGAGACGCTGATCATGAGCGGGTCGCGTGACGAGGGCAAGCTGATCGGCGACGTGCGGCCGAGCAAGCTGCCGCCCGGCCGTGGAACACTGGTCTCGCGCAGCAGGGGTATCGAGATGGTGCACATCGCGCACTTGCCGCCCATCTGATCGGTTCGCCGTCGTGCGCCGGATATTCCGGCGTGCGCGGAGCGGCTCGTGAGTGCGCGGCACGATCGCGCACAAGGCGTCCTGCGATATTCGGTTACGCCGTGCCCGTCGCGCGCGGCGGGCAGCCCCGGACAGCGCGGATCGTTCAGTTGTCGCCGCGTGGGATCAGTTGTTCGGCGGCGGTGGGCGCAAAAGCGCAGGCGCGGCCACTCGCCCGACAGCGGGGACCGGCACGGGAAGTGCGGGATCCCAGCTATCGGTTCTTCGCTCGAACAGCGCGCGTGACGGGCCCAGCGCGAGCGGGCCCGCGATGCGCACCAAACGGAATCCCGCCGAACGGTAGTAGGCGTGCAGGTCGGTATTGGTGGTCCACGCGTCGAGCCGGACCCAGGCGCGGCCCTGCGAGCGGGCGAGCAGTCCCGCGTGCGCCAGCAGGTGATGGCCCACGCGCCGGCCCGCGAAACGCAGATCCACGATCATGTAATGGGCGATCACCGCATCGTCGAGTTCCCACGCCGACCATAGACCGGCGTCGGCGCGGTCGTTGACCGTGATCGTTCCCGCCGGTTCGCCCGCGACCTCGGCGATCCAGGTCTCGCCCGCGTCCAGCGACCGTCCCACGGCGCGAGCGAAGATCTCGATGGGCAGGCCGCGTCCGGCGACCGTCCACTGATCGGAGCCGCGCGCGGTGAGCCACGCCGTGCGCTGCACGCGCAGGCGGCAGATCATGCCGAGATCGCCCCATGTCGCCTGGCGCAGCGCGATCGTCATGGGCTAGGCCCGGCCGGTCCCGTGCGAATCGGCAAGCGTGGTCCGGATGACTGCGGTGCCTTCGGCGTCGCCGAGCTCGTAGGCGAGCCGATTGCCGGAGGCGAGCGAACGTTGCCGCGTGGCACGGGTGACGCGCTCGTGGTTGGCGCCGATGCGCAGGTGGTCGAGCAGGATGGTGCCGGTGGCGACGCCGAGCACCAAGGCTTCCTCCGCGGTGGCAGGCCGGGCGACGAGCGTGTCGCGGTGCGCGGTCTCGGCATGACCCCGGTCGGCGAGGCGGCGGGTGGTGCCCTCCGGAATATCGTGCGGTGAGTCGATTCCGGTGGCCTCGGCCAGATCACGGGGATAGAAGCTGACCTCCCACGACCACGGCTCATGGTCGAGATACTGGACCACCGTCCTGGCCAGCACCCACGAATCCGGCGGTATCCCCAACCAAGACGCGACTTCGGGGCTGGCGGGCTCCATCTTCGCGCTGAACTCCTTCGACGGCTCCCGGTGCGCGGCCCGCGCGATCTCCTCGAAGATGTCGTGCGGGGTCTGCGGCCGGTCGGGGCGGATGGAATCGGTGACAACGGATTCCAGGATTTCCTGGTTTCGAACGATCGTTCCGCGGGAAGTAGCTGTATAGACGAGATTTTCGGTCACCAGCACCTGGATCGCGTTGCGGGCCGTGGTAATCGAGACCTGCATTTGATCGGCAAGCTCCGAGTGACTGGGCAGTCGATCGCCCGGTTTCCACTTGGCTGCGCGGATCTCCTCGCGGAGGAGGTCTGCGATCCGGTGATACGTCGGACCGTCCGCCATCTTGCTCCTCGGTTGGTCATGCAGGTAACGAAGTGTACTCTCCGTGACTCCCTACGGCCCGTTAACGCTTGACAGGTGCCTTCAGAGGTTTATTGTAATGAAGTCCTGATCCGGTGTTGTGCGGCGATGACGGCGAGGCAACGTGGCAGGTTCGGATACAACGGTCGTAATGGCCCTCCCTGGCACACCTAGGTGTGTCGATCCTTCGGTGCGCTCTTCGGCACCGGGATTGCTTCCCACGTCCGACCTATTGGTTCGGGCGTGTCGCGGACACCGCGTGGTCGGTGGTCCGCTCTTGTGGTTCGCTCGTGATCTGGCAGTGCTACATGAGCGCCGCCTGGTCGGCCGCGGTGGTTCGGTGGACACCTCCGTGGCGGTGGTTCGCGAAATCGAGCGTCGCAGAGTCGAATTGGTGATGGCCATCGACGACTGGGTGATGCGAAGTGTGCCGCAGCATCGGCTCGGCGCCACTCTGCACACCGAAACGGTGGGTGCGGTGATCGATCGCCTCGCCGAGTCGTCGGTGCGCGCGCACCACGCGTTGATGACTCTGAACGCGCACGACGATTTGCTGCACAACGCGTGGCATCATCTCGCCGAACTCGCGGACGCCTATGACGATCTGGTGCGCGACGTCATGGCGGGCAGGCGGCGTCTGCCCGAGTGGTGAGCGGCTGATCCGTTCGCCCTTCGCCCCGCCGGGCCACCGCCCGGCGGGTGTCACGGGTGGTAACGACGATGATCGGTGGCGAAGTCGTCCGCGACGGTCGCGGCCAGCTCGACGTAGGCCCGCTTGGTCTGCTTGTGCAAGCGGTGCAAATCGATTTCGGCGCCCTCGGACATGTGCGCGTCGAACGGGATGATGTGCACGGCGCGGCACCGGGACAGGAAGTACTCCCGTAGCTGCTGGATACCGACGTTCGGTGATCCGGCCCGCGGGGAGTTGATCACCACCACCGCGTTGCGCACCAAATGGTCGTGGCCGTGCAGCGACAACCAGTCCAATGTGGCTGCGGCACTGCGGGCTCCGTCGATCGCGGGGGAGGAGATCAGGACCAGCGAGTGCGCTAGGTCGAGCACACCGGACATGGCCGAATGCATGAGCCCGGTACCGCAGTCGGTGAGGATGATGTTGTAGAACCGCTGCAGGATTCGGGCGACCGCGCGGTACTCCTCTTCGCTGAACGCCTCCGACGCGGCCGGATCACGTTCGCTGGCGAGCACTTCCAGGCGGCTCGTCGCCTGCGAGGTGTGCCTGCGCACATCCGAATAGCGCTGGATGGTCGAATCGAGGAGCAGGTCGCGCACGGTGGACCTGGTCTGCAGGGGCACCCGCTGCGACAGCGTGCCGAAGTCGGGATTGGCGTCGACGGCGATCACCCGGTCGCCCCGGATCGAGGCGAAGGTGGAGCCGAGACCCATTGTGGTGGTGGTCTTTCCGACACCGCCCTTGAGCGACAGCACCGCGATCCGGTAGTCGCCGCGGACGGGCTGCCTGATCCGCGCGACCAGTTCCTGCAACCTGCGTTCCTCGGCGGACATACCGGGGTTGATCGCGCCGCCGGACACGTGGTGCACGGCCTTGCGCCACCCGGTTCCCGGAGCTTTCTTGGCCCGGCGCAGCGGCACGTCGTCGAGTGAAGGCTGCTGGAACGGGGCGCCCTGCTGCCGGCCGGGCGGCTGTGGGTAGCCGGGAGGCGTGCCCCACTGCGGAGCGGGGTGACCAGTGGCTTGGTGCGGCGGCACGGAATGCGGTGATGCCGGACCGGATTCGGGCGCGGCAGCATTGCGCCACTGGTCGACGGGGACCTGCGGTGCGCTGCCCGCTGCCTGATCGCCCGCGAACTGCGTCGGGTGACCGGCGGGTACGCCGCTCGAGGCGTTGGGGTGCGGCTGTGGCGCGCCCGCGTCGTAAGCCGCATCCGGACGGGGCTGAGGCGCAGGCTGCTGGTCGGAGTTCGGCGCTTGTCCGACCGGCGGCTGGGACGCCGAAGGTTCGTTCGGCTCCGCCGACAGCCGGTGGCGTCCGCCACCGGCGACAGGTCGCGCCGCCACCGGGCCGATGTCGGTCGCGCCGGCGCGGTTCGACGCCGGTGCGCTCGAGTCCCTTTGTGCGCGAGTCGCATCGACCGACCCCGCCGAGTCGGGCTGCACGGGGGCCTCCGGCGCGGTACCGGATGCACTGTTGTGCGGCGCGGGCGGGTCGGGCAGCGGTGGGAGTCGGCGCGGCGCGTCGGTCGCGGGCGCGGCGGCCTGCTCGGGCCGAGGAGCCGCGAGCCACGGCGGCGGACCATCGGGAATCACCGCCGTGGGAACGGGTGCGGCGGTCTGCGGGGCTTGCGCCGGATGCTCGGTAATGGGTGGTGTCCGGTGGGCATCGCTCGACGGCGTGATGTCCCCGGTGCCCAGTGTGGAGCCATGCTCGGATCCCGCACCTGCCGACGTTGTCGGGGCCTGAGCCGCTGCCGCGCTCCGGTTCACCCCGGCAGTGGTGTTCGCGCTGTGCGGTTCGGTCGGGCTTGCGCCGGTGGATGAGGTGGCGGTCTCGGCGCCGGTCAGCGTCGCTTCTCGGCTCTCGGCCTGCCGAACAGCGTCCGCTCTCCCGGAAACGGGATCCTCAGCGGAACGTGCCGCTGTCGGAGCGCCGTGCGGCCCTGCGTGCTCGTCCGTTGACGGCCCGGATTGCTCGCCGTGCGGTGACTGCGCATTTTCGCTCAGCGGGTCGGGGGCCTGCCACGCGCTGGATACTGGCGTGGCGGTCGGGGCCGACGGGTCTCCGCCCTGCCGTGCCGCGTCCTCCGGGCCGGTTACGGGCGAGGTCCCGCCGCTGGTCGGGTCTGCTGACGGTGGAGCGGATGGCACGCCGGTCGGTGCCTGAGCGTTCTGCCGCGCGGTGTGGTCGGCCGTGCTTCGGTCGGGAGTCGACGTCGCCGGGTCGATGGGTGGCTGCGGTGCGGGTTGTGTGCTGGTCGGTGTCGAGGAGTGTCCGCCCTGCGGCGCTGTCTGGTCCGGAGCGGATGGCACGCCGGTCGGTGCCTGAGCGTTCTGCCGCGCGGTGTGGTCGGCC
>NZ_JBSGIB010000006.1:168587-356084 GCF_053604885.1 Nocardia sp. NPDC003999
GGAGCGGATGGCACGCCGGTCGGTGCCTGAGCGTTCTGCCGCGCGGTGTGGTCGGCCGTGCTTCGGTCGGGAGTCGACGTCGCCGGGTCGATGGGCTGCTGCGGTGCGGGTTGTGTGCTGGTTGGTGTCGAGGAGTGTCCGCCCTGCGGCGCTGTCTGGTCCGGAGCGGATGGCACGCCGGTCGGTGCCTGAGCGTTCTGCCGCGCGGTGTGGTCGGCCGTGCTTCGGTCGGGAGTCGACGTCGCCGGGTCGATGGGCTGCTGCGGTGCGGGCTGTGCGCTGGTCGGTGTCGAGGAGTGTCCGCCCTTCCGCGCCGCCTGCTCCGGAGCGGACGGAGGCGCGGCGGGATATCCGGCTTGGGGCGATTGCGCGGCCGGTTCGCGGCCGGTCGATGTCGAGGTAGGCCAGGTCTGGTTCGGACCGGCGGGTGGGGTCTCGCGAGACTCGCCGCGCTGAGTCGCCTCGTTTCCGGTCGGGCTCGGGCCGATCGGTGGGGTGGTCCGATTGGGCGGAGCCGAGTTCGGCCACAGGCTCGGAGCCACGGCCGACAGGGCGGCATCGAGGCGAGGGTTGCCGGTGGACGGCCATCCACCGTGCTTCGGCCCGAGCGGAGGTCGGCCGCCGACGGCCTGGCCCGGCGTGCTCTGGCCGTGCGATGGCGGGGCATGCTCGTCGTTCCGGGGCGGAGCGGGCCGCTCGTCGGCTGGTTGCCGGGGCGGCGGCGGGAGCTCCGGCCGGTCCGCCTGCTGTTCGTTCGACGCGGGCGGGTTCGCGGACCTGCTGCCCAGTGGCTGGAAACCGGGTGAGGGCTGCGACGGATTGCGCGTGGGCAGGCTGTGCTGCGGAGCGCCGGTGCGCTCCGGCGGCGCTTGCCACGAATTGTCCTGCGCCGGTGGAGTGCGGTCGTAGCCGGGCTGCTGCCAGGACCCCTGCGGCTGCTGGGCCGCCTGTGGGTGGGGCCAAGACTCTTGCGGCTGCTGCCAGGCCTGGTATGGCTGTTGCCGAGACTCTTGCGGCTGCTGCCAGGACTCTTGCGGCTGCTGCCAGGCCTCTTGCGGCTGCTGCCGGAGGGACTCTTGCGGAGGCTGCTGCCGGGACTCCTGTGGCTGTTGCAGAGAATCTTGTGGCTGTTGCAGAGAATCTTGCGGCTGTTGCAGAGAATCTTGCGGCTGTTGCAGAGAATCTTGCGGCTGTTGCCAGGACTCCTGTGGCTGTTGCCAGGCCTCTTGCGGCTGCTGCCACGACTCGTGCGGGGCACGAGCCGGTGCGGGCTCCTCCGGAACCGGCGCGGGCGCGCGACTCGCGTCGCCCTGCCGCTGATCCTCCTCGGCATTCCCCTCGTGCTTGTCGCGGCGCCAGCCCTTACGGCGCTTCTCCGGCCGTGCGGCATCCGGGCGTTCCGCCTCGGGCGCGCGGCCGCGCAAACGGCCGCGCCTGCGGCTGGGGGAGTCCTCGATGAGGTCGTCGTGCGGAAGGTTCTGTACCGGCGCTTCGTAGCCGCTCTGGCTGACGTCGCTCTCCGACAGCCACGGCGGCAGCATGGGCAGGCCGTCATTGCTACGGCTCACGACTGCGCCTCGCCGATGTTCGGCGTGCCGATCTCTCGCTCGCTGCGCTCGGTCACGACTGCCCTCGCTGCCCGCTCGGCTCGGTCGTGGCCAGGGACGCTCTGCCGTTGACTCGCTCGCTACGATTACTCACGGCCTCGCCTCCCTGCCGCTCGCTTCGGCCGTGACCGAGAGCGCCCACGCCGGTGGCTCGCACGCTGCGCCGGCTCACGCGTCCCCCTCGATCCGTTCGACCCAAATACCTGGACAGCGGCCAGTTTACGCGACAACTCGGTGCCGTCGCGGCGCAGCGTCCGAGGCCCGCCACGAGTGGGAAGACGGCTGCGAAACCGCTGGCGACACGGGTATACAGGGAGGCATTTTTGCCCGATCCGGAACGGATCGGTAAGCTGGAGCGGCGGTGCACCTAGGCGCCGCCTGTTTGTGTGCGAGCGGTTCGCTCCGGCGATCGGTCCCATTCGAGCAGAACCAGCAAACAAACCAGGTTGAGCGTAACCGGGATCGCGGAGGACATGGCGAAGAAAGACGGGGCCATCGAGGTCGAGGGTCGAGTTGTCGAGCCGCTGCCCAATGCGATGTTCCGGATCGAGCTCGAGAACGGACACAAGGTTCTCGCGCACATCAGCGGGAAGATGCGGCAGCACTACATTCGCATCCTCCCCGAGGACCGTGTGGTCGTCGAGCTCTCGCCCTACGACCTGTCGCGTGGCCGGATCGTATACCGCTACAAGTGATCGTGCCCGGCGCGATCGGCGTCGGTTGCGAGCCGGCAGTCCCGGCGTGAGCCGGGGCCGAGTCGAAAGACTCACACCAGAGCTTCCCCAGTCGCCGACTGGGGAAAAACTGTGTTCACACCCCTGTGAACCACAACAGATTGGACGGACGTGAAGGTTCAGCCGAGCGTCAAGAAGATCTGCGAGAAGTGCAAGGTGATCCGCCGTCACGGCCGGGTCATGGTGATCTGCGACAACCTGCGCCACAAGCAGCGCCAGGGCTGAGCGGAGGCGAGGGAGACCTCGCACCACCCGCCCGAGGCTTGCCGACGGCGAACGCTCGACGCGACACCAGCCAAGCACCGAACCGCAGTTCGGATTGGCAAGAAGAACTCCCAGCACCAGCCGCACGCTGCGGAAATCAGGGTTCGCCCTGGGCGTGCGCGCCTACCACCGGTTCGGAGGCCGGTGCCCCGCCAAGACGAGGGGACGGACAGGGAGCAGACCTCCGCAACGATTAAGGAAACTGCCAGATGGCACGTCTCATGGGCGTCGACCTCCCGCGCGAGAAGCGCATGGAGATCGCACTGACCTACATTTTCGGCATTGGCCGTACCCGCTCCAAGGAGATCCTCGAGGCCACCGGCGTCAGCCCGGACCTGCGCTCGAAGGATCTCAGCGACGACGATCTGACGAAGCTGCGTGACTACATCGAGGCTTCGGAGTTCAAGGTCGAGGGTGACCTGCGCCGCGAGGTGCAGGCCGATATTCGCCGCAAGATCGAGATCGGCTGCTACCAGGGCCTGCGCCACCGTCGTGGCCTGCCCGTGCGTGGCCAGCGCACCAAGACCAACGCGCGCACCCGCAAGGGCCCGAAGCGCACCGTCGCCGGCAAGAAGAAGTAGGGATAACCGATGCCTCCGAAGAGTCGGGCCGCGGGCCCGAAGAAGACCCAGAAGTCGCGTCGCAGGGACAAGAAGAACGTCCCGCACGGCAACGCGCACATCAAGAGCACGTTCAACAACACGATCGTGTCGATCACCGACCCGAACGGCAACGTCATCTCCTGGGCGTCGTCGGGTCATGTCGGCTTCAAGGGCTCGCGCAAGTCGACCCCGTTCGCCGCGCAGCTCGCCGCCGAGAACGCCGCCCGTAAGGCGCAGGAACACGGTGTCAAGAAGGTCGACGTGTTCGTGAAGGGCCCCGGTTCGGGCCGCGAGACCGCGATCCGCTCGCTGCAGGCCGCCGGCCTCGAGGTGGGCACGATCTCCGATGTCACCCCGCAGCCGCACAACGGCTGCCGTCCGCCCAAGCGGCGTCGCGTCTAGCGGGAAAGGAATAACGAACAATGGCTCGTTACACAGGCCCTATCACCCGCAAGTCGCGTCGTCTGCGCGTCGACCTCGTCGGCGGCGACCAGGCGTTCGAGCGTCGCCCCTACCCGCCCGGCCAGCACGGCCGCGCGCGGATCAAGGAGAGCGAGTACCTGCTCCAGCTGCAGGAGAAGCAGAAGGCCCGCTTCTCCTACGGCGTCATGGAGAAGCAGTTCCGCCGGTACTACGAAGAGGCCAACCGCCTCAAGGGCAAGACCGGTGACAACCTGCTGCGTCTGCTCGAGACCCGCCTGGACAACGTCGTGTACCGCGCCGGTCTGGCCCGTACCCGCCGTCAGGCTCGTCAGCTGGTCTCGCACGGCCACTTCCTGGTGAACAACAAGAAGGTCGACGTTCCCAGCTTCCAGGTCACCCAGTACGACATCATCGATGTCAAGGAGAAGTCGCTGGGCACCCTGCCGTTCCAGGTGGCGCGTGAGACCGTCGGCGACCGTCCGGTTCCGGGCTGGCTGCAGGTGCTCCCCGGCCGGCTGCGGATCCTGGTCCACCAGTTGCCCGAGCGCGCCCAGATCGATGTGCCGCTGCAGGAACAGCTGATCGTCGAGTACTACTCGAAGTAAGACTTGGCACAACGTGCCGCTGGTGCGTGGCCGCCCCGATGGGCGGCCAGGCACAACCCCTGAGACGAGGCGTCAAATAGCGGGCGCCCAAAAGGAGGATGATCCACATGCTGATTTCACAGCGTCCGACGCTGACCGAAGAGGTCGTCGCCGAGAACCGCTCGA
Organism: Nocardia sp. NPDC003999; assembly: GCF_053604885.1. NCBI lineage: Bacteria > Bacillati > Actinomycetota > Actinomycetes > Mycobacteriales > Nocardiaceae > Nocardia > Nocardia sp. NPDC003999. The sequence goes on from NZ_JBSGIB010000006.1 coordinate 172,988, forward strand.
AGTTCACCATCGAACCGCTCGAGCCGGGCTTCGGTTATACCCTCGGCAACTCGCTGCGGCGTACCCTGCTGTCCTCGATTCCGGGGGCGGCGGTCACGAGCATCCGCATCGACGGCGTCCTGCACGAGTTCACCACCGTTCCGGGCGTGAAGGAGGATGTCACCGACATCATCCTGAACCTCAAGGGCCTGGTCGTGTCCTCCGAGGAGGACGAGCCGGTCACGATGTACGTGCGCAAGCAGGGTCCGGGCACCGTCACCGCCGGTGACATCGTCCCGCCCAGCGGCGTGGTGGTGCACAACCCGGACATGCACATCGCAACCCTGAACGACAAGGGCAAGCTGGAGATCGAGCTCGTCGTCGAGCGCGGTCGCGGCTACGTCCCGGCCGTGCAGAACAAGGCGTCCGGCGCGGAAATCGGCCGGATTCCGGTGGATTCGATCTACTCGCCGGTGCTGAAGGTGACCTACAAGGTCGAGGCGACCCGCGTCGAGCAGCGCACCGACTTCGACCGGCTCATCCTGGACGTGGAGACCAAGAACTCCATCAGCGCGCGGGACGCGCTCGCCTCGGCGGGCAAGACCCTGGTCGAGCTCTTCGGCCTGGCCCGTGAGCTGAACGTCGAAGCAGAGGGCATCGAGATCGGCCCCTCGCCGGCCGAGGCGGATCACATCGCCTCGTTCGGCCTGCCGATCGAGGATCTGGACCTCACCGTCCGGTCCTACAACTGCCTCAAGCGCGAGGGTGTGCACACCGTCGGCGAGCTGGTCGCCCGCACCGAGTCGGATCTGCTGGACATTCGCAACTTCGGTCAGAAGTCCATCGACGAGGTCAAGGTCAAGCTGCACGCGCTCGGCCTCTCGCTGAAGGACAGCCCCGCGTCGTTCGATCCGTCCAGCGTGGTCGGCTACGACGCGAGCACCGGCACGTGGAGCGACAGCGGCACGTTCAGCGACACCGACGGCGGCGAGCAGGACTACGCCGAGACCGAACAGCTCTAGGCCGCCGGGGTAGGCGCCCCGGCCCGGCCTCATACAAGGAGAACACCACAATGCCCAAGCCCAAGAAGGGTGCCCGCTTCGGCGGGTCGGCGTCGCACCAGAAGGCGATCTTCGCCAATCTGGCCACGGCGCTCTTCGAGCACGGCCGGATCACCACCACCGAGGCCAAGGCCAAGGCCGTGCGTCCCTACGCGGAGAAGCTGATCACCAAGGCGAAGGGCGGCACCCTGGCCGACCGTCGCGAGGTGCTGAAGGTGATCCGCAACAAGGATGTCGTGCACGAGCTCTTCGCGGAGATCGGCCCGTCGTTCGAGGGGCGCGAGGGTGGCTACACCCGCATCACCAAGACGCTGCCGCGCAAGGGTGACAACGCGCCGATGGCGATCATCGAGCTGGTTCGCGAGAAGACCGTGACCAACGAGGCCGATCGCGCCCGTCGCGTGGCCGCCTCGAAGAAGGCGGAGGAGGCTCCGGCCGCCGAGGTCGTCGAGGAGGAGGCCGACGAGGCCGTCGCCGAGACCGCCGAGGCTCCGGCTGCCGACGAGGCCGCCGAGGACAAGAAGGACGCCTGACGCTTCGCGTCGGAGTTCGCGCACGAGCCCGCCACCCGCACTGGGTCGGCGGGCTCGTTCGTTTCGACCAGAGGATCATGTGACCGTGGAGGAATCGGTGGGATCGATGTCGGGTCGACCGGGCGAGGACGCACCGGGCGTGCCCGGTATCGACGTGCCACGCACCCGGGTGCGGTTGGACATCGCCTATGACGGCACGGATTTCGTCGGCTGGGCGCGCCAGCCTGGTCTGCGCACCGTGCAGGGGGTGTTGGAGGACGCGCTGAGCAAGGTGTTCCGCGAGCCGATCCAGCTGACCGTGGCGGGCCGTACGGACGCGGGCGTGCACGCCGAGGGGCAGGTCACGCATTTCGACACCGCCGGTGAACTGGACGCGGCGAAACTGGTGCACCGGATGGCGCGCTTCCTGCCGAAGGACGTGCGGATCAGGCACGCGCGCCCGGCCGCGCCGGAGTTCGACGCCCGGTTCTCCGCCATCCGCCGCCATTACGCCTACCGGCTGACCACCGCGCCGTACGGTGCGGAGCCGCTCCAGGCCCGCAGCGTGGTCGCCTGCCGATCCGACGTCGATGTCGACGCGATGCGGGCGGCTTCGCGAAAGTTGCTCGGGCTGCACAACTTCGCCGCCTTCTGCCGCCGCAGGGAGGGTGCGACGACGGTACGGGAGCTGCAGCGGTTCGACTGGGTGCGCGATGGTGACCTGCTGATCGCCTACGTCAGCGCGGACGCGTTCTGCTGGTCGATGGTCCGCAGTCTGGTCGGTGCGGTCCTCGCCGTCGGCGAAGGGCGGCGGACGCCGGAATGGGTGGCCGATCTGTTGCGGGAGACCGAGCGCTCCAGTTCGGTGACCGTCGCTCCCGCACATGGTTTGAGCTTGATAGGCGTGGACTACCCGGCCGACGAGGAACTCGCGGCCCGCAACGCGCAGACGCGGGAGATGCGGTCGGTTCCGGTACCTGGCGGAGGCTGCTGCGGCGAGTGAGAATGTCCGCGCACTACCCGCACCCGTGCTCGGGTGCGGGTAGCGGACGCGGTCACTTCGATGACCGCGGGTATTGCTGCTGCGACTGTGCCGACTGCTGAGTCTGCTCCTGCTGGGTCGGCGACATCGGTGTGGACCGGCCGGATTGCGCTTCGATGGTCCTCGGTTCGTGCGACGCCCCGGAAATCTGGATGCGGCGCGGCTTCGCACGCTCCGCGATGGGGATCGTCACCGACAGCACGCCGTTGTTGTAGGTCGCGCTGATGTTCTCGACGTCGACGTTCTCGCCGAGGGACATCTGGCGCATGAAGGTGCCCGCGAAACGTTCCGAGGCGATCCACTGGACGCCTTCTTCGCTCGGCACGGTGCGTTGCGCCCGCAAGGTGAGCGTGCCGTTGTCGACGCTGACGTCGATCGAGCCGGGGTCGACGCCGGGCAGATCCGCGTTCAGAACGTAGTGATCTCCCGCTTTGAACAGATCCATCGGCATGAATCGCGGTGCGCGACCGGTTCCGGCAGTCTCACCGAGCAGTTGGCGGGCAACGGTGTCGATGTCATGGAATGGATCGAATCGAAGCACAGCAATCACCTCCATCTCCTAGTGGTGGCGCCGGCCAGGCGCCGGGCGCCGATAGCTGTGCAATAGCCACAGTAGCCCTCGGTAATCGGGACGGCATCGACCCGACGGGGCCGTCCTGGCAGTGCACGGGCCCGGCCGGAATAGCGCCCTCCTGGCGTGTGTTGGGTCGGGACATGGCATTCGACAGTCTCGGACGGTTCGGAGTGTGGCGGGCGTACAACGGGTTCAGCCCGGAAGACGCGCGAGAATTGGAGCGGCTCGGATACGGCGCGCTCTGGCTGGGGGCTTCGCCTCCGGCGGATCTGGCGACGGTCGAACCGCTGCTGGAGGCGACCGAAACGATCACCGTCGCCACCAGCATCGTGAACATCTGGGCGGCGCCCGCGAAGGAGGTGGCCGACTCGTTCCACCGGATCGAGGCCCGCTTCCCGGGCCGGTTCCTGCTCGGCATCGGTGCGGGACACCCGGAGCACACCGGTGAGTACCGCAAGCCGTACGACGCGCTTGTCGAGTATCTCGACGACCTCGACGCCGCGGGAGTACCCGCCGAACGTCGCGCGGTGGCCGCACTCGGCCCGCGCGTGCTGAAGCTGGCCGCCGAGCGGTCGCTGGGCGCGCTGCCCTATTTCGTGCCCGCGGCGCACACGGCGAAGGCCCGCGAGATCGTCGGCCCGGACGCGCTGCTGGCGACCGAGCACAAGGTGGTGCTGACCGACGACGCCGGCACGGCGCACGCGGTCGCCGATGAGACCGTCAAGTTCTATGTCGGCCTGACCAACTACGCGTCGAACCTGCGCCGATTCGGTTTCACCGACGCCGACCTCACCGTGCCGCCGAGCGAGGCGCTGTTCGACGCCGTCATCGCGCACGGCACGCCGGAGCGGATCGCCGCCCAGCTGTCCGAACACGCCGACGCGGGCGCCGACCACGTCGCGGTGCAGATCCTCGGCGACAACTACCTCCCGGCTCTGCGCACCCTCGCTCCGCTGCTCACCGGGCGATCCTGACCGCCCGTCTCCGGCCCCCGGCGCTGCGCACCTTTACTGCGCTGTTGACCGCGGGATCCTGACCGCCCGTCTCCGGCCCCCGGCGCTGTGTACCTTTGCTGCGCTGTTGACCGCGGGATCCTGACCGCCCGTCTCCGGCCCCCGGCGCTGCGCCGGGGGCCGGTTTTGTTTCCGGCGATCGTCCTAAGGGACTGTTAGGAAGCTTCGAGAGCCATTTCGCGCGCGTGTGACTGTCGACACACTGATCTGCGACGACGTGATGAGGCGTCGGAGAAGGAGATGTTGTGACTACGACACAGCCCGTCGGCGAGCGCCGGGTGGTCGCGAATGTTCTGCGCGGATCCATCGGCAATCTCGTCGAGTGGTACGACTGGTATGTCTACGCCGCGTTCAGCGTGTACTTCGCGAAGACGTTCTTCCCGAAGGACGATCCGACCGCGCAACTGTTGTCCACCGCCGCCGTGTTCGCGGTCGGCTTCCTGATGCGCCCGATCGGCGGGTGGGCACTGGGTCGGTACGCCGACCGGTTCGGCAGGCGCTCGGCCCTGACCCTGTCGGTGACCGTGATGGCCGCCGGTTCGCTGATGATCGCGGCGACGCCGGGTTACCAGACCATCGGCCTGGCCGCTCCGGCTCTGTTGCTGGTCGCCCGGCTGCTGCAGGGGTTGTCGGTCGGCGGTGAATACGCCACCAGTGCGACGTATCTGTCCGAGGTGGCCTCGGCGGGCAGGCGCGGGTTCTACTCGAGCTTCCAATACGTGACCTTGGTGGCAGGACAGCTCGTCGCGCTCGGGGTGCAGATCGTGCTGCAACAGTTCCTCGACGCCGGCCAGATGAACGCCTGGGGCTGGCGGATCCCGTTCGTGATCGGCGCCGCCGGTGCGCTGATCGTGATGTGGTTGCGGCGCGGCATGGACGAGTCCGAGCAGTTCCGCGCCGAATCCGGACAGCGGCCGAAGAAGACCGCGGCGACGGCCGCCGAGGTGCGGGAATCGCGTGGCTCCCTGCGGATCCTGTTGCAGTACCCCCGCGAATGCCTGCTGGTCGTCGGGTTGACGCTGGGCGGAACGGTCGCGTTCTACACGTACACGACCTACATGCAGAAGTTCATGATCAACACCTCCGGCATCTCCAAGTCGACCGTGGCGTGGATCAACTTCATCGCGCTGCTGGTCTTCGTGGTGCTGCAACCGCTGGCGGGGGCGCTGTCGGACCGGATCGGCCGACGCAAGCTGCTCATCTTCTTCGGCGTGGCGGGCACCTTGCTGACCGTGCCGATCATGACGGTGCTCGCACGCACCACCAATCCGGTCGCCGCGTGGGGTCTGATGATGGCGGCGCTGGTGATCATCACGGGATACACCTCGATCAACGCGATCGTGAAGGCCGAGCTGTTCCCGACGAAGATCCGCGCGCTCGGCGTAGGGCTGCCCTATGCCTTGACCGTCGCGATCTTCGGCGGCACCGCCGAGACGATCGCGCTCGCGCTGAAGAAGGGCGGCCACGAGTCGCTGTACTTCTGGTATGTCGCAGGCTGCATCGCCGTCTCGCTGATCACCTACTACTTCATGCGGGAGACCTCGGCCTCGTCGGCGATCGACACGGCCGAGCCCACCGCGAGCGCCGACACCGGGTCCGGCGCCGCGGGGGCCGAGCCGGGTCGGCCGATGGTCACCGTGCGTGACTGACCGACCGGCACACGCGCCGGTCCGCCCACTGTGGGAGGATCGGCGCGTGCGGCTTGCGGTGGTCGAGGACGACGACGGCGTGGGAGACGCGCTGGTCGAGGCGCTCAACGCCCGTGGCTACCGCGCCGAACGCAAGCGCCGCGGCGCGGATCTGCTGATCGCGCACCGCGACTACGACGCGGTGATTCTGGATCTCGGACTGCCCGACGGCGACGGTCTGCAGGTGTTGCGGCGACTGCGCGAGGTGAGTTCGGTTCCGGTGCTGATCCTGACCGCGCGCAGTGACGAACGCTCGATCGTGCGAGGCTTGCGCGGTGGCGCCGACGACTATCTGGTGAAGCCGCCGCGCATCGCGGAACTCGTCGCGCGGCTGGAGACGGTCACCAGGCGGGCGGCCGCGGCGGCGCGACAGGCGCAGTCGGTGATCGTCACCGGTGACGTGCGGGTCGATCTCGGCGCCCGCGTTGTCGAGGTGGCCGGGGAGCCGGTATCGCTGACTCAGAAGGAATTCGAGCTGGTCGAGGCGCTGGTGGAACGGCCGGGGGCCGCGGTGAGCCGTCAGCAGTTGATGGACCGCATCTGGGGTGACGCCTTCGTCGCGGTCTCGCGTTCGCTGGACGTGCACATGACGGGCTTGCGGGCGAAACTCAACCGGCCCGGCCTGATCACCACCATCCGCGGGTACGGGTATCGGTGGGGGCAGTGAGCGCGGTCCGGCGGGCCGGAGGTGTGCCATGCGGCGTCGCTTGCTGGTCGCGCTGACACTGTTCGCGGCCATCGCGGTGCTGGCGTTCGCGGTCCCGCTGTCGCTGACCATCGCCACCAGCCGCACCCAGCAGCTGGTGCTCGCGCGCTCGGGGGACGCCGACCGCTTCGCCACCCTCGCCGACGACGCGGTCACCGCGGGGGACAGCCGTGCGCTGGCCGACGAGGTGCTGCGCTATCACGAGCTGTACGGCGAGAACGTGCTCGTGGTCGACGCCAGGGGTGCGCCGACGGTGAACGCGGGCGCGGACATGGACGATCCCGGCATCGTCGCGGCGGTGGCGGCCGCGCGCCGCAATCAGCGTCCGCACGCGGTGGACAAGCTGACGCCGTGGGGCGCGCCGAGCATGCTGGTCGCGCGGCCGGTCGGCACCGGCGTGCAGGTGAACGGGGCCGTGGTGATCGAGGCGTCGACGGCCCGTGCTCGCGGTGATATCGCGCGGGACTGGGCGGTGATCGTGCTCGGCGGCGTGGTCGCGATGGCGCTGTTCGTGCTGCTGGCGGTGACGATCGGCCGCTGGGTGCTGCGGCCGCTCGCGGCGCTGTCGCACGGTGTGGCGGAGTTGACCGCGACGCTGCCCAAGCCGCGCGCCGACACCGTCGCGCCGGTATCGATCGCGGGCCGCTACGGCGGGCCGCCGGAGATGCGGGCGCTGGCCGAGTCGTTCGACGCGATGGCGCTGGCCGTGGCCGATTCGGCGGACGCGCAGCGCCAGCTGGTCGCCGACACCGCACACGCGATGCGCAATCCACTGGCCGCCCTGACCATTCGCCTCGATTCCCTGGAACCAGCGATCCCGGCGAGCGCGGCGAGCATCTTCCACAACGCTGGCGCCGAGGTGGAGCGGCTCACCGCGTTGCTCGACGGCTTGCTCAGCTTGGCCGTCGCCGAGACCCCGGCGGCATTCGACGTCGCCCGCACGGCCGAGGGCGACGACCAGTGCGACGCCGTGCAAGTGATCGCCGACCGATTCGACGCCTGGTGCTCGGCATTCGAGGCGGCCGGACAGCGATTGCGCGTGGCGGCCGTGGCCGGGCCCGCCGACGTCGCGGTCCCGGCCGACGTGCTCGCGCAGATGCTCGACGTACCGCTGAGCAACGCGACACGCTATGCGGGCGCGGGCGCGAACATCGATCTGGTCGTCGCGACCGAGCCGGGCTGGGTCACGGTGACCGTCCGCGACGACGGCAGCGGTGTTCCTCCCGCTGAGCTCGACAAGCTGACCACCCGTTTCTTCCGCGGTTCGGCCGCGGGGGCCGGTGGCTCCGGGCTGGGCCTGCCGATCGCCGCCGCATTGGCGCAGGCGCGCGGCGGCGTGCTCACCGTGGCCGCGGTGCGTCCGCATGGTCTGGCGGTCTCGGTGCGCCTACCCGAGGCGGAGGCCCGATGACCGGCCGGGAGCCGATCGTCCGGCGCGGCGTCGGTCGGCGCGGCTTCCTCGCGTTGGCCGTCGCGGCGGGGCTCGCGGGTTGTGGGCCGGGCGGCCGGGGCGCCACCGCGCGGCTGGCGTCCGGCGAGGTCGGCGGCTTCTATCACGCCTTCGCGGGGTTGCTCGGCCTCGCCGCCGAAAACGCCGGGGGTGTGCGGATCGAGCGGGTCACCACCTCGGGTTCGCAGGACAATCTGGCGTTGCTGGCGCGCGGTGAGGTCGATGCCGCGCTCGCGCTCGCGGATTCGGTGCGCGACAGCGCCGATCAGGTGTTCGCGCTGGGCCGGGTGTACGAGAACTACCTGCAGTTGGTCGTGCGGGCGGACAGCCCGATCGGTTCGGTCGCGGATCTGCGGGGAACGCGGGTGAGTCTGGGCGCGGAGGGATCGGGCGCGGCCTTGACCGGCGCACGGATATTGCGCGTCGCGGGGCTCGACCCGAGCGCCGACGTCGCGATCGCCCATCGCCCCTTGGCGCAAGCGGTGGCCGCCCTGACCGCTGGCGACGTGGACGCGCTGTTGTGGGCGGGCGGCGTGCCGACGGCACGGCTCGCGGTGCCGAGCCGGATGCGGCTCGTGGACATGGGCGAACTGGCCGCGCCGATGCGGGACCGGTTCGGGCCGGTATACGACCGGGTGGCGATCCCCGCGGATGCCTATCCGGGCGGGGTCTCGGTGCACACCATCGGGGTGGCGAATCTCTTGCTGGCCGCGGGCAGTATGTCCGAGGAGGTGGCCGCGGCCATCGTCGAACTACTGGTGTGGCACGCCGACGCGCTGGTGCCCACCGAGGCGGCGGGCACCCAATTCCTCGACGGCCGGTCGCTGATCAGCACCGGCCCGATTCCGCTGCACCCGGGAGCTGCCGCGGTCTATCGCCGCTGGCACGGATAGTTCCGTCAGGACCTGACCAAGCGGGCGATGGCGTCGGTCGCTTCCTTGATCTTGGCCTCGGCCTCCGGGCCACCCGCGACGGCCGCGTCCACGACGCAGTGGCTGATGTGATCCTCCAGCAGGCCCATCGCGACCGCTTGCAGGGCTTTGGTCATGGCGGACACCTGAGTGAGGATGTCGATGCAGTACTTCTCCTCCTCGACCATCCGCTGCAGACCGCGCGCTTGACCCTCGATGCGCCGCAGCCGCTTGAGGTAGTCGTCCTTGGCGGTGATGTAGCCGTGCGCGGCGTGGTCGGCCGCCGTGTGGTCGTGGGGGGAAGCTGCCACCGATGTCTCCTCGCTGCCTGCCGGTCGCCGGAACCGGATCAATACCCCCCTAGGGTACAGTTCCGGGGGCGTCTTGTCAGGTCGGGCCGCATGGTGCGGCAGACCCCGCCCGGTCGGAACGGTCCGTGTTCCGCCGGAAAGCAGGGTAACGCGGATCCCGGCGCGCGACGGCCACCCGGGGACGAGACAATTGAGGTATGAGTTCGCACCCCCGGCCCGCGCTCGCCGTCATCGGCGGCAGCGGCTTCTACGATTTCTTCGACAACGAGGCGACCATCGTCGAGGTCGACACCCCCTATGGTGCACCGAGCGCGGGCATCGCCGTCGGAGAGGTGGAGGGGCGGCCGGTGGCGTTCCTGCCGCGCCACGGCAAGAACCACGAATTCGCGCCGCACACCTTGCCCTACCGGGCCAATCTGTGGGCCCTGCGTTCGCTGGGCGTGCGCCGTATCTTCGCGCCTTGTGCCGTCGGCAGCCTGCGGGCGGACTGGGGCCCCGGCACGGTCGCGGTGCCCGATCAGCTGGTCGACCGGACCTCCGGTCGTCCGCAGACCTACTTCGACGGCGGCGGCATCCACGTGTCCTTCGCCGACCCGTACTGCGAGGAACTGCGGGCCGCGGCCATCAAGGCCGAGTCCGACGAACTGCACATGATGCACGCGGCCACGATGGTCGTGGTCGAGGGTCCGCGCTTCTCCACCCGCGCCGAGAGCCGGTGGTTCGCCGCCCAGGGCTGGGAGCTGGTGAACATGACCGGCCACCCGGAGGCGGTGCTCGCCCGCGAACTCGAGATGTGCTACGCCGCCGTCGCCCTCGTCACCGATCTGGACGCCGGTCTGGAGGAGGGCGAGGGGGTGCGCGCCGTCGACGTCTTCGCCGAGTTCAAGCGAAACCTCGTGCCCTTCAAGGAGCTCGTCCGCCGCGCGGTGGCCGCGGTCGACGGCACCGACACCTGCGACAAGTGCCGTGTCCACGCGGACGTGTCGCTGCCGTTCGAATTGCCCTGAGTCCGATGCGGGTGCTGGTCACCGGAGCGGCCGGGTTCCTCGGCGGGCACCTGCGCCGTGCGCTGCTCGCCACGGGACACCAGGTGACCGGGGTGGACCTGCTACGCGACCACGGGCCGGACGCACGACCACCGGAAGGGATCGAGCGGGTGGACGTGCGCGACGCCGAAGGGCTCGCACCCCTCTTGGACGGAGTGGACGTGGTCTGCCACTTCGCGGGTGTCACCGCGGGCGCGCTGGCCGCCGACTTCGCCTCGCACAACGATGTCGGGACCGCCGTGCTGCTCGGTGCCATAGAGCGGGCGCGAGTCGGCCGCTTGGTGCTCGCCTCGTCCGTCGCGGTCTACGGCGAAGGCCGCTATCGCGGCGTGCAGAGCGGCCCGTTCTTCCCCAACCTGCGTCGCAGGGCCGACCTCGACCGAGGCATGTTCGATCATCGCGCTCCGCACACCGGCGAGATCTTGACGTGGGAGCCGGTCGGCGAGGACGCGCCACTGCGTCCGCGCGGTCCCTATGCGGCGAGCAAAGTCGCGCAAGAGAATTACGCGCTCGCCTGGGGATTGGCGACCGGTGGTGCGGTGACCGCCCTGCGAATGCACAACGTGTACGGCGCGGGAGCGCGGGCCGGGCTGGTGGGGTGGTTGCACGCCGAGCTGGCACAGGGCCGCGCGCCGCAGGTGTTCGAAGACGGCGGACAGATCCGGGATTTCGTGCACGTGCGCGACGCGGTCGCGGCCACCGTCGCGGCGGTCGAGCGTTCGCTGCCCGGTTTCGTCGCGCTGAACATCGCCTCGGGGCAGCCGATCACGGTGTGGGAAGTGGCCTCGATCATGTCGCGCGCCCGCAGTGGCCCCGCGCCGGTGGTAACCGGCCGATACCGCATCGGCGACGTCCGGCATTTCGTCGCGGACCCGGAAAAGGCGAGACGGGTATTGGATTTCACCGCCTCGGTGGCGCCGGCGCAGGGTCTGGCCGAGTTCGCGGCCACCGACTGAATCAGGCACCCGGATCGCCGGATGCGGCTCGGTGCGGCGCGAATGCCTCCGCGTGGGCGTTCGACCATTGCTCGAAGTTGCGCGGAAGCCGACCGGTCACCTGCTCGACGGTCGGACAGAGCGTCGCCTCATCCAGCCTGCCCGCCACGAAGAAACCGAGAAACGCGTCGACGTACTCCCGCGGCATGGTGGCGGCCAGCTGCCTCGGTCTCGTCGTCGAGTTCGCGCGCCACCAGCGGTCGGTTCAGCACCGTGGCGAGTGCCGCGACCTGCTCCGCCGGTCGCGGGGTATCCGGTGTTCCTGGTATCGGGCACTCGTGAACGGCGGGAGATGCTCTGGAGCGCGCCGGTACGCGGTGGCCGGCGGGGCCCGAGTTAGGCTCGCGCGGTGGATACCCCGTTGCGGCTCGAGGTCATCGTGGCCAGTGTGCGTCCGGAGCGGTTCGCGCCGGTGGTCGCGGACTGGTTTCTACGTACCGTGCGCGCTCGTCCCGAATTCGATGTCGGCGTGATCGATCTCGCGCATACGCCGTTGCCGGTCGAACTCACCGACAACGAGGAGACCGCGGCCTATCGCACGCGATTGCGGGACGCGGACGCGTTCGTCGTCGTCACTTCGGAGTACAACCACGGTTATCCGGCATCGCTGAAGACGGCGTTCGACACCGCGAAGCACGAGTGGCGCGCGAAGCCCATCGCTTTCGTCTCCTACGGCGGCCTTTCCGGTGGCTTGCGTGCGGTGGAGCAGTTGCGGCAAGTGGTCGCCGAGATCCATATGGTGTCGGTTCGCGAGACGGTCAGTTTCCACCAGGCAAAGAAGCGGTTCGACGAGACAGGCGACACCCGCGACGGGGCGGCCATCGACGCCGCGGAACGAATGTTGCGTCAATTGGCCTGGTGGGCACGTACTTTGCGAGCAGCTCGGACGGCCGATCCGTACCCCGGTTAGCGCTATCGCGCTCGCTTACTGCGGTTGCATCGCGCGTCGGCCGCGCGGCTGACCGATGTAGGTCGCCTCGCTCGGGATGGACACCAGCGTCAGGTCGACCTGTGCCGTGCCGGTGCGCAGCACCACGTGGTTGCCGATCGCGCCGGGCTGGTGGATGGCCAGGTCGGGGCGGGCGGCGGGCCAGCCCATCGGATCGCCCGTGACGTAGATGGTGGTGACGCCCGCGTGCGGGGCAGGCGCGAGCACCCCGTCCACCACCGTGGCGGTGAATCCCGCGTCGGACTGGTGGGTTTCGATCGCGATGGTCAGGCGCTCCGGATTGCCGATGGTGGTGACCAGGTTCTCCCAGGCCCGTGCTCGGTCGGTGCGGATGAGGATCCGTTCGCCGACCGCGAGCGCCCGGAAAACCAGCTGCTGCGCCAGGTACAGCTCGCCGGCGACATACACCGTGGAGATGCCCGCGCCGACGATGCGAGCCGCCACGCCGTTGCCTTCGTCATCGGAACCGATCAGCTGGCCGCAGCCGGAGGAGGGCAGGTGCAGATCGTCGACGATGTCGATCAGGTGCTCGATCATCGGAATGGTGTCGTCCACGCCGGGAACCGCGAGCGGCAGGTGGGCCAGCAGCCCGTCGCGGTGGCGTCCGTTCATCGAGATCATGCCCGGCAGCTCGGAGCGTTCGGGCAGTTCCCGTGCGGTCAGCCGCCAGGCGGCGCCGATGCTCACCGAGTCGGCGGAACTGCCGGGGCGCAACCGAACCGCCACCGTCGTGCCGCGTGATGGGGCCACCCAGAGCTGGGCGAGCAGGTCCGATTCGAGTCGCTTGGGATCCAAGGCGCTGCCGATGTTCACGCTGTTGCCGATTTCCGCGTAGCGCCAGCTGTGTTCGAGCGTGCGCGGATCGTAGCCGCCGGTGATCTGCAGGACCGCCTTGCGGATCTCGGGCGCGGTGAGGATGCGCGCGTTGCAGTCGGCATCCTCGAGCGTGCGCATGATGCGCTGGGTGGCGATGGTGACCGCGCGCGACGCGCCTTCGGCTCCGCCGCCGCGCCGGTCGGTGGCCTCCGGGCAGGCCACCGCGTCGAAACCGATCGCCAGCCACACCGTGCGGTGCGCGGTGGCGGGCAGCGGGCCCAGCAGCGATTCGTAGATCTTGCCCGCGGGCGTGCCGGAACGGCTGCGATGCCCGTGGCTGATGATGTCGATGCCGCTGAGCAGGATGTCGTGCTGGTTCAAGCATTTCGCCAGCTCCGCCAGCGGAAGCAGGTGCGAGGCGTGCACCGTGGTGCGGGCGATCCTGGTCAGCCCGCCGGGGGGAGGCAGTACCTCGACCACCGTCACCACGCGGCTGCCGTCCCAGTACAGGCCGAGCGAGCGACCATCGGCGCCGCGGAAATCGACGGTGTCGCCGAGTTCGTAGTCCCGGTGCGTGAGATAGCGCCACCAGGTCGCGATCCAGTCCAGCACAGTGCGTCCGGCGACCGGAATCAGCGGAATGAGCGCGACGACCACCGCCACGCCGAGCGTGGGAAGCCCCGGCAAACCGGCGAACAGTGCGACGACCGCGGCGATCAGCCCGATGATCTGGGCGATCAGCAGGTTCCGCATCGAGACGCGCCCGAAAAGCGGTCGTGGTCCCGCACCGGCCGGTTCCGCCATCGTCGTCCCCCAAGTACCCGATATCGGCCGGTTCGCCGCGGCCGAGCTGAACAACAGTCCCCGGGAACTGTACTGTGTTCGGCGAACGCGAGCACTGTTCGGGGGAGGAATAATGGCTTCGAAACCCACCACTCGCTGGCAGGTCAGCGGTTACCGCTTTCTGGTCCGGCGGATGGAGCACGCCTTGGTGCGCAGGGATGTGCGAATGCTGCACGACCCCATGCGTTCCCAGTCCCGCGCGTACGCGGCCGGTCTGATCCTGGCGTGTGTCGCACTGGCCGGATGCGGCGTGCTCGCGTTGCTGCGCCCGCAGGGCAAAGTCGGCGATGACAACAAGATCCTGATCGGCAAGGATTCCGGCGCCGTCTACGCGGTGATCGATAACGTGGTGCACCCGTCTCTCAACCTCGCCTCGGCCCGCCTGGCCGTGGGTGAGGCCGCCAAGCCCGCGACCGTGAAGGAGTCCGAACTCGGGAAGAAGCCGCGCGGCCAATTGATCGGCATCCCAGGCGCTCCCAGCTCGCTGCCCTTCGACAAGGAGGGGAAGGGGCGCGCGTGGACGGTGTGCGACACCCTGCAGCTCGACGGCACCAACAAGGCGACCACTTCGGTGCTCATCGGGGACCTGGAACTCGGCGCCAAGGCTTCCGCAATGGAGTCGGGTAACGCTCTGCTCGTCAAGGGCAAGGACGCCACCTACCTCGTTTACGACAACAAGCGCGCCCGCGTCGACATGAACAACAACGCGGTGACCGAGGCGCTGGGCATTCGCAATGTGGCACCGCGGCCGATCAGCGAAGGCTTGCTCAATGCGATACCCGAGGTGCAGCGAATCGAAGTGCCGCACATCGACGATCGAGGCGCGCAGCCGACATACACCATCGGTGATCATCGGATCGGCGAGGTGGTGCAAGATGCCGCGACGAAGCAGTATTTCGTGGTGCTGCACGATGGCAGGCAGGAAATCTCGCAGCTGACCGCCAACATCATTCTCAACTCCGACCCGGCGGCGGGCCGCAATCCGACGATCGTCCCGTACGAGAAGACCTATTCGCCCATATCGACGACGCTGCCGGTGAAGGACTATCCGGCCACCGCGCCCGCGCTCGTGCAGATCAAGGATCGGCCGGTCGCTTGTCTGTCGTGGAAGCCGATCGCTGCCGCGGAGGGCGGTGGTGGCAATCATGCCGAGCTTTCGCTGATCACCGGCGTGAGTCTGCCGATGCGGGAGGACGCTCGCCTGGTGCCGCTGGCCCAAGCCGACGGTGACGGCCCCAACGTGGACTCGGTCTACTTCAAGCCAGGTTCCGGCGCCTTCGTTCAGGGCACCGGCATCGAGCCGGACAGTCAGCGCAAGGACAGCATGTTCTACGTCGCCGATACCGGCGTCCGCTACGGCATCAAGGATGCGGAGGCGGTCAAAGCGCTCGGCATGAGTTCGGATTCCGGCGTGCGGCAACCCGAACCGGCGCCATGGCCCATCGTCGGCCTGCTTGCCTCCGGGCCGACTCTCAGCCGTCAGGACGCGATGGTGGCTCACGACGGCGTCGCGCCGGACGCCAATCCGGCGAAAGAGCTTGTCAAAAATACGAATTGAGTTCGGGCGCGCCTGAGCTTGCTATTGATGTCGCTTCCGGTACTCTCCGATCCGGCGAGAGGGAGTCTCGCCGCAGAAAGGGAGGGATTCACTGGAATGAAACACGTCGCATACAAACTGGCGATCGCCATTGCTGCCGCATTCGTGGTCGGCACCGTCGCCGCGTCGACTGCCGCAACCGCAACCGCTGAACCGATGCGTACCAAACACGGCATGACCTTCAAGGAATGCATGACCACCGGCAAGGACAGTTTCCGGCGGATGTACGGTAAGGAAGCGGTCTGCGTCGAAGACGGCTACGGGTACTACAAATTGGAGCCCGCGCGCGGTCAGTAACTCCGCGGCGTCATCTCGTTTTCGAGATCGTTGAAGCATGGTGGAGAACTGATAATTGTGGCCCGTCGTTCGACGGGCCACAATTGTTTCATCGTGCGGTTATCGAGTCTTTCTCACTGGTCCTCGCGGACGCCGAGTCTGCGGCGGATCGGGAACGAGGCGAGCATGCCCAACACCAGTAGTATCGCGACGCTGCCGCTGCCGATCAGCGCTACGTTTCGCGCCCGATTGTCGGGTGGTGAGGCCGGTGACGGAACCTGCAATTGCACCCTCGACGCTGCCGAGGGCCGCTTGGGCGGCAGCGTTTTCGGCACTTCGTCGGTCAGGGCGGCGATCGGATCGACGGCACCGTAACCGATGTAAGGGTTCCACCCCTCCGCCGGGGAATGGGCGGTGGCCTCGATGCGCTTGATGACCTCCAGCGCGCTCAGTTCCGGGAAACGAGCCCGCACTAGAGCGGCTACACCGGAAACCAACGGGGTGGCAAAACTGGTGCCTTGAATCGGCCCGAGCTTTCCCGATTGTTGGACGCTGCCGAGTTGGACCGCGGTTCCTTTGCTGTTCGGGTCACTGAAGAGTGGATCGAGGGAAGTGATGTTCTCGCCGGGAGCCGCCACGCCGAGCCATGGCCCGGGCACGGTGAACGTAGACGGTTGGCCGTTTCCGTTGATGGAACCGACAGAGAGCACATAATCGTCATAGCGGGCCGGTGATACGTTCAGGTTCACCTTGCTCCATGGGTCGGCCGATGGGTCGAGCGGGTCGATCACCGGATTGGTGCCCTTGCAGTCCGTACTTTCATCGAGGTTGCCTGCTGCGACCACCACGACCACGTCCTTCTCGATCGCGGCGTACCGGACCGCGGCACCCAGCTCGGTATCTTCGAAAGGCGCAGAAGTCGGCCTGCACGCGACTTCGGAGATATTGATGACGGTAGCTCCCATGTCCGCCGCGCGACGGATCGCCGACGCCATGGTGCGAGTGGTGCCGTATCCCTGGGGGAGCGCATCGGGCCCTTTGTCCCGATTTGCTCCCTCCTTCTGATACAGCTTGCTGGTCTGGCGGATAGTGAGGATTCGCGCCTCGGGGGCGACCCCGGAGAAGCCCTGACCGTCGACCTCTGTCGCGGCGATCAGCCCCGCGACCAACGTCCCATGCGCATCGCAATCCTCGGTTCCGTCGCTATTGCTCACATAGTCGCCGCCCGCGATCAACCCCGGCAGGCGCGGATGGCGCGCGACACCGGTGTCGATGACTGCCACGAGTTGACCTGCGCCCTTGGAAAATCGCCAGGCGTGCTGCAAGTCGAGGGAGCGTTGTGCGTCCGGGGTCGAGGGTCCGTTGCCGCCCGAACCGGTACTGACGCACGGAGTATTGGACGCCCGCTCGGTCTTGTCCGGCGGAGCGGCCGGTTCGCCCGGTGGCGGTGCCGTGTTCGGGCTCACGGTGGGCTTCTCGGCGTGCGCATCCGGAATTCCGGCAGTCGCACCGACGGAGACGCTGAGCGCCAACACGCAGACCGCCGTGCTCAACCGAACCGCTCGGAAACAACTGTCGACCCGCTGTTTCGAACTCATCGCTCCGAGCTCACAGCCCGCGAACGATGGCGTAGAGGTCCGCCACCCAGAAGACCAATGGCAGGACCGTGGCGACGAATGTGTACTCGAGCAGTTCGACGCCGCGCCGCATCGGTGGGGTGGCCGACTGGTTCGGGATGATGATGCCGAGGATCAGCGCCGCGATCAGGACCACCATCGCCGCGCCGAACACGGCCAGCGGCTGGTGCATCGCGAAACCGGCGCCGACCAACATGATCAGCACGATGCCCGCGCCACCGGAGATGAGAACGACGGCCTGTTCCGCGCCCGCGTAGGTGCGGCTGCGGAACATCAGCACCACGGCGCAGACCAGGGCGAGCGCGATGCCCGGCCAGTACGGGTCGTCGGACGCCGGGTCGGTGGCGCCGAGCGCGCCGACGACGGTGACCAGCGTGGTCGCCGCCACCAGGCCCGCGAGGTACATGCGGGCGCGTTCCGACTTCACCCGCAGCACCTCCATGGTCGGCAGCGCGCGGTGATCGTCCGGGTCGTCCTCGGTCGGATCGATGGGTGTGCCCGGCGAAGGCACCGGTGGCAGTGGCAATTTCGCCAGCAGCATGGAGACTCGCGGGGCCAGGGACAGGCCGCCGAGCCCGAGCGCCGCCGCGCCGGCGCCGATCGCCCGCTCCGGCTGGTCGGTGAGCAGGCCGACCAGCGCCGCGGGCACCGCGTAGGTGGCGAGCGCGGCCCCGCCGATGAACAACGCGAGCCCGACGCCGGTGACCCGCCACGCCAGAATCGCCGTCGCCCCGGCCAGGACCGATCCGAGCAGGATGTGCGCCCAGCCGTAATCGTCCGGCACGTAGAGCATTCCCGCGCTGAACGCCGCGGGCAGCGCGCAGCCGCCGAGCACAAGCGCGGTGCCGTTGTCGCCGTACATCCTGCTCAGCACCATCGCGGTGACGACGAGCAGGATCGCGACCACCAGCGCGATCGAACCGCCGACCCCGATCGGCAGCGAGCCGGGGGACAGCAGCAGCCCGAGACAGCCGACGATCATGGTGAGCGCCGCGAGCACCGAGCCGGTGATCCGCGCGACCCGAGGGGTCCAGCTGCGGTAATGGTCGGCGTCGGCGATCGCGACGTTGTACATGATGTCGTCGAACAGCGGTGTCGGCGCGGTGTGCGAAGCGCTCTCCAGCATCAGCAGTTCGCCGTCGCGGACGCCGTGCTCGCCGAGGCTGAGCGAGTTGGAGAACGGCGGATGGCCGATCCGGGCGAGCACCCACTCCGCGGGCTCGTAACGCTCGCCCTCGTTGTCGAAGTCGTTGGAGCGGCTGTGCTGGGCGACCATGTCGACCACGCTCGGAATCACCAGCGCGACCGGCACGTCGACCGGTATGGCCATGTCGACCTGAGTGTGCTTGGCCAGAATCGTCACCCGGGCGAGGTCGGGGGCGCGGACGATCCCGCGCGAGGATTCTTCGTCGATGTGGTCAAGTCGCGCGTGCGTCAAGCTTCCCCCAACTCGGTCTTCTACCTCGTGATTCCACGACTCGGCGGGCCGGGGGCGAGCTTGCGAACCCTCGGTCCGGGCAGCAGAATGCTGGTCGAACTGTACGACATGTCGGCTGTGACCTCTACACTGAGGCCGAATCACAGCTGGCCGAAGGGGGAATCTCGTCGATGAGCACTGTCCGCTTCCAGCGCCGTGCGCGCCGCGAGATGCCAAGGACGCCCGGCGGCGAGGTCACGCTGCAACCCCCGCCCGAAATCCCCCGGGTCACACCGGGAAACCTCGTCCTGAAGCTCATGCCCGCCGTGATGGTGATCGGCATGGTCGGCATGATGGCCCTGATGTTCACCCAGGGCGGCGGCATCGCCTCCAACCCGATGAGCATGATGTTCCCGCTCATGATGGTGTTCTCGATGGTCGGCATGTTCGCGGGCCAGGGTGGGGGCAAGGGGCAGAAGGCCGCCGAGGCCAACGAGGATCGCAAGGACTATCTGCGCTACCTCGACCAGGTGCGCAAGGACGTCGACGAGACCGCCGCTCAGCAGCGCGCTTCCGTCGAATGGAGCCACCCGGAGCCGGAACTGGTCTGGATGCTCGCGGGCACCAGCCGCATGTGGGAACGCCGCGCGGGGGACAAGGACTTCTGCCACGCGCGCATCGGTCTCGGCGGCCAGCGCCTTGCCACCAGACTGGTCGCTCCTGAGACCGGTCCGGTCGAGGAGCTCGAGCCGATCGCCGCGGTCTCGCTGCGCCGCTTCGTGCGCGCCCATTCGACCGTGCCCGATCTGCCGACCGCCATCGCGGTCAAGGGCTTCGCCACCATCGCGCTGGACGGCGACCGCGGCCAGGCGCGCGACATGACCCGAGCGATGCTGGTGCAGCTGTGCATGTTCCAGGCTCCCGACCAGGTGCTCGTCGCGGTCGTCTGTGGGCCGGACACCGCGCCGGAGTGGGAGTGGACCAAGTGGCTCCCGCACACCCAGCACCCCGACGCGCAGGACGGCATCGGTACCCAGCGCATGTTCTACGGCTCGATCCGGGAGGCGATGGCGGGGTTGCATCCGTTGCTCGGCAACCGGGTCCGATACTCGCGCAACCAGCCCGCCAACGCGAACATGGTGCATATCGTCATCGTGGTCGACGGCGGTCTGCTCGAGGCCGAGGACGATCAGTTGCGCGAATCCGGCTACGAGGGCGTCACCATCATCGACCTGTGCGGCTACGCGCCGCGCCTGGCGGTGTCGCGCGGCATCAAGATGATCGTCGAGAACGGCGAGTGCGTCGGCCGCGGCGCGACCGGCAATCAGGAGCGGTTCGCGCTGATCGACCGAATCAGCCCCGAGCAGGCGCAGCAGGTGGCGCGCAGGCTGGCCCCGTACCGTGCCGCCACCCAGCGCAGCAGCGACGTGGAAACCGATGACGCCGACGTGATCTCGACGTGGGCGCAGCTGATGGGCCTCGGTGACATCGGCACTTTCAACCCGGAGCACGCGTGGCGGCCGCGCTACGGACGGGAACGCCTGCGCGTCCCGTTCGGTGTGGGCGCCGATGGCCTTCCGGTGGAACTGGACATCAAGGAGGCCGCCGAGAACGGCATGGGCCCGCACGGCCTGTGCATCGGCGCCACCGGCTCCGGTAAGTCGGAGTTCCTGCGCACCCTCGTGCTCAGCTTGCTGGCCACGCACTCGCCCGACCAGTTGAACCTGGTGCTGGTCGACTTCAAAGGCGGCGCGACGTTCCTCGGTTTGGAGGGCGTTCCGCACGTCGCCGCCGTCATCACCAACTTGGAGGAAGAGGCCGATCTCGTCGACCGCATGAAGGACGCCCTGGCCGGTGAGATGAACCGCCGCCAGGAAGTGCTGCGCGCGGCTGGCAACTTCGCCAACGTCTTGGAGTACGAGAAGGCCAGGGCCGCGGGCGCCGACCTGGACCCGCTGCCCGCACTGTTCGTGGTGCTCGACGAGTTCTCCGAACTGCTCACTCAGCACCCGGATTTCGCGGAGTTGTTCGTCATGATCGGCCGCCTCGGCCGCTCGCTGCACGTGCATCTGCTGCTCGCCTCGCAGCGACTGGAGGAAGGCAAGCTCAAGGGCCTGGAATCCCACCTGTCCTATCGGATCGGCCTGAAAACGTTCTCCGCCAACGAATCTCGTCAGGTACTCGGTGTGCCGGACGCCTACAACCTGCCGAACAATCCCGGTGGCGGCTACCTGAAGGCCGACTCCGGAGAGATCCAGCGTTTCCAGGCTTCCTATGTCTCCGGCGCGTATGTCGGCGGTGGCTCGCAGCGTGACATGACCGTTGCCACGCAGTCCGGTGAAATCGATGTCAGGGCGCGCGCGTTCACCGCTACCCATGTCGACTTCCGGGCGGCGGACCGCGTTCCGCTGCCGCCCGAACCGAGCCTGGAACCGGAACAGGACGAGGACGGCGAGCAGCTGTCCAACCTGAACATGCTGGTCGCGCGGATCCGCGGCCACGGCCGCCCGGCGCACGAGATCTGGCTGCCGCCGCTGGACGAGGCGCCGACGCTCGACCAGCTCGTCCCGCGCTCCGTTCTCACCGGCGAATACTCCCCGGTGTCCACGCTGCGTGCCCCGATCGGCATCGTCGACCGCCCGTACGACCAGCGTCGCGACCCGATGGTCATCGACCTGTCCGGCGCCCGCGGCAATGTCGCCATCGTCGGTGGCCCGCAGTCCGGCAAGTCGACGGCGCTGCGCACACTCATCATGGCGATGTCGTTGACGCACACCGCCGAACAGGTGCAGTTCTACTGCCTCGACTTCGGTGGCGGCACCCTGGCGAGCCTGCAAGGGCTGCCGCACGTCGGCTCGGTGGCCAGCCGGTTGGACGAGGACCAGGTCCGCCGCACCATCGCGGAGATGACCACCATCGTCCGGCAGCGCGAGGCGCGCTTCCGCCAGCTCGGCATCGAATCGATGACCGATTTCCGCAGGCTGCGCGCGATGGACCCGGCCGCCAGCCCGGGCGCCGCGGGCGCGCACGAGGATCCGTTCGGCGACGTCTTCCTGGTGATCGACGGTTTCAGCTCGATCCGCCAGGACTTCGAGATGCTCGAGCAGACCATCATGAACCTCGCCGTGCAGGGTCTGTCCTACGGTGTGCACGTGGTCATCGCGCTGAACCGCTGGGCGGAGGCGCGGCCCGCGCTCAAGGATCAGATCGGCACCAGGATCGAGTTGCGCCTCGGTGATCCGATGGACTCCGATCTGGGCCGCAAGTTCGCCTCACTGGTTCCCCAGGGGCGACCGGGCCGCGGTATGACCCCGGAGTGCCTGCACATGCTGACCGGCTTGCCCCGCATCGACGGCAGCTCCGACCCGACCGACCTCACCCAGGCCGTCGCGGACGCGGTCGCCGCCATCGCCAGGCTGACGCCGGGCCGGCACGCGCCGCAGGTCCGCATGCTGCCCGAACAGCTCCCGCGCGAGCAGCTGCTGTATCTGGCGGGCGATTGGCCCGCCCAGGTCGACCCGAATGCGAAGTGCCTGCGAATCCCGTTCGGCATCAATGAGTCCGAGCTCGTGCCGGTCTACATCGACTTCGTGGAGAGCCCGCACTTCATCATCATCGGCGACACCGAATCGGGAAAGACGACGCTGCTGCGCTCGCTGATCGAGGGCATCGCCGCGTCGAACACCCCCGATCAGGCTCGCTTCATCATCGGCGACTACCGCCGCGGCATGCTCGGACTGGTTCCGGAGGGCTATCTCGCGGGCTATGGTTCCACGGCGCC
Organism: Nocardia sp. NPDC003999; assembly: GCF_053604885.1. NCBI lineage: Bacteria > Bacillati > Actinomycetota > Actinomycetes > Mycobacteriales > Nocardiaceae > Nocardia > Nocardia sp. NPDC003999. Next base: position 195,592 of record NZ_JBSGIB010000006.1, read on the forward strand.
GCAGTTCACCCAGAACATGAACGACCTGGCCGCGTATGTCGGCAAGCGCACGCCGGGCTCGGACGTCACGCCGCAGCAGTTGCGGGATCGTTCGTGGTGGAGCGGACCGGAGTTGTACGTCATCATCGACGATTACGATCTGGTCGCCACCTCCGCGGGCAACCCGGTCCAGGCGCTGCTCGAACATCTGCCACACGCCCGAGACCTCGGCTTCCACGTGATCATCGCCCGGCGCTCGGGTGGTGCGAGCAGGGCGATGTTCGAGGCGACGTTGGCTCGAATGCGTGATCTGGGCTCGGCGGGCCTGATCCTGAGCTGCAGCAAGGACGAGGGCGTCCTGATGGGAACCAAGCGACCGAGCCCGATGCCGCCGGGCCGAGGCACCTACGTCACCCGTAATGTCGAGGGCCTGGTCCAGACGGCGTGGATGCCGTTGCCCTGATGTCCGAGGTCGAGCTCGTCGTCACCGAGGCGCGTATCTGGGCGCGTGGCGCCGACACGCACTGGGACGCGCCGCCGTCGGTGGTCCTGGGCAGCAATGGCTTCGACCTCGTCGTGGGGCAATCGCTGAGCCCGCCTACCCACGTCGGTTCGGTGGTGCAATTCGTGCCCGCCGATGCCATAGCTTTGCCACCCCGCACACCCTCGGTGGTGGACGCGATGAGCGCCGTTTTCGCGAGTGCGCTCGAGCATCTTCGTGTCGATACTCCGTGTGCCCGGATGACGTTGGTCTGCCCGACCGAATGGGGCGCGGCCCGTCGTGGCGTGCTCGCTCAGGCGGCGCGCCGTGTGGCCTCGGATGTCGTGTTCGAGGACATCGCGGTCCGTTCGGTCGCGTCGGACGAGGGCACCAGCCACAGTCGGCGAACGCTGGTACTGGAGTTCGGCACGCTGGCCACCACGGCGTCGGCGGTCATCCGAAGCCATCGCGGCGTGCATATCGAATCCTGTGAGCACGAGCCGACACTCGCGTTGGCCGAGATCGAGAGCGGATCCGCGGGCTTCGCCGCTCTGTGCAACCTGATCACTCGGTTGCTCGACAGCGGCCCGATCGACCTCGTGCAAGTGGCGGCTCTCAGTGATACCAGAAAACTGGACTTGCTCCGTGAGGCGATCCAGCAGTCCATAGGTGCCGATGTCGAGTTGCGTGCGGTCGCCGGTCCCGATCTCGTCCGGGGGCGGCGGACCGAGGCACGCGCAGTCCACGCCGCGCAGACACAGTGGATGCGACCGCTCCGCGAGCGTGCCGCGACACGACAGCCTCGATATGGCGCCGCGCGTATCGCGATCGCCGCGATCGCGGCCGTGGTGGTCGTCGCGTTGACGATCGTCGGTGCGGTTGTCTTGTCCGGTCGCCGCGGCGAAGAGACGGTAGCGGCGCCCAGCACGGAAGCGGCGTCGCCGACCGCCGCACCGCCGCCGGTCGGCCCGCCGGCCGAGGCGGCACCGGAGGCCTTCGGCCGAATCCGATTCCGTGTCCCTCCCGGCTGGCGTATTGCCCAGTCGCCTGACACGGGGCGCGCTCGTGTCGATCTGGTACCCGATGATGCTGTGCGGCAACGAATTACGGTAATGCAGGCGCCGCTGACGGCGTCGTCCAGTTACGCGCAGGTCGCGGCGAAGCTGGAAGCGCAGATCGCGCAGCGTCCGCCAGGGGTGCTGACCGACTTGCAGCAGGATGTGATGTTCGGTGGCCGTTCCGGCTTGGCCTACCTGGAACATCCCGGAGACGGATCAACCGTTCGCTGGCATGTTCTGTTGGAGTACGGAATTCAGCTGAGTATCGGTTGCCAGTACGCAGGAGACGAATGGGGGCAATTGGAAGCCCCGTGCTCGCATTTCGGGGATACGGTCCGCGTCGTACCGTGAGGGGGCGCGGGCACGCATACCTAGCCGACTCCACTGCGGCGCAGAACGACTCTAGCCCCCGGCACCGAAGTACCGGGGGCTCGAATCAGCCGAGACGGGATCTCAGAAGAGGCCCGCCAGCGCGGTGTCGGTACCCTGCAGGTCCGAGTTGCCACTGCTGACCAACTTGCCCGCGCTTTCCAGCGTGGTGTTCAGCTGGGTGACCTGCGTGTTCCACTGGGCCTGCAGCGACGCGAACGCGTCGTTCGCGTCACCCTTCCAGTAGTTGGTCACGAAGTCGGTGACCTGCTTGTGGAAATCTTCGAGCATGGTCATGACGCTGCGCGCTTCGGACACGATGGCCTGGGCGCCCGCCTCGACCTCGCCGAAGTTCGAAGCAATCCGACCGGGATCGTTCGCTACCATGGGGAGCTCCTTGTTGTCTGTGGTTCGGCTATCGGATCAGGGAAGGTCCAGGCTGGAGGCCTGCGCGGCCACCTGCTGGGCGAACTGCTGGTCCTGATCGGCGAACTTCCGTCCGGCGTGGGCGAGCTTGTCCGACGTCTGGTCCAGCTGGTCGTTCAGCTTCCGCGCCTGGGCGAAGTAGCTGTCCATGAACGTGTCGAACGCCTGACGAGCCGCACCGCTCCAGGTGGCGGTGGTCTGATCCGACTTGCTGTTCAGTGCGGTGATCGCGGTTTGCAGATCCTGGTGCCGCTGCCGGCAGTTGTCCACAAACTTCGAGATCGCCTCTTCGCTCGCTTCGAGCTGTCCTGCCATTTCGGCTCCTTTCGGTTCCCGTCTCGGCCAACGGCGGAAGCCTCAGTTGGCCTGTACATCTGATTGGACGCGGTGCGGGTCTGATCGGTTCCATCCGACTCGAGAAAGTTCGGCATCGCCCCACGGGATCAGGGCCCTGCGCCCCTCAGCCCGGCTCGTCCGTAGATTTCGGCGGCCGCGCACGGGCCTGCTCGGAAGACCACGATGCGATCCGGGTCTGCATGACTTGTAACGCCAGCGCTCGGCTCCCCTCCTTCCCCCTGCTCGCTGCTGTAATGATCGGCGAGTGGGCTGGCTGCGGTACACCTTACCGAACGCCTAAGTCCGCCGCTACCAGCAGAATGACGAAATCCGGTGGTCGCGCGAACCGAAAACCCTACGAAGGCTTGGATTCAGCGGACGCGACCGAATCACTTCACGCGATTGCGCAGCACCGGCACCAGACGGTCGAGCAACGTCTGCTGGGACGACTCGCTCCAGTCGCGGACCGCGGCGACGGCCGCGGGATCGTCCAGCGGAATCACCGTGGCACGGGTGCCCGCCACTTGGTACGGAAGGCCGAGCAGACCGCCGCCGCCGGCCTTTTCGTCGCTGCGCACGGCCAGCACGTAGCCGTCCGCCGCTACTTCCAGCCGGTTGGTTCCGGTCAGTTCGCGAGGCGATGCCTCGTCGCCCGCGCGCCGGTAGTTGAGGTTGTAGACGAATCCGAGATTTTGCAGGAACTCGGTTTGCGGGGTGCCGCCGAGGAAGATGGAGACCTGCGAGCCGCGCGGCACGTCGACCATCGTGATCGTCTTGCCCCGGAATACCGGGTTGTCCGCTCGCGCCCGGTCCAGCGGCGACAGCGCTGCCGTGCTGCTCGGCGTGGCGACAGCGGGATCGGGTGCTTGCCCCTCGCGATTAGAGGCCCAAATGCCGATCCCCGCGGCGAGTGCGACGGCCACTACGCCCGCGGCCGCCGCGAGCAGCCAGTTCTTGCGCGCGGGTCGTGCGGCGCTCCCTTGACCGGAGATGGCCACTCGGGAGTCGGTCCCAGGCCGCGGATCGAATACCTGGATGGGATAGGTCGGGGAGGTGTTGGTGGCGACGGGGTTGTAGCCGGGAATGAGGGCGCTCGCCGCCGCATCGGTGAATTCGCGGCAGCTGTTGAATCTTTCGGCCGGGTTCTTCGCCATGGCGCGGGCGAAAACGTGGTCGATGGCGGGCGGCAGGCCGGGGTTGACGGCGGTGGCCAGCGGCGGGGGCTCGTGAAGATGCCCCATCATCACCAGCGCGGGTTGGGTTCCCGGGTAAGGGTTGCGCGCGGTGAGCAATTTGAAGAACGAGCACGCGAGGCTGTAGACGTCGGCGCGGTGGTCGAGCGGGCTGCCGGTGAGCTGCTCGGGCGGGGCGTAGGCGATGGTCGCGACGAAACTACCGGTCTGCGTGAGTTCGGTGGTGTCATCATTGGCTTTCGCCACGCCGAAATCGGTGAGCAGCACGCGCTCTTCCTCGCCGGCGGCAGGCGCGGACAGCAGGAAATTCGCCGGTTTCACATCGCGATGCAGCAAGCCCTTGCGGTGCGCGTAGTCGAGTCCTTTGCCGACTTCGGTCGTGATACGCAGTGCGCGAAGCGGATTCATCGCATGCGGGTCGCGAGCCAGTTCGGCGGCGGCATCGGTGCCGTCCACGTATTGCATGGCGATCCACAACTGGCCGTGTTCTTCACCGCGGTTGTAGACCGAGACGATGTTCGGATGATCCAGTCCGGCGGCGAGATTGGCTTCACGCTCGAAGCGGGTACGGAACTCGTAGTCGCGGCTGAGTTCGCCGCCGAGCACCTTCAACGCGTCGGTCCTGGGCAGACTGGGATGTTTGGCCAGATACACCGTGCCCATGCCGCCCGCGCCGAGCACCCGCATGATGCGGTACCCGCCGACAATGGTCCCGGGGCTAATCGCCATGTGCACGATCTCCTGACTCCACGCGGGCCGCTGGCGTTCGCCACGCAGCATACTCGACCGAATTCGCGACGAAAGTGCCGCATTATCGGCTGTTCGCGAAAACGGAATACTGTGCGGCGGCGCGCTGTTGCGCGTCCAGCAGTTGATTCGCCGCGACGAATCCGACGTATTCCTTATACGCGACGACGCAGGTGAATCGCCTGTCGTCGAAAACTCCGCTCCGGTTCTCCACGCACGCCGAATCGGGCAGGTGCTGCGGGGGATCGGCCGGACCCGCAACCACTGTGGGGGTGATGCGTTCCGCGGCGATCCGCCGGGCCGTTTCCTGGTTCGGCGTGCGGATCACCAATGTGTCTCCGGAGACGGCGAATTTCTCGGCCCCCATCGCCGTGAAACGTTGTTTCGCGTAATCGAGGTCTTCGGCGTATTGCATGATGCCGCGCAGGCCGAACAAGGCGTGCGAATCGTCGTAGCTGGGCGATTGGACGCCGGCCGGATTCAGGGTGCGGCTCAGCAGATGATCGGGATCCCAAGGCAACCGCAGCATCTCCTCCTCGGTCAGCGGAGCCAGCTGATCGAGCAGCGGAAGCTGAACGTCGTACGCCTTTTCCGCGAGAGTGACGAGGGCGTTGCGGTCGGGAGCGTTGGCCGAGACGAGGAACGCCACCACGTAGGAGCCGTGCGCGAGCATCGCGCGCAGGAAGGGCGAGCCGGGACGCCAGTGCGCTCGCGCCTGCGGCCGGCGCGGCAGCGTGACCGGCTCGTTCTGGTCGCGGTAGGCGCCGAGATCGGCGTCGTAGAACTCGTTCGCGGCCTGACGTGCGCGGTCCGGGTCGGGAAACTGCATGACGATCGTGCCGATCGTGGTGGAATTGGGCCGGGGCTTGGTCGGCCACCCGGAGGCGATCAGGCTGACATTCTGATCCGATCCGTTGGTGTGGAACCCGTACATCATGCGGTTGCGTTCCGCGATCGGTCGCATGTCCTCCTGGCGACCGAGTTCCCCGGGCAGCGTTCCCTTGCTGATACTCGACGGCGTCCAGCTGTACTTCATCCTGGGATCGATGTCGTAGGCCGAGGCGACGTGATCGGCCAGCCGCATGGCGGCGACCTTTCCCATGTCGATGAACAGTGGTTGATAGTCGTCGTCGTGCGCGTTCGGCGGCTCGGTGGGGTAGTTGCCGGTGTCGAGACCGCGAATATCGATCTCACCCGGCCGCGCGGTTCCCGCGAGCGTCGAACCACAGCCGGTGACGATCGTGGCGGCCAGCGTGCACGCGAGAGCGACAGCGGCGGTGCGGAATCCTGTCATGCGGCATTCACCAACAATGCGTACTGGGCGGAGATGCGTTGCTGTGCGTCGAGCAGCTGATGCGACCAGGCGAACGCGGCGTAGCGGTCGTAGGACACCGAACAATAGAACCGGACGACGACCGTCTTGTTGCCGATGTACTCCTTGCACTGGGCAGCGGGAAGGCCCTTCGGTGACTCGGCTCCGCGGAATTTCTTCGTGAGTCCGCCGAGTTCCTCGCGTAGTCGTGCGGCCGAGTCGTCGTCGCGCGCGCGGAACAGATGGGTCCCGTCGGCGGCGTACCGATCCACTCCCGCCGCTTCGATGATCCGGCGGTCGTCGGCCGAATCGATGGTGAAGTGCAGCGCGCCGCGCTCGGTGTACGCGCCGGGCGGGTCGATCCAGGAGTCTTCCCTGGGACGCGGCAGCGCCCGGTTCAGCATGCCGTCGATATCGATCGGCAATGTCATCAGCTGGTCGACGGGCGTGGGCGTGAACCGGCCGATCGCCGGGACCACGGTGTCCAGGCTCTTCTCGACCAGGGCGAGCAGTTCGGCGAGGTCGACTTTCTCCAGGTAGACCTTCACATAGTCGTAGACCCAGGTGTAGACGACGAATTTACCCGTGGCGAACCATGATCCGATCGACTGATCCGTGGGCTGCCAATGCGCGTGCGCGGCAGGGTACTTGGCGATCTGGACGGGCGTGTTGCGGTTGTTGGCCTCGAAGTCGACGCGTTCCAGGGCCGCCGCCGCGGCCGCCGCCTTCTGCTCGTCCGGGAAGATCATGACGGCGTTGACCAGGTCGGTGCCCCGGTTGTCCGGCGCATTGCCCGCGTTGCTGAAGAATCCCGCGACGAAATCCGGCGCCGCCTCGGCGAACCGGGAGACGTCCATGATCCGCCCGAGCGCGTTCTTCGGCTCGATGAACACCTTGGACAAGGACGGATTCTGGAAGACGAACCCGGGGTCGATGTCCGAGGGCGGCGGGAGGAAGTTCGCGAGCCGCTCCGCCTCGATCATGCGCGCCTGCTCGGGATTCTTCGCTGTTCCGTACGCGCGCGGCGTCGTCGCGTAATTGCCCACGTCGAGCTGCGCCAGATCGACGGGCTGCGCGGACTTGTCCGTTCCGGCCGCCGGGTCGCCGCACGCGCCGCCCCCGAGGGCTACGGCGCAGGCCAGCACCAGGGCACCGGCGGTTCGGATCGGTCTCGACATCGCGCCGTGCTGCACTCTTCCCTCCCCTGACTGCGGTAGTTGCGCCGGATCCTACTTCGGCCCACCCGCGGCCGAGGATCGCGAAAGCGCTGGACGCCTACCGCCGTCGATCTCAGAAACTGTTCGCCAGCAGCGCGTACTCCGCGGCGACCTTCTGTCGCACGTCCGGTTCCTTATCACTGGTGACGACTCCGACGTACCGTTTGTACGCGACGTAACACCGGTATTTGTACTCGCGGTCCGGGTCGCCCTTGCTGTTGAGTTGCAGGCACTTGGCGCCGGGGACATCCTTGGGAGCGCCCAGCGGGTCGTAGTGCGCGCCTTCGCTGTCCAGCAGGCCGGTGACCAGTTTCTGGGCGGCGGCCGCGTCTCGGGTGCGAGCGACGTAACTGTCGTCGAGCAGGCCGATGTGGTCCACGCCGGCTTCCTCGACCAGGCGCAGGTGGACCGACTCGTCATCGGCGCGGTGCACCGTGTGAAAGCCGCCGTAGACGGCGAAGGTCGCCGGATCCGGCACGCGGTTCTTGCGGTCGGCGACCGCGACGCGGGCGAGCAGGCCGTCGGGATCGGACTTCAGGGTGTCGAGCTTGTTCACCGGGGTCGGGGTGAATTTGTCCAGCTGCGCGACCTGGGCGGCCAAGGTCTTGTCGACCCACTTCACCAGGTCGTCGCCATCCGCCGTCGGACGCTGGATGAACAAGGAGATGACGAATTCCTTGTACGCCATGAAGGTGCCGACGTTGGGAACGCCGGGCCGCCAGTGGATGTAGGAGTCCGGATACTTCGTGGACGACAGTTTGCGATTGTCCGGCGAAACGGCGATGTCGACGTCCTCGAGTTCACGGGCGGCGAGCTTCGCGGTGGCCTCGTCGGGGAAGCGGAACAACGCGTTCGTGACCGCGGTGGCCTGCGGGGCCGGATTGGACTGGCCGGCCGGATCGGGACGGTCGGCGCCGCTGGCGGCGTATCCCACGACCAGCTTGCGATTGTCGAAGACCGGCCTGGACACCTTGGCCACGAAGTCGAGCGCCTGCTCGGCGTCCTTGACGACGGTGCTGCCGCGGCCGAATTTCAGCGTGGAGTCGATGCGCACGGTCGGAGCCACGGCGTCGGACATCCGCATGCCTTCCAGCAGCGCGCCTTTGCCCGCCGAATCCTGGTTGTACTCGTGCTTGTCGACGGGATAGGTGCCGACTTCCAGCTTGCGCACATCGATCTCACCCGCGGTCGGCGTGCCGTGCACACCCGCGCAACCGGCCAGCATCCCCGCCAGTGCCAGGCAAGACGCGGTGAGCGCGATCCGTTGCGTCCGAACCATCTCAGGCCCCTCGTTCCTCCCGTTGCTGACACTGAAGTTACCCGACGGACGCCGGGTAGGGGGACCGATGGTCGTCGTATTGCAATACCCTTGTCGGTGTGGCGACGACCTTGCACTGCAATCCCGGTGGAGGCCGATACCGTTGATGGATCGGCAGGTCGAGGTCGTCGTCGGCAGCCACGCCGTGGCCAGGGTCGCGGGCGCGGTCGTCGTCGTCGCGCACCGCAGGCCGGGCAGGCCCACCCCGGACTCGACCGCCGTCGTCGCTTTGGAATCACTTGCCGAACTGGTGCGCGACGCGACCGATCGGGAGCCGGGTGGCCCCGGCGCTCTGGTTGCCCGGCACGCGACGCGCTGGCTGATGAAACAGGCCGAGCAGATCAGCCCGGGCGAGCCGATCGACTTCGGCATTCTGTCCACCGCCGAGCACGGGGGCGTGGCGATCTTCTTGCACGGGGCGATCACCGCCGTGCTGGCCGGTGACGGCGTGCTCGAGCGATACCGTGGCAGCGACGCCGCCTTCACGGTGGATCGGGTCGCGGCGGTTCCGGCGCGGGCGGCGGCGCTGTTCGTCGACGACGCGAAGGGCCGCATCCCGGATCTGCCACCCGAGCGCGGCATCGGCAGGCTGGTCGAGGGCATCGCGCAGGCAGGTGGCGCGATCGTCTGGACGGATGGCTCCCGCACGGGCCTGCCGACGAACGGCGGAGAGTCCGGCTTCGCCGGCGCGCACCACCGCCCGGAGACGCATCCGGTGCCGACGGCGCGCGTCGAATACGAGCCGTCCGCCGAATCGCAACGGCAGGAGCCGCGACCGCCGCGATACCCGACGGCGCCGTCGACCGCGATGCTCGATGCCCAGACCGAGCAGACGCCGATCGACCCGCACCACGCGCCGACGCAGCTGGGCGGCACCAATCCCGCGCCGCGGCCCGACCCGGAGCTGCAGCGCCGGCTCGAGGCGACCGCGAAGGCCACCGCGCTGACGGTCAAGGTGATGGGATTCAAATGCGCGCGAGCGCATCCCAGCGATCCTCGGGCGGCGTTCTGCACCGTCTGCGGTATGCCGGTCGACCAGACCCAAGCGCTGATCGAAGTGGTCCGCCCGCCGCTGGGCATGCTGATCCTCGACGACGGCATGACCTACATGCTCGCCGCGGACGCGGTGATCGGTCGCGATCCGGAGCGCTCGCCCGCCGCGGAGAGCGGGCTCGTCCCGCTGCGGGTCGACGACGCCTCCGGTGGCATGTCCAGGGCGCACGCCGAAATCCGATTGGTGAACTGGGATGTGACGGTGGTGGACTGCGGCTCGACCAACGGAACCCGCACTCGCCTGCCGGGCTACCGCGACTGGGTGCGCCTGGCGCCACGCCAGTCCATGGCGCTCATGCCGGGCACCGAGATCATGCTCGGCAACCGCGTGCTGCGCTTCGAACTGGCCGCGCCGCCGCCGTTCGGCCGCTGAGCCCGCGCTACGAATAGCGCGCGGCGCACACGCTTTCGCCGTTCAGGACACCGGCGCGAAAGGCCTCGACTCGTGAGAAACCACTCGGGACGGTCTTGCCCTGGGCGTCGCTCGCGGCCAGGCCATCGGTGAGCAGCCCCGAGACCGCCTCGTCCAGATCGCCTGCGGCGAGCTTGATATCGCCCTGATCCACCGGCCGCCCGGACTCGGCGAGTTTGCCGGTGACCACTCCGGACAGACAGGCCGCGCGCAGGCCGGTCTTGGCCCCGACCAGACTCTGACCACGGCTCTGCTGGACGGCCAAGGTGTATCGGGAGATGAACACGATGTAGCCGTTGTAGTCGCCGGTTACCTTGAGCGGCAGCGGGTCGTCCGCGCCGGACGTCGAGGTACCGCGCTCGGCGAGTCCGGGAATATCGGTGGCGATCGTGTTCGCGGCGGGGCAGTACGACACCGGTTCGGTCACGACGCCGTCGGGGCAATTGATCTTCGCCCGTGAGTAGTCGTATGTCGGCTCGTGGTCGATCGGCAGAATGGCTTCGAGTGCTTTGGTGAGTTCGACCAGGGTCTGTTTCGTGATGGGGTACTCGCCGCGCCCGTTGTCGTCGCTGAAGCTCTGCGGCAGATTGGCGCGGCGCTGGTCGATCTCGTCCTGGTCGATGCCCTTGCATGCCTTGGGACCGTCGGTGAAACCGATCTGCACGGCGGTGACCCGTTCGAAGGCGGAGCCGTGCACGCTCTCCGGATCGTCCGGGTCGGAGTCGCGGATGGCGACAGTGGCGGCGAGCACGGTGTTGAGGCCGTCGGAGGTGTTGATCGTGAAGTGCTTTGCCTTGCCCTCTGCCACGTGCCGCATGAACGCGCCCGCGAAGCAATCCGCCTGCTGCTCCTTGACGATCACCGGGTCCTTCGCGCCGACGATCTTGGCCATGGTCTGCACCGCGTGCCCGTACTCGTGCGCGAGCACCATCACCACCGACATCTTCCCGAAGGTCTCCTCCATGGTGGGAAGCAGCACCGACCGATCCCAGCCGATGGAATTGTCCAGGCGGCAGAAGGCGGCGTTCACCAAGCGATAGGTGCTCTCCTTACAGAACTCGACCGACTCGGGACGCCCGGCCTTCGCGCTCCAGGACAGCAGCTTCTCGACCGGCTTGAACTCGCCTGGGAACTCCTTGCCGAATTCGCCGCGCCAGTAGGTCTGGATGTCGTCGACGGCGTTGAGCGCCAGGGTGTCCACGGCGCCGCCGTCGCCGTTGGTCGCGGTCAGCGTGCTGTCCGGGACGCCGGTGCGGGGGCCGCTGGGGCCGCTCGTGGTGGGCAGCCCGGCAACCTTGAACGGATCGTCGTAGACGGAGACGGCCCGGCCGTCGACCACTCGAATACAGCCGCCGACCAGCACCAGAATGCTGAGCAGCGTCGCAACCAGCGCGGTCGCTCGGACTCTCGGCAAGGCTCCCCCTAGTCGGCCGCTAGATCGTTCACATCGGTCGCCGGATCGGGGCATTTGGCGCATCGGGGGCACCGCCGATGTCCGGGTGATGGAATAGTATCCGCTGCATGTCTTCACCGGGGGCGCAGACCATCACCGTGCGCCATGATGGAAACGAACGAGTATTCGATTCGAGCCAGCAGGTCACGATGGGCCGCGCGCCGGAGGTGACGCTTTTCGTCGACAGCCCGCTCGTCTCGCGAGTGCACGCGACGCTGGCCTGGCAGGGCAGCGCCTGGGTGTTGACCGACAACAAGAGCACCAACGGGGTTTTCGTGGACGCGCGCAGGCTGACCCAGCCGGTGTCGATCGACCGCCCCACGCAGGTCCGGCTGGGTGACGCGATCAGCGGCCCGCTGTTGCACCTGCTGCCCGCGAACCCGCAACCCCCGCAACGTCCTTCCGTGCGCCCGCCGCAACCGGCTCCGATGCCGCAGCCGGGACCGCCGCCGCACGGGGTCCGGCGGCCCGTGCAGCAGTTCCAGCATCCGCACTATCCGCCGCCCCAGGACGCACCGGCGCCCGCGGTGAACATCAACATGACGACCAGGGCGGACACCTCGAACATGCCGCCGGTCCGGGCCAGGGCGAGCACCGCGCCCATCGCCCGCGCCGACCGGATCCCGCAGACCGGCCTGAGCATCGGCCGCACCACCGACAACCAGATCGTCGTCAACGATCCGCTGGCCTCGCGCAAGCACGCCCGCCTGGTTGCCTCCGCCGAGGGGCTGGCCATCGAGGACCTCGGCTCGGCGAACGGCACGTTCGTCAACGGGCACCGCCAGCAACGGGCGGTGCTGCGCGAGCGGGACATCATCACCATCGGCAACGTCGACTTCGTCGTCCAGCAGGGCACACTGGTGCACCGGCAGAAGCCGGTCGCCGAGCAGGGCCTCGCGGTGCACGGGGTCGGCTTCACCGTCGAGGGCAACAAGCAACTGCTCGTCGACGTGAACATGTCGGCCAGCCGCGGCACCCTGACCGCGCTGATCGGCCCGTCCGGAGCGGGCAAATCCACGCTGTCGCGCCTGATCGCGGGCACCACCCGGCCTTCGGGCGGCGTGGTCACCTTCGAAGGCCGCAACCTGCACGCCGAGTACGAGGCGCTGCGTTCCCGGATCGGCATGGTGCCGCAGGACGACGTGCTGCACCGCCAGCTCACAGTGCGCCAGGCGCTCGGTTTCGCGGCCGAGCTGCGGCTGCCGAGGGACAACAGCAAGCAGGACCGGCAGCAGGTCATCGACGGTGTGCTGCAAGAGCTCTCGCTCACCGAGCACGCCGACACCAGGGTCGACCGCCTTTCCGGCGGTCAGCGCAAGCGCGCCTCGGTGGCGCTGGAACTGCTGACCGGCCCGTCGCTGCTCATCCTGGACGAACCGACCTCGGGCCTTGACCCGGCATTGGACCGCCAGGTCATGGTGATGCTGCGCGAACTGGCCGACGCGGGCCGCGTGGTGATCGTGGTGACCCACTCGGTGGCGCACTTGGACATGTGCGATCAGGTGCTGCTGCTCGCCCCCGGCGGGAAGACCGCCTACTGCGGCAATCCGGCCGGTGTCGGCGCGACGCTGGGCACCAGCGACTGGGCGGAGATCTTCGCCGACGTCGCGGCCAACCCGGACCAGGCGTTCGCCGCGTATCGCTCCCGGCAGGCGTTCGCGGCGCCACCCCCGCCGCCTGCGCAACCGTACGGGCCCGCGGGCAGTCCGCCGCAATCCAGCCGCGGCAAACAGTTCTCGACCCTGGCGCGCAGGCAGGTCCGCCTGATCCTGGCCGACCGCGGATATCTGACGTTCCTGGTGTTGCTGCCGTTCATCCTCGGCGGCCTGTCGCTGGTGGTGCCGGGGAAGAACGGTTTCCAGCGCGGTGCGCTGAGAGCGCTGCCGGACGGCACATTCGTGCCCGAAGGCGGAAGTGAGACACAGCAGTTGCTCGTGGTGCTGATCCTGGGCGCCTGCTTCATGGGCTCAACGCTCACGGTGCGCGACCTGGTCGGCGAACGGACGATCTTCCATCGCGAGCGCGCCGTGGGGTTGCTGCCCTCTGCGTATCTGATGGCGAAGATCGCGGTGTTCAGCTTCACCGCGCTGCTGCAATCGGCGGTGCTGGTCGGCATCGTCCTCGCGGGCAAGAAGCGTCCTGGTCAGGGCGCGGTGCTGGCGTCCGGCAGCGCGGAGCTGTACATCGATATCGCACTGACCGCGATCTGCTGTGTGGTCGTCGGATTGCTGCTCTCGTCGTTGGCCAAGTCGAACGAGCAGGTGATGCCGCTGCTGGTGGTGGCCATCATGTGCCAGCTGGTGATGGCGGGCGGCCTGATCCCGGTCACCGGCCGGGTGGTGCTCGAGCAGGTGTCCTGGCTGTTCCCCGCTCGCTGGGGTTACGCGACGGGCGCGTCGACGGTGAACATCCGCGACCTGTTCCTGAACGCGCAGGCCGACACGCTCTGGCAGCACAAGGCGGAGATCTGGGCGTTGGACGTCGGCGTGCTGTTGCTGATCACCGTGGTGCTCGCGGTCATGACCTGGCGCCGGTTGCGACTGAAGAAGTCGGCCGCGTGACGCGGTCCGGACGGTCCGGCTACGCCCCGGTGCGCGGAGGCGGCGCCCAGCGGCGTGGGACGGCAACGACGAGCATCTCGGCCGCGAACCGGGCACACTTATGCCTGTGACGGTGCGAGTAGGGGCAGTGCATCTCGGCTGGGATGTGGTGTCCGTGGCGGCCGGTGGCGGTGGCGTTCCCATCCGCCCCGTGCAGGTGGAGGGCATGTGGACGCCGCCGGCCTATCTGCTGGCGGATTCGTCGGGCCGGTTGCACACGGCAGGCGTGGAACGCAACAGACCCGATCTCGGGATGGCGATCGCCGACGTGCGCGACATCCTCGGGCATCCGCAGATCGTGGTCGCCGGCGCGACATGGCCCGCGGAGTTGGTGTTCCGCGCGCGCCTGTACAACCCGCTCGCCGAGATCGGCAAGCACTTGCGCGGCAAACCGGATCTGGTGGCCTTGCCCTACCCGGACAGCTGGCCGGACGAGAAGATCGATGTCTACGCCTCGATGGTGGAACAGCTCGATGTCGTCGTGGAACCGCTGCCGGAGAGCGTCGCGCTGTCCGGCTACGTCCGCGCCCTCGGACTGGTGCACCCGCCGGACCGGTCCAGGCCGAACGGCGTCGGCGCGACGGGTGTGTACTCCGACGGCCGCGGCATGCTGGTGGTCGCGGTGCACGGCGACGACGAGCAGCCCACCGAGTCGGTCGACGTTCCGGTGGACGCGGAGGCCATGCGTGACGCCAGGTCGGCGGACGACGTCGTGATCGAGGTCATGGCGGCGGCCCGTTCGATCGGCGCGGACACCTCGACGGTCCTGCTGTCGGGCAACGTGCGCTTCAACGACGCGTTGCGCCTGGCCTTCCAGAACCATCTCGGACACCGCCTGCACGTGGCCGATCATCCGATGCACGCCCTCGTCCTCGGCGCGGCGCACCTGCTGGTGAGCGATCCGGAGGCGGACGAGCCGGAGCCCGCGGGCAGGCACACCGAACCCGCGCCCGCTCCGCAGCGCCCGGTGGACGCGCAGTACCCCCCGCAGCAGGCGGACGCGGGTCAGCGGTCGGCGCGGCCGGTGCCCGGTGTGCAGTACGGCCCGGGATACCCGACCCAACCCGAAGAGGCGACGACCAGGATCGGTCGCGACGAAGTGCCGCGGGGCCTGCCGCCGAATCTCGCCGAGCTGGGTAGCCGCTTCACCCGGCCGCCGAGCGCGCCGGACGAGCAGCAAGACGGCGGTCGTCCGCCCGGTGGGCCGGTGCCGCCCCTCGACCCGCGTCCGCCCTATCCGGGCGGGCCGGAGTCGTACCCCGGTCAGCAGCGCCAGGGGCCATGGCAGGACTCGGGCGCCGACTCCGACGACGAGGACCGGCACCCCAAGGGCAAGCTGTGGAACAAGATGAAGGGCAACTTGTTCGGGGCCAACACCGTCGTCGGGGCGGTGGCGCTGGCCGTGGTCGCGCTTCCCTCCGGGAATCATGGCGTGGAGCTGACCGCGCAGCCGGTCGTCCTCGACACGGCATCGGTCGTCGCGGAGGAAGGGGTCGATGGCGAGCCGGTCGGCTGTCCGACCGCGCCCGATGCGATCATCCAGCCCAAACCAGGGGTCACCGCCGCACGGGGCAACCAGCGGGAAGCGCGGGAACGGGCCGCCGAGTGCGGACGGCCCGATGTCGATACTCTGCGCTATCTGGTCCCCGGCCCGCCGGGCGCCATCGACCTGGGCCCGCCGATCGAGATCTGACGCGATTTCTTCCCGCGATACCCCACTGGTATCGTTGCTCGCTGGCGTGTGGAACGTCCGGCCGACTCCTGGTGATCGTCCGGATGTCCACCGAGTCCCGGGTCTCCACCGGCCGCCGGGAACACCTCGACCGCACGCTCGGCTGGCAACACCGACGACAGACAGGGAAGCACTGTGCCTACGTACAGCCCCAAGGCGGGTGACGTGACCCGTAAGTGGTACGTCATCGACGCCACTGACGTAGTGCTCGGCCGTCTCGCCGTCCAGGCAGCGAATCTGCTGCGTGGCAAGACGAAGCCGACCTACGCCCCGAACGTCGATGGTGGCGATTTCGTCATCATCATCAACGCCGACAAGGTCGCCATCAGCGGCAACAAGCGGCAGGACAAGCTGATCCACCACCACTCCGGGCACCCGGGCGGCCTCAAGTCGCGGACCGTCGGTCAGGTGTTGGAGAGCCGCCCCGATCGGCTCGTGGAGAAGGCCGTCAAGGGCATGATCCCGAAGAACAAGCTCGGCAACGCGATCGCGGGCAAGCTGAAGGTGTACGCGGGCCCGACGCACCCGCACGCCGCCCAGCAGCCCATTCCGTTCGAGATCAAGCAGGTGGCCCAGTGACCGCTCCCGAGGAATTCAACGAGGAATACGTCGAGGAACTCGACGCCGCCGAGGCTGTCGAGGACGGTGCGGGCTACGAGGACTCCGAGGCCTCGGCGTCCTACGCTCCGATCGTGATCGACCGCCCGGTGCAGACCGTCGGCCGCCGCAAGGAGGCCGTCGTGCGCGTGCGCCTGCTGCCCGGCTCCGGCAACTTCGTGCTCAACGGCCGCACCATCGAGGACTACTTCCCGAACAAGGTGCACCAGCAGCTGGTCAAGTCGCCGCTGGTGACCGTCGAGCGCACCGAGTCCTTCGACGTGCACGCCCGCCTGGTCGGCGGCGGCCCGTCCGGCCAGGCAGGCGCTCTGCGGCTGGCCATCGCCCGTGCGCTGATCGAGGTCACCCCGGAGGATCGTCCCGCCCTCAAGCGGGCCGGCTTCCTGACCCGTGACCCGCGCGCCACCGAGCGCAAGAAGTACGGTCTGAAGAAGGCGCGCAAGGCGCCGCAGTACTCGAAGCGCTGATTTCGGCAACGTCGGCCCACCGCATCCGGCACCCTCTCGGTGCCGGACGCGGTACGGTCGACGCGGCAGCTGTACGAGAGCAGGCTCCAGCGAACAGCTGGTCGCCTGCTCTCGCGCTGTATGAAGATGCGGCGTTAGCGGGGCCTTCGTGGTGCACGGGCCGGTGCCTCCCGGGCCGGCGCGCCCACGCCACAGATCACCAATGAGGGGCGAGGTATGGGACGGTTGTTCGGCACCGACGGAGTCCGCGGGCTTGCCAACGAGTCACTGAGTCCGGAGCTGGCGTTGCGCGTTTCCGGCGCGGCCGCGCAGATCCTGAGCCGGGGCAAGAAGCGCGCGCTCGCGGTGGTCGGGCGCGACCCGCGGGCCAGCGGGGAGATGCTCGAGGCCGCGGTGACCGCGGGGCTGACCGCGGCGGGAGTGGACGTGCTGTCGGTGGGGGTGCTGCCGACACCAGCCGTGGCCTACCTCACCGGTTTGTACGACGCCTGTCTGGGCGTGATGATCTCCGCCTCGCACAACCCGATGCCCGACAACGGGATCAAGATCTTCGCCGCGGGCGGGCACAAACTCGACGACGCGATCGAGGACCGGATCGAGGCGCTCATGGCCGCGGAGACGCAGTTCCGGCCGACCGGCGCGGGCATCGGCCGGGTCCGCAGCGCGGCGGGCGCGCGCGATCACGGGCTGGCCGTCCCAGATCAATACAGCCTCGCGGGCACCCACGAACGCTATGTGGAACATCTGGTGGAGGCGACGGGCCAGGACCTATCCGGGCTGACCGTCGTGGTCGACTGCGCGCACGGCGCCGCCGCGGAAGTCGGACCCGCCGCCTACCGTGAGGCCGGTGCGACGGTGATCGCCATCAACGCCGAGCCGGACGGGCTGAACATCAACGACGGCTGCGGCTCGACCCATCTCGAGCAGGTACGGGCCGCGGTGGTGGAGCACGGCGCCGATCTCGGTCTCGCGCACGACGGCGACGCCGACCGCTGCCTGGCCGTGGACGCCTACGGCAATGTGGTGGACGGGGACGCGATCCTCGCGATCCTGGCCCTCGCCATGCACGAGGCGGGCGAGCTGGCCGAAGACACTTTGGTCGCCACCGTGATGAGCAACCTCGGCCTGCACATCGCGATGCGGACGGCCGGAATCACCGTGCGCACCACCGCCGTCGGCGACCGTTATGTGCTCGAGGAGTTGCGGCGCGGCGGCTTCACGCTGGGCGGCGAGCAGTCGGGGCATGTGGTGTTCCCGCGACACGGCACCACCGGCGACGGCATTCTCACCGGCCTGCGCTTGATGGCGCGGATGGCGCAGTCCCGGCGCAGCCTGGCCGACTTGGCGAGCGTGCTGAGCACCGTGCCGCAGATTCTGGTGAACGTGCCGGTCAATGACAAATCCGTGGTCGCGCGCGCACCCGAGATCCGCGAAGCCGTGCTGGAGGCGGAGCGGATACTCGGCGACTCCGGGCGCGTGCTGCTTCGACCCAGCGGCACGGAGGAATTGGTGCGGGTGATGGTGGAGGCCACCGACCCGGCGCAGGCGCGTCAGCTGGCGGACGATCTGGCGAAGCGGGTCGCAGGGGTATAGAGGGTTGAGGTCGTGCCGCGGCCGTGGGTCAGTGGGTTTCGGTGAGTACGCCCGCGTTCATGTGCCAGCGGCGGGTCGCGCGGACGGTGTCGAGCATGCGGCGGTCGTGAGTGACGAGCAGGAGTGTGCCGGTGAAGGACTCTACGGCCTGCTCCAGTTGTTCGATGGCGGGGAGGTCCAAGTGATTGGTCGGCTCGTCGAGCACGAGCAGGTTCACGCCCCGGGCTTGGAGCAGGGCGAGGGCGGCGCGGGTGCGTTCGCCGGGGGACAGCGTGTCGCACGGCCGCAGCACGTGTGGGCCACGCAGGCCGAATTTCGCCAGTAGCGTGCGCACTTCGGCCTCCGGCCAGTCCGGCAGTTCGCCGCCGAAAGTGGCGGCCAGGGCCGCGGTCCCGCGGAACAGCCCGCGCGCTTGGTCGACCTCGCCGACCTCGACGCCGGAGCCCAGGCTCGCCGTCCCGGTGTCGGGCTGGAGCTGTCCCAGCAACAGGGCGAGCAGCGTCGACTTCCCGGAGCCGTTCGCCCCGGTCAGCACGATGCGGTCGGCCCAGTCGACCTGGGTGGTGATCGGGCCGAGCGTGAAGTCGCCACGGGTGACGGCCGCCTGGGACAGGGTCGCCACCACCGAGCCGCTGCGCGGGGCCGCGGCGATGCTCATGCGCAGTTCCCATTCTTTGCGGGGTTCTTCCACCACCTCGAGCCGTTCGATGCGGCGCTGCGTCTGCCTGGCCTTGGCGGCCTGCTTCTCGGTGGACTCGGCCCGCATCTTGCGGCCCGCCTTGTCCGAGTCCACCTTCCTGGGATCACGCGCCTTGCGGCGGGCGGTGCGGACACCGTGTTCGAGCCAGTTGCGCTGCATCTGCGCGCGGGCCTCCAAGCCCGCCTTGGTGTCGGCGTAGTCCTCGTACGCCTCGCGCGCGTGCTGCCGGGCGATCTCGCGCTCCATCAGGTACGACTCGTAGCCGCCGTCGTACGACCCGACCTGTTGCTGCGCGAGATCCAGCTCGACGACGCGGTTCACCGTGCGCGCCAGGAACTCCCGGTCGTGGCTGATCACCATCAATGGGACCCGCACACCGGCGACGAACTGTTCCAGCCGGCTCAGGCCGTCCAGGTCCAGGTCGTTGGTCGGCTCGTCCAGCAGCAGGATGTCGAAGCGGGACAGCAGGACCGAGGCCAGCCCGGCCCGCGCGGCCTGACCGCCGGACAAACCGGTCATGGGTGTATCCAGGCCGCTGGACAGACTGTCCGCGAGGCCGAGATCCGCGGCGACCTCGTGGGCGCGCTGGTCCAGATCGGCCCCACCGAGGGCGAGCCAGCGTTCCAGCGCGGGGGAGTACTCGTCCGGCCCGCCGTCGGCGAGGCGCTCGGCCGCGGCGTCCATAACTCGCTGCGCCTCGGTGACTCCCGTTCGGCGACCGAGGAATTCGAAGACGGTCTCGCCTTCGACCCGTTGTGCCTCCTGGGCCAGATAACCGACCGTCGCGTCCGGGGGACTGAGCGTGATGCTGCCCGTCGGTGCGTGCCGGTCGGCGAGCATGCGCAGCAGCGTCGACTTGCCCGCGCCGTTCACACCGACCAGTCCGATCACGTCGCCCGGCGCGAGGGTCAGATCCAGGTCGGCGAACAGCGTGCGCTCGCCGTGACCGGCCGACAGGCCGCGGGCATGCAGAGTGGTGCTCACCAGCACGAGTCTGCCGTGCTCGGGGTCGGACCCTGAGGTCGACCCCGGGAGAAATCAGGGTCGGTATCGGCCGCCGGGCCGATGGCGGGGCCCGCGACGACGGGCACAGTGGAGGACGTAGCGATCACCGCACGAGAGGGAAGACCAATGACCGCCCCCACCCGCCGTTTCACCCGCTCCACCCACGACAAGTGGATCGCAGGCGTCTGCGGTGGCATCGCCGAGTATCTCGGCTGGAACGCCAACGTCGTCCGTCTGCTGTTCGTGGTGTCGTGCCTGCTGCCCGGCCCGCAGTTCGTCATCTACTTGGTGCTGTGGCTGTTGATGCCGAAGAAGTGAACTCGCGGGGCTGCGTCGAGCCCGCGCGGGTGACAGGATGGAACGATGCCGCTCGAGCGGCATCGCACCACCGGTACGAGTTCTGCTGAGGAGGGGTCATGATCACCTCGAGCGAATTCCCAGGTCTGGATATACCCGGTATCGACGCGTCTTCGTCGCTCGACGGCCTGGGCGCGATCGAATTGCACCACCCGACGCAGGGCATCGACGGCGACGGCTCGCTCGACACCGTCACTACCACGGGTGACGACGCGATGCAGGTCTGGACCGACTACGACCACGACGGCTTCGCCGACCACGTCACCGTGGTGGAGAAGGACGGCGACTACGCCGCATGGGAATTCCAGCGCCACCCCGACGGCACCTCCGAATGGGTCCGCACCGACCGAGGCAGAATCGGAAGCTGACCGAATCCGCGGGGGCGAAAATTCGAGGGAACCGAGTGTCGGCGTGTTGCGTCGAAGGAAGTAGGGCGGCATTCGGCGCGAACGCGATTCGCGTCGGCGCAACGACACTACGAGGACGGAGGGGAGTCGTGGGCGGGTCGGAAATGGTCGGTGTGCGGACGGGGGAACTCGGTGCGCTCGGCAGCGACTATCGCAGATCGGCGGACGTCGTCCGCGACCAGGCGAAGGGAGTCGCCGATCACCTGTTCGGCAGCGGTGACGAGGCGGGCCGGAATTACGCGCCGCAGGGGATCGCGGTGCATCAGGGCCTCGAACGGGTCGGTGCGTGGCTGCGGAACTGGAGTGAGGCCACCACCGCGACCGCCGACGCGCTCGGGGCCGCCGTGGTGGCCTACGCCGAAACCGACCAGCAGCGCGCTTCCGAGACGAACAAGACATGAGACCGCCGAATGACCCGTGCTCGCACCGGCGACGCCAGACATTCGAGGAGTCGGAATCATGACGGTTTCCTGGCAGGGCAAGGCGATCGACACCCTCTTGGACGAGGGCAGCGCGGGGTTGCAGTACTGGATCGAGTTCACGCCGCTGTACGAGGCGGCGTTCGGCGACAACGAGAGACGCGTCGGCGTCGGCAAGCTGCTGGCGATGTACGACGAGCAGCGCGGCACCCGGTTGGACAGACTGGAGCAGACGGGCGAGGCGCTGAAAGCCGCACTGTCGGAAGTGGATCGGCAATGGGACGCGCAGCAGGGCTACACCCGTCGGCTGCCCGGCCTGTGGCAGGGTACGGCGGCCGCCGCCGCGCTCGACATGCTCGGCAAACAGTCGGTCCTGGCCGACGAGGACCGGCAGCACGTCAAGACCGCCGTCACCGTGATCGCCGATATGGCGGGTTCGCTGCGGTCGGCGGTGGCCGCGAAGGCGTTCGCCACCCGAGAGTTGCTCGCGGGACCGGTGGGCGGCAGGAAGGTCGTCGAGATCGACGGTAAGACCCCGGCGGAGGTGAAGGTCATCGTCGACGTGCACAACGCGCGGGAATGGATCGACGCCGACCAAGTCCGCGAGCTGGGCCGCATCTTCCCCGCACTCGCCGTGCCGGAGGACAAGATCAACACAAGCGTGCTCGGCTTCATCAACTCCGACAGCGAGAACATGCTCACCGGCGCGTACGGCGACCGAGTGCGCAGCGTCACCGATGAGTGGCTGACCAAGACGTTCAAGCCGGACTTCGACCGCAAACTGTCGTCCTATATCGACGTCTGTACCGAGGTCGATCGACTGTTCAAAGACCAGTACAAGAACCTGGCCGATGCGCTGACGCAGGTGGCCGAGCATGGCTACCCGCGCCCGGAAGGTCCGTCGGAACCACAACCGGGGACACTGGTCGACCAGGACAAACCCGAGGTGACCAGTGCTCCCGGCCCGCCAGGCCTGCCCGCCGCCACGGTCCCGGCGAGCACGACACCGAGCACAGTCCCCGCGTCGACCACACCGACCACGCCGGACAACCCGTCCACGCCGAGTATTCCGACCACACCGAGTATCCCGACCGCCCCCGCGCCCAGGATGCCCGCACTGGACGGACTTGCCGCGCTCAGCCAAGTGGCGCGGGAATTCGCGCCGCTGGCAACCGGCCTCGGTCAAGCGGTGGAGCAGGGCGTGTCCGCGTTGAGCGGAATCATCAAAAGCGGAGTCGACGACGCGATCGAAAAGCTCATGCACAGCATCGATCCGCAGAAGGCCGAAGCCGACGACCGGGACGACGAAGGTCGGGACCGAAAGCCGCGCGCTGAGGGGGAATTCGATATCGGAGGTAAGCATGTGCAGTTCGAGATGGGGCCGGACGGCCGGTTGAAACTCGTCCTCTCCGATACCACCGGTGCGGAGCAGGAGTTCACCGTCGAGCTGAACGAGCACGGCATACCGGTCATCTCGACGATCGAGCCGGACACCGACAACGCGCAGCCCCCGGCGCCTGAGCCTCTTACGCCGGAGTCTCGGAACGAGGAGTCTCCGGCACCGGAACCTCAGGAAGAAGAGAAAACGCCCGCTCCAGGTTCGGAACCGGACACCGAGGACGATCGGCCAGGGCTGCCGAGCGGAACCTTGCCGCGCACCCGGCGCGAAGAGGATGGCGAGCACTACCCGAAGCCGATGCCGGAGCAGGGCGAGCGGGAACCGGACGTTCCAGTGGACAGTGGCGCGGAACTTGCCGAAGCCGGGCCGCTGGACGCGGGGTTCGCCGAGGCGGGTCCACTGTGAGCCCGTCCGGGACGAGGTCGCACACCGCATGAGCGAGGAGGCGCAGCATGGTCGACTACGCCGAGGAAGCGAGGCAACTCGCCGCCGAGAACCAGCGCCGCATGTCGCTGTTGCTCGACGAGATCCAGGCGATCAACGAGCAGACCGCGGCGACCGGCCGGGAAATCGCCGACCGGCTGACCGCCGAGATGGACGAGTTCTGGGTGACGCACGCCGCCGACCTGGACAAGGCCGCCGCCGAGGCGGAGGAGCGGCAGCGACTGCAAGAGGAAGCACAAGAGCAGCGCGCGGCCATCGCACGGTCGATGGCCGCCCGCCGGGCCAATCACACGGTGACGCCGGTCGATGAAGAGGACGAGGAGGCCAAGTTCTACCAACGCAAGAGCTGGCTGATCTGACCGACGCTCCGCGGGGCGGTCGGTCGGCTACCGCCGCAGCAGCGCGGCGAGCTGGCCGACCTTCAGCTTCGGCGGCTCCTTCTCCTGCGGCGCCGCGGGGTCGACGACGGTGGTGTGCGGGATGACCTCGTCGGGATCAGTGAAGGCGCGATAGGTCTTGTCGCCCGCCAGCGTGGCGAGCAGGTAACCGGCCAGCAGGGCGCGCGTGGTGCGGGAGGTCTTCGATTCGTGCTTGCCCGCACCCACGGCGGCGAGGACGCGCCGCCCCTCGATGATGCCGTTGTGCGAGGCCTTGTCGATGGCGCGCAAGGTCGCCGGGCCGCCCCAGGCGGTGGCCAGTGGGATGGCGTTCGAGCTGACCGAGGTGATGTCGGTCGCGCCGGCCAGGATCAACGCCGGAACGTCCAGCTCCGGGGCGACGGCTTCGGCGGCTGGCGCCGTCGGCGCGGGGAACAACGCCGCGACCGTGGCGACGTCGCGGCGGCCTGCGGCGATGACCGCGGCGCCCGCTCCCATGCCGTGCCCGGCCAGAGCCAGGCGCTCCGGATGCACGCTGATCTCGCCGTCCCCGAGCCGCACACCGGTGCAGATGTCGAGCGTGGTGAGCAAATCGGCGGCCAACCCCAGATGTGACGGAATCGGTCCGCGCTCGGTGTCGGGCGCGGCGGCCACTATTCCCCAGGAAGCGAGGTGTTCGAGCAGCGCGCGGTAGTGGTTCGCCCCGGTCAACCAGCCATGTCCGAAGGCGACGGCAGGTAGGTTCCGCCCGGTCTCGGGCGTGAACACCACCCCCGGCTGGCCGGCGATGGCCAGATTGCCACGCAACACGCGGTGTGGTCCCCGGCTGGTCAGGGTGCTCAATAGCGATTTCACAGACGCCGACACGACGTGAACGTTATCCGATAAGTAGTGTGGTGAGCCATGTGCGGAATCGTGGGGTACGTCGGGTACCGAGACGCGCTCGGCGTCGTCGTTGACGCGTTGCGCCGCATGGAATATCGCGGATACGACTCCGCGGGTGTGGCGATCCTGGATGGCGCGGGCACGCTGGCGGTGGAACGCAAGGCGGGCCGCCTGGCCAACCTGGAGGCCCAGCTCGCCGAAACCGGGATCGATCGCTTCGTGGGCACCACGGGCATCGGGCACACCCGCTGGGCCACGCACGGCGCGCCGACCGACCGCAACGCACACCCGCATCGGGACCACACCGGCAAGGTCGCCGTCGTACACAACGGCATCATCGAGAACTTCGCCCCGCTGCGCCGCGAACTGGAGGACGCCGGGGTCGAGCTGAACAGCGACACCGACACCGAGGTCGCGGTGCACCTGGTGGCCCGCGCGTACGCCCATGGCCCGACCGCAGGCGACTTCGCGGCCAGCGCGCTGTCCGTCCTGCGCCGTCTGGAGGGCGCGTTCACGCTGGTCTTCACGCATGCCGACCATCCGGACACGATCGTGGCGGCGCGCCGCTCCACCCCGCTGGTGGTGGGCGTGGGCAAGGGCGAGATGTTCATCGCCTCGGATGTCACGGCGTTCATCGAGCACACCCGCGAGGCGGTCGAGCTCGGTCAGGACCAAGCCGTGGTGATCACCCTGGACAGCTACCGGGTCACCGACTTCGCCGGCGAGGACGCGAGTTCGCGCACCCGCCCGTTCACGATCGACTGGGACCTGGCCGCCGCCGAGAAGGGCGGCCACGACTACTTCATGCTCAAGGAGATCGAGGAGCAGCCCGCCGCGGTCGCGGACACCTTGATGGGGCATTTCAGCACCGACCACGACGGCGCGGGCCGGATCGTGCTGGACGAGCAGCGCCTCGCCGACCAGGAACTGCGCGATTTCGACAAGGTTTTCGTCGTGGCGTGCGGCAGCGCCTATCACTCCGGCCTGCTGGCGAAGTACGCCATCGAGCACTGGACGCGGCTGCCCGTCGAGGTGGAGCTGGCCAGCGAGTTCCGCTACCGCGATCCGGTGCTGGACCGCTCCACGCTGGTGGTGGCGATCTCCCAGTCCGGCGAGACCGCCGACACGCTGGAGGCGGTGCGGCACGCGAAGGAACAGAAGGCGCGCGTCCTCGCGATCTGCAACACCAACGGCGCGCAGATCCCTCGCGAGTCCGACGCGGTGCTCTACACCAGGGCCGGGCCGGAGATCGGCGTCGCCTCCACCAAGGCGTTCCTGGCCCAGGTGACGGCGAATTACCTGGTCGGGCTCGCCTTGGCGCAGGCGCGCGGCACCAAGTACCCGGACGAGGTGGCCCGCGAATTCACCGAACTCGAGGCGATGCCGAAGCTGGTGGAGCGCGTGCTCGAGACCGCGCCGCAGGTGCGGGCCATCGCGCGGGAGCTGGCGCAGGTGCCGACCGTGTTGTTCCTGGGCAGGCACGTCGGTTACCCGGTGGCCTTGGAGGGCGCGCTCAAGCTCAAGGAACTGGCCTACATGCACGCCGAGGGGTTCGCGGCAGGTGAGCTCAAGCATGGTCCGATCGCCCTGATCGAGGACGGCCTGCCGGTGATCGTGGTGATGCCCTCGCCGAAGGGGCGCGCGGTGTTGCACTCGAAGCTGCTGAGCAACATCCGGGAGATCCAGGCTCGCGGCGCGCGCACCATCGTGATCGCGGAGGAGGGCGACGACACGGTGCGTCCGTTCGCCGACGACCTCATCGAGATCCCGAGCGCACCGACGCTGTTCCAGCCGCTGTTGTCGACGGTCCCGTTGCAGATCTTCGCCGCCGAGGTGGCGCAGGCGCGCGGCTACGACGTCGACAAGCCGCGCAACCTGGCTAAATCCGTCACCGTGGAATAGTTCGGCGGCCGCGCACTTCGCAGTGCGCGGCCGCTGTTCCGCCGGGACGACCGGCGGCTATGCCGGCACGGTAGCCAGGGGCTCCGCCGGGACGGTGGGTGTCCCGCGACGCTCGAGCTGCCCGGACAGGATCGCGAGCAGTAGCGCCACCAGCACCAGACCGACGCCGACCCAGTTGGGTGCGGTGTAGCCGTAGCCTGCGGCGATCACCACGCCACCGAGCCAGGCCGACACCGCGTTGCCGAGGTTGAACGCGCCGATGTTCACCGCCGACGCGAGGGTCGGTGCGCCCGCGGCCTGGTCGAGGACGCGCTTCTGCAACGGCGGCACGGTCGCGAAGCCCAGAGCGCCGATCAACACCACCGTGACGGCGGCGGCTATCTTGTCGTGCGCGGTGACGGTGAACAGCGCGAGAACGAGCGCGAGCCCGCCGAGTGTGAGATACAGCATCGGCATCAGATGGCGGTCGGCGAACTTGCCGCCGATCAGATTGCCCGCGAAGAAGCCGAGGCCGAAGAGGACCAGCAGCCAGGTGACCGAACTCTCCGCATAGCCGGTGACCTCGGTCATCATCGGCGCGAGATAGGTGATCGCGGCGAAGACCCCGCCGAAGCCGAGCACCGTCATCGCCATCGCCAGCAGCACCTGGGGGTTGCGGAACACCGCCAGTTCGGTGCGCAGCGCGGCGTTCGCCGCGGCGGGCTGTTCCGGGACCAGCGCCGCGACGCCGAGCAGGCCGATCAACCCGACCAGTGCGACGAACACGAAGGTCAGCCGCCAGCCGAAGTGCTGGCCGAGCAGCGTCCCCAGCGGTACGCCGACCACCGTGGCGACGGTCAGCCCGGTGAACATGATCGCGATCGCACCGGCGCGCCGATCGGCGCTGACCAGGGTTCCGGCGACGACCGCGCCGATCCCGAAGAACGCGCCATGGGCCAGCGACGCGACGATCCGTCCGGTCAGCATCAGCGCGAAGGTCGGTGCCGCGGCGGACAGGAGGTTGCCGACGACGAGCAGCGTCAGCATGCCGAGCAGCATCCGTTTGCGCGACAGCCGGGTACCCAGCCCGGTCATCAGCGGCGCACCCGCCACGACGCCGAGCGCGTAGCCGGTGACCAGCAGGCCCGCGGTGGGGATGGACACCGAGTAGCTGCTCGCGATGTCTGGTAGCAGTCCGACGACGACGAATTCCGTCGTCCCGATTCCGAATGCCCCGAGGGTCAGGGCGAGGAGTGCGAGGGGCATGAACGAAGCCTCCACGTGACGTTTGCTTCAAACTATTACAGGCGTAAACAATAATTGCATACGCTCTTTAATTGCAAGCGCGGGCTATTGTGATCCCTGGCTATCCTGGAGACACGAACCCCGACGCCGAAGGAACGCCGATGACCGCGGATGCTGCCCTGACCGGCCTCGCCGATGGTTGGTACGCACTCTCGCTACTGCACGACCGGATCGAGGCGCACATCGAGCGGGCCCTGCAATCCGGGCACGACCTGAGCGTTCGCGAGTACTCCCTGCTGGTCGTGCTGAGCCGCCAGCACGACGGGCCGGGCGGGCACCTGCGGATGAACCAGGTGGCCGAGGCCGTGGTGCTGAGCCAGAGCGCGACCACCCGACTGGTTTCCCGGCTGGAAGATCGCGGCCTGCTCCAGCGTTACCTCTGCCCCGACGACCGTCGCGGCATCTACACCGATGTCACCCCGGCGGGCTTGGACCTGCTGGAACAGGCGCGGCCCACGCACGACGCCGCCCTGGCCGGAGCACTCGGGCAGGCGGCCGCCAACCCCGAACTCGCTCCGCTCGTGGCCGCGGTCGAAGCACTGAACACCCACGGCGCACGGCACCGCGACTACCGTCCGGTGTGAGTGCGGGACGGCTCGGCGATCAATGAGTGCGGAGTCGAGGTCCGGGCTTTTCTCCGGGATGCTTCGTCGGAGGTTTTCGCGGTTTCTCGGCTGGACCTCGCCGAGGCCACGTCCGGAGCGCTTCGCCGGTGGAATGCCCCCGGTAAGCCCGAAGGGTCCGTACCCTGCGGTTTACTGCACGGTGACCGAGCCGCGCATCTCCGGGTGCAGCGAGCAGAGATAGCGGTAGGTGCCCGGCGCGGTGAAGGTGTAGCTCCACTCGCCTTTGTCGAAGATCGGGCTGTTGATGCCCATGGCCTTGTCGCCGATGCCCTGCACGGTGTGCGGGACCTTGTCGTCGAATTTCCAGGTGACCGTGTCGCCGACCGCGACGGTGACCTCGGCGGGGGAGAATTTCATGTCATGCGCCACGACGGTGGCTGCGGCGGGCTTGCGGTCACCGGTCTGCTGTGCGGTGGTGGTCGGCCGAGCCGGTTTCCTCGTCGTGGTGGCGGCCGAACCGGATTCGTCGCCGCCGCAACCGGACAGTAGGAGCGCGCACGCCAAGGCGACTCCCGTGACGACGCGGACGATCCCGATGCGGCGGACGCTTGGCATGATGGCCAAGCGTAGTAGGCCACACCGACGGAGGGAGCGGCGATGTCCACGCAGCGGGGCTATTTCACGGTGGACGAAGTGCGCGCGGCGGAGGCCGAGCTGTTCACCCGGGTGCCGGACGGCGTGCCCATGCGCCGGGCGGCGCACGGCCTGGCCACGGTGGTGGCGGGCGAACTCAGGGAGCGTACCGGCGGTATCGCGGGGCGGGCGGTGACCCTGCTGGTCGGTTCCGGGGACAACGGCGGCGACGCGCTCTGGGCGGGAGCGCGGCTGCGCCGCCGCGGTGTCGCGGTCACCGCGGTGTTGCTCAGCCCGGAGCGGGCGCACGCCGGAGGACTCGCGGCGCTGCGCGGATCGGGCGGTCGAGTCGCCGACGACGTGGGCCGCCCGGATCTGGTGATCGACGGCATCGTCGGCATCTCCGGTCGCGGGGCGTTGCGGCCGCGTGCCGCCGAAATCGTTGCGGCGCTGGAGGCTCCGGTCGTCGCGGCAGACCTGCCCAGCGGCGTCGACCCGGGCACCGGCGCGATCGAAGGCCCGGCGGTTCGCGCGGACGTCACGGTCGCGTTCGGCGCGTACAAGCCGGTGCATGCGCTCGCCGCGCCGCAGTGCGGGCGAATCGAATTGGTGCCCATCGGTTTACGTCTCCCGGAGCCGGGTCTCCTCGCGCTGGAGCCCGCGGCGATCGGGGCCGCGTGGCCGGTCCCCGGCCCGGCCGACGACAAGTACACGCAGGGTGTGACGGGCGTATGCGCGGGTAGCGCCACGTATCCGGGCGCCGCGGTGCTGTGCGCGGGCGCCGCCGTCGCGGCGACATCGGGCATGGTGCGGTATGCGGGGACCGCGGCGGCCGAGGTGCTGAACCACTTCCCCGAAGTGATCGCCGCCGAGGAGGTCGCCGCGACCGGTCGCGTCCAGGCCTGGGTCTTCGGTCCCGGCGCGGGCACCGACTCCGCCGCCAGGCAACGCCTGCGTGAGATCCTGGCCACCGACCTCCCGGTGGTGATCGACGCGGACGGCCTGACCATGCTGGCCGCGGAGCCGGACTTGGTGCGCGGTCGTGCGGCCCCGACCGTTCTGACTCCGCACGCGGGCGAGTTCGCCCGCCTCACCGGCCACGAGGTCGGTCCCGACCGGGTGGCGGCGGTCCGCGACTTCGCCGCTTCCTGGCAGGTCACGGTGCTGCTGAAGGGTCGCGCCACGCTCGTCGCCGCCCCGGGCGGTCCCGTGCTGGTCAACGAGGCGGGCGGTTCCTGGGCGGCGACCGCGGGCGCGGGCGACGTGCTCTCCGGCATCATCGGGGCGCTGCTCGCGGCGGGGCGGGAACCCGCATGGTCGGCCGCGGCGGCCGCGCGCGTGCACGCGCTGTCCGCGAACCTCGCCGCACATGACGCCGCCCCCGCGGGAACCCCCATCTCGGCAAGCCTGCTGGGAGCTCACCTCCGCCCCGCCATCGGCGTTCTCCGTGGCCTGGCACACCCCTTCTGACTGTTTCCGCCCGCTACGGTGATGGAACCGGTACGAGCCGATGGCCGCATTCAGCCGGACCGACGGGTTCCGGCGGGCGCAAAGCTGAGGCGCTGAGTGCCGGGTGCCGATGGCGTCGACGTATCGATGCTGGTCGTGGCGCTCGACACACCGGCCCGAGCGCCACGGAAACCGATTGGAACCAGAATCGAGCGCGCCAATAGACTCGACCGGAATCAACGCAACGACTGATCTCGAGAGCATATGGGTAACTCGTCGGGCACGCCCGAAATCCAGGCGGCATCAAACGCAGGACCTGAACGTGAATCCTGCGCGTCCGACTGGGACGGCCCGGATACGCGGAGAGGCGGCACAGCGCAAGTGGAAACGGTCATCGACCTGGACGCCATCGCCCACAACGTGCGGATCCTGCGGGAGCACGCGGGTGGCGCCGCGGTGATGGCGGTGGTGAAGGCCGACGGCTACAACCACGGCGCGGTCGAGGTGGGCCGGGCCGCTCTGGCGGCGGGCGCGGCGGAACTGGGTGTCACGACGGTGGGCGAGGCCGTGCAGTTGCGTGCGGCCGGGATCACCGCGCCCATCCTGTGCTGGTTGCACAGCACGGACACCGACTTCGCGCCTGCGGTGGCCGCCGACGTCGAGATCGGGATCTCTTCGGCGGCTCATCTGCGAGCGGTCGAGGCCGCGGCGCGCGAACTGGGCCGTCCGGCGACGGTCACCCTGAAGGTGGACACCGGCCTGAACCGCAACGGCGTGTCGCCGGACGCGTACCCGGAAGTCCTGACGGCGCTGCGCGTTCTGGTCGACGAGGGTGTGGTGCGGTTTCGCGCGATCTTCTCCCACCTCGCGCACGCCGACGAACCCGAGCATCCCAACAACGACGCGCAACGCGCCCGGTTCCTGGAGGCCATCGCCACGGCCAAGGAGCACGGCCTGGAACCGGAGCTGGTGCACATCGCCAACTCCGCCGCTACCCTGACCCGCCCTGACCTGGCCTTCGACTTGGTCCGGCCGGGCATCGCCATGTACGGCCTGTCCCCGATACCGGACGACGATTTCGGCCTGCGGCCCGCGATGACGTTCCAGGCAGAGGTCGCCCTGGTCAAACGAGTGGCCGCGGGCGAAGGCGTTTCCTATGGGCACCAGTGGATCGCGCCGCGCGACACCACCGTCGCGCTGATCCCGGCCGGTTACGCCGACGGCGTTTTCCGCCCCCTGAGCGGACGTTTCGATGTCTGGCTCGGCGGGGCGCCGCGCAGGAACGTGGGGCGGGTGTGCATGGACCAGTTCGTCGTCGACCTCGGAGACAACGCGGCGGGCGTTCAGGAAGGCGACACCGCGATTCTCTTCGGTGCGCGACCGCACGCCCAGGAGTGGGCGGACCTGCTCGACACCATCCACTACGAAGTGGTGTGCTCACCGCGCGGCCGGGTTACCCGGCGCTATGTCGGTGGCGTTCGATGAGCCGCTTCCGGGTGACCCCGCTGCGCGGCGGGCTGGCCACGGCTGGATTCGTCGGTGCGCTGGCAGGCGCCCACGCCTTGCGTCGCGCCGGTGCGCGGGTGTTGTGGCCCGCGCGGGGCGACGACTACCGCGACGAGAATTTCGCGCTGATCGATGCCGACCGCGCGGGGACGGTGCTCGCCGACGACGGCGTGCCGTTGGCCACGCGGATCTGCGGCCCCGACGACGCACCGGTGACGGTGATCTTCGTGCACGGCTTCTGCAACAGCATGGCTTCCTTCCACTTTCAGCGTCGTGACCTGGAAAAGCGCTACGGCGCAGGACTTCGCATGGTGCTGTTCGATCTGCGCGGACACGGCCGTTCCGGTGTGCCGAGCGCCGCGAGTTGTACCGTCGCACAGCTCGGGAGCGACCTCGCCGCCGTGCTGAACGCCACCGCACCGGCCGGGCCGGTGGTGCTGGTCGGGCATTCGCTGGGCGGGATGGCGATCCTGGCCGCGGCCGCGCGATTCCCGGAATTGTTCGCGGCCAGAGTGATCGGGATCGCACTGCTGTCGACCGCGGCCGCCGAGGTCACCGCGGCGGGAATCGGGCAACTGTTGCGCAATCCTGCGATCGACGGGTTCCGGGTGGCCGTGTACACCGCGCCCGCGCTGGTGCAGGCGGGCCGCGTCACCGCTCGGCGGGTGATCACGCCGATCCTGCACGTCAGCTCGTTCCACGGACCGGTGAGCCCGACGCTGTCGCGCTTCACGACGCTGATGATCGACCAGACGCCCGTGGCGACCGTAGTGAAGTTCCTGCAGGCCATCGAGCTGCACGACGAGTCGGCGGCGTTGCCCGCGCTGGCGGGCACACCGATCCTGGTACTCGGCGGCGGGCACGATCTGGTGATCCCGTTCCGGAATTCGCGTGCGCTCGCCGCCGCTCTGCCGGGCAGCGAACTCATCCGGTTGGAAGGCGCGGCGCACATGCCGCATCTGCAATACCCGGACATAGTCAACGCCGCGCTGGATCGCTTGCTGGTGCGCGCGGGCGTGGTCGACCCGGCGCCGGGGGAGGCCTCGGAGGTGGCCCGTGGCTGATCCGGGGCATCGAGTGCTGCCCACCGTCGCCGACACCGAGGCGCTGGGCCGGGAACTGGCCACCGATCTGCGTGCCGGGGATCTCGTGGTGCTGGACGGTCCGCTCGGCGCGGGCAAGACCGCACTGACCCGCGGCATCGCCGAAGGTCTTGGCGTGCAGGGGCGGGTCAGTTCGCCGACGTTCATCATCGCCCGCCAGCACCGCGCGGGGCAGCGCGCAGGCGGCCCGTCGGTGCCCATGGTGCACGTGGACGCCTACCGGCTCGGCGGCGACCTGGACGAGCTGGACGCGCTGGACCTGGACACCGATCTGCATCAGGCGGTCGTCGTGGTGGAGTGGGGCCGCGGCGTGGTGGAGCACCTCGCGGATCGGCATCTGCGTGTGGTGCTGTCGCGGGCGCCGGACTCGGATGTGCGCACCGCCAGCTGGGAATGGGTCAATTAGCTACCGGGTAGCTCTGCGTCGGCCTCACCTACCACCCGGTATCGTTGGCCCAATCATGCTTGTACTAGCCGTCGACACCGCGACACCCGCCGTCACAGCGGGACTGGTGGACTTGGAGCAGGGCGCCGACGCGGCGAATCCCGTCCGGGTACGCACCGTCGCATCCCGGGTGCGGGTCGACCCCCGCGCCCATGCCGAGGTACTCACTCCGCAGATCCTCGAATGCCTCACCGAGGCAGGTCGTTCCAGGACCGAGATCGACGCGCTCGTGGTCGGGGTCGGTCCGGGTCCGTTCACCGGCCTGCGCGTCGGCATGGCCACCGCGGCCGCGTTCGGCGACGCGCTCGGGATACCGGTGTACGGCGCGTGCAGCCTCGACGCGATCGCAGCCGACGCCGCTGTCGACCCCGCGGTGCCGCCCCCCGTCGAGCTCCCGCCCGAAGCCGAACTGCTCGTGGTGACCGATGCCCGGCGGCGCGAGGTGTATTGGGCGCGGTACCGGGAGGGCGCGCGCGTGGCCGGACCCGAGGTGTGCAAGCCCTCCGACTTGGACGCGGGCGAGGCCACGGCGATCGCCGGATCCGCTTCGCACGTCGACTTCTTCGATCTGCCCGTGCTCCCCGCCGAGACGCCCTCGCCCGCCGGGTTGGTCCGCGTCGTCGCCGCCGAGGTGCTGTCTCGCAGCGTGCCGGAGCCGCTGGTTCCGCTGTACTTGCGCAGGCCGGACGCGGTCGAGAACGCCTACCGCCGACTCGACCGGACGGGGGCGTGAAGCCGGTGACTTTCCGAATCGCGCCGATGGTGGCCGCCGACATCACGCGCTGCGTCGAGCTGGAGCAATTGCTTTTTCCGGAGGACGACCCGTGGGCCGCCGTGGCGTTCCAGTCCGAGCTGGCCGGGCGGCACAACCGCTACATCACCGCGCGCGACGACGACGGGCGAATGGTCGGCTACGCGGGTATCGCCCTGCTGGGTGATGCCGAACACCCCGAGGCCGAGGTCCACACCATCGGCGTCGACCCCGGCTGCCACCGCACAGGTGTCGGCACGCTCCTGCTGGAGGCGCTGCTCGCCGAGGCGGACCGGCGCGGTGGACCGGTGTTCCTGGAGGTCCGCACCGACAACGCGCCGGCGATCGCGCTGTACGCCAAGCACGGGTTCCACATCATCGGGTTGCGCAAGAACTACTACCACCCCAGTGGCGCGGACGCGTACACGATGCGTCGCCCCGCGCTGACCAGCGGGGAGCGCTGGCGCACACGGGACGAGGTGTTGTCGTGATCGTCATGGGCATCGAAAGCTCCTGCGACGAAACCGGAGTCGGCATCGTCCGCAGGCACCCCGACGGCACCTGCGTACTGCTCGCCGACGAGGTCGCTTCCAGCGTCGACCAGCACGCGCGCTTCGGCGGCGTCGTCCCCGAGATCGCCTCGCGCGCGCATCTCGAGGCGATCGTGCCCGCGATGCGCCGCGCGCTGTCGGCCGCGGGCATCGCGAAACCGGACGCGTTGGCGGTGACCATCGGCCCGGGCTTGGCCGGTGCGCTGCTGGTCGGTGTCGCCGCGGCGAAAGCGTATGCGGCGGCGTGGGATGTGCCCTTCTACGCGCTCAACCATCTCGGCGGGCACGTCGCGGTGGACACTCTGGAGCACGGGCCGATGCCGCCGTGCGTCGCGCTGCTGGTGTCGGGCGGGCACACGCATCTGCTGCACGTCACGGATCTGGCCGAGCCGATCGTCGAGCTGGGCAGCACCGTCGACGACGCGGCGGGCGAGGCGTTCGACAAGGTGGCGCGGCTGCTCGGGTTGGGCTTTCCCGGCGGTCCGGCGCTGGATGCCGCCGCGACGGCCGGTGATCCGCGCGCTATCGCCTTCCCTCGCGGCATGACCGGGCCGCGCGACCCGCGCTACGACTTCTCCTTCTCGGGTCTCAAGACCGCGGTCGCCCGTTACGTGGAGGCGGCCCAGCGCGACGGCGTCGCCGCGGAGGATCTGCCCATCCCCGATATCGCGGCGTCTTTCCAGGAGTCGGTCGCGGATGTGCTCACGATGAAGGCGGTTCGCGCGGCCCAGGATGTCGGCGTCGGCACGCTGGTGCTCGGCGGCGGCGCGACCGCCAACTCGCGGATCCGCTCGATGGCCGAGGAACGCTGCGCCGCGGCCGGTTTGACCTTGCGGGTGCCCAAGCCTCGGCTGTGCACGGACAACGGGGTGATGATCGCCGCGCTCGGCGCGCATGTCATCGCTGGTGGCGCGGCTGCTTCGCCGCTGACGGTCGCCACCGATCCGGGTCTGCCGGTGTCGGTCAGTATGGTTCGCTGACCGGCTCGGATTCAGCGCACGAAGCGGCGGCGGCCGCACCGGGTTTCTTTCCGGTGAGATCGCCGCGAAGGGCCGTCGTGCGGCCGGATCAGTTCGGTGCGAGCAGTCCGGGATGCGACGCCGACCCCGAATTCCCCCGGAGGAGCGGCAGGCTCGACCGCGCGGGCGCCTGGGTGGGCGTCGGGCTCGTGCCGGGCGCCGGAGCGGTCGGCGCCGCCGGGTACCACGTCCGGCTCGATGGCGATTCGGGCGAACCGTTCGGTGCCGCATTCGGATTCCCGAACAGGGGGCCGAGCAGTTCGGGGAACGGAATCGGCGGAAGGTTCGGATCCGGGCGCAGCGTGGGCTGCGTGGGTGTGATCACCTGCGTGGACGACGGACCGCCGGTCGTGCTCTGCGGTCCGCGTTCCGTGGTCGTCGGTGCGATGCTGGTGTTGTCCGGCGTGCGGTTGTGCGGCGTGGCGGCAGCCGTGGTCGCGGGCGGCGCCGATGTCGGGTTGGGCAGTTGCGACGCGCTGCTCGTGGTCCCCGCGGGAGAGACCTCGTCATCCGAGGTCGGCGCGAACGTCTTGACCCCGTAGCCGACGATCAGTCCGACGACCACGATCGCACCGGCGAGCGTGCCGAACACCTTGGTTACCGTCCCCGCGGGCGCGTCGCCGCCGAGCCCGGCGACCGGGAACACCGACGGCTGCATCGAATCGGCGACCAGCGCCGCGCCTTTGGCGGTCACCGCCTCGGGATCCGGCACGGTGAACACGGGGATGTCCAGGGCGGCGGTGAGCGTATCGAGCACCGCGGGGATGTTGGCGCCGCCGCCGATGACCGTGACCGCCTGCGGCTGCCTGGGCGCCCGGGCGAACGACATCGTGACGAACCGCGCCAGGTCGCGCAGCAGGTCGGCGATCAACTCTTCGAAGTCGGCCCTGGTCAGCTTCAGCGGACGACCGGCGACGTGGTCGATGGTGACCGCGGGCGCGATGGACAGGTGCTCCTTGGCCGCGCGGCCCCGGTTGGTGAGCATGCCGCGGTTCGGGCGGGTACCGCGCCGGGCGAAGTGCAGGTCCACCAGATGGTGGTAGATGAGATCGTCGATCGCCTTGCCGCTGACGGTCGCGGTGCGATCGGAACGGAGCAGGGAGCCGTCGGCGCGGTCGGCGACGGTGACGCCGAGCCCGGAGGCGCCGAGATCGACGATGGCGACCGTGTCGTAGCGGTCCAGCAGGCCGGTGTGCCGCAGGTAGGTCAGCGCGGCGGTGCCCTCCGGGATCAGCCGCAGGTCGCGCTGTTTTCCGGTGGCCGAGCGGATGATCTGGGCCTGCTCCTTGGTGCGGTAGGCGACCGCGACGCTGGTGGGCGGGTGACCCGTCGCCGGCTCGAAGTCGCGTGGCCCGCCCGCGAAACGGCCGCCGACCGGGCGGATGATCTCGCGTGGCGGCTGCGTGGTCGGCAGCTGGGTCGTCATCAGCTCGATCGAGGACGACACCAGGTCACCGAGATCGGAATGAGCCGCGTCGGCGGACACGACGCGGTAATCGAAGCTCTGCGTGCCGTTCGGTGCGGTGGAGACCAACGCCGAGCACACGACCTCTGCCCCGGCCGAGATGCCGAGGGATGTTCGCATGTTCACCTCCCTTCGAGCGGATGGTCATGGTGTCGCCGACCATCTCGAATGGACTGCCGGACCGCCGTATGGATGACGCGCGACCCGGACCGGGAAACGAACCGGCCCCTCGTCCGGGTGGGTCGCGGGGACCGGCCATGGATCACGTGTGTCTTGCTCTCTGGTGAAGCTGGTGGTGCAACGATCGTGCTGCGGCGCTGCGGGTTCGGCGACGCTGTGGTACCTCTGTGCCGCCTGGCCGCCGCTCGGAGGAGCGACGAACCGGCGGCCGGACCGCAACCGTCGTCAATAGTGTCACAATCCGTTATCCGAACGTTACTGTTTTCCCGAACTTATAGCCAAGCTCGCAGTGTCGCCGGGCGCGCCGCGCAAAGTTGGCACCGCCCAGCCTTGAGCGCTGGCACTCTCATGTATAGAGTGCTAGTCGGCACTGTGTGTAGTGCTTGTGCCAGCAGCTTGACCACTGGGCAGGGGTCCCGGCACCCGCGACGACGGGGCTATGCGCAGGGTCAGCATCGTGACCAACCGACGAGTTCGGAGCGACGAGTTCCGGACGACCGAATCCCCTGAAAGTGGAGGGCTCAACGTGGCGAGCGTGAACATCAAGCCGCTCGAGGACAAGATCCTCGTCCAGGCCAACGAGGCCGAGACGACGACGGCCTCCGGCCTGGTCATCCCTGACACGGCGAAGGAGAAGCCGCAGGAGGGCACCGTTGTCGCCGTCGGTCCCGGCCGGTGGGACGACGAGGGCGAGAAGCGCATCCCGCTGGATGTCCAGGAGGGTGACACCGTCATCTACAGCAAGTACGGCGGCACCGAGATCAAGTACCAGGGCGAGGAGTACCTCATCCTGTCGGCGCGCGACGTGCTGGCCGTCGTCACCAAGTAGCCGATCAGGCACGCATGCGTTCCGCCCCGGTGTCTTTCGTGACCCGGGGCGGAGTGCGTTCGGCGCCGACACCACGGCACTGAAACACGCGGTGCGAGCGACGGGCCCTGAGGCGGCAGCCTGCGTGACGACGGGACCCGGGAGCGCCGCAATCCACTACAGGAGCGAATCCCCATGGCAAAGCAGATCGAGTTCGACGAGAAGGCTCGCCGGGCTCTGGAACGCGGCGTCGACAAGCTCGCCGACGCCGTGAAGGTCACCCTGGGCCCGCGCGGACGGCACGTCGTACTCGCGAAGTCCTTCGGCGGCCCGACCGTCACCAACGACGGCGTCACCATCGCGCGCGACATCGAGCTGGAAGACCCGTTCGAGAACCTCGGCGCGCAGCTGGTCAAGAGCGTCGCCACCAAGACCAACGACGTCGCGGGCGACGGCACCACCACCGCCACCGTGCTGGCCCAGGCGCTGGTCCGCGCCGGGCTGAAGAACGTTGCGGCCGGGGCGAACCCGATCGTGGTCGGCTCCGGCATCGCCAAGGCCGCCGACGCGGTCTCCGAGGCGCTGCTCGCGCTGGCCACCCCGGTCTCCGGCGAGCAGGCCATCGCGCAGGTCGCGACCGTGTCCTCGCGGGACGAGGAGATCGGCGAGATGGTCGGCAAGGCGCTGACCACCGTCGGCAAGGACGGCGTCGTCACCGTCGAGGAGTCCTCGACGCTGCAGACCGAACTCGTCGTCACCGAGGGCGTGCAGTTCGACAAGGGCTACCTGTCGCCCTACTTCGTCACCGACCCCGACAGCCAGCAGGCCATCCTGGAGGACGTGTTCGTCCTGCTGCACCGCGAGAAGATCAGCTCGCTGCCGGACTTCCTGCCGCTGCTGGAGAAGATCGCCGAAAGCGGCAAGCCCGTCCTGATCATCGCCGAGGACGTCGAAGGCGAGGCGCTGTCGACCCTGGTGGTCAACGCCATCCGCAAGACGATCAAGGCCGTCGCGGTCAAGGCGCCGTTCTTCGGCGACCGCCGCAAGGCGTTCCTCGACGACTTGGCCGTGGTCACCGGCGGCACCGTGGTGAACCCCGATCTGGGCATCACCCTGCGCGAGGCAGGCCTCGACGTGCTCGGCAAGGTGCGCCGCGTCGTCGTCACCAAGGACGACACCACGATCATCGATGGCGCCGGTTCCGCGGCGGACGTGGAGGCGCGCGTCGCGCAGCTGCGCCGCGAGATCGAGGCCACCGATTCCGACTGGGATCGCGAGAAGCTGGAGGAGCGGCTGGCCAAGCTGGCAGGCGGCGTCGCGGTGATCAAGGTCGGCGCGGCCACCGAGACCGCGCTCAAGGAGCGCAAGTACCGCGTCGAGGACGCGGTGAGCGCCGCCAAGGCCGCCGTGGAAGAGGGCATCGTGCCCGGTGGCGGCACCGCGCTGGTGCAGGCGAGCAGCAAGCTCGTCGAGCTGCGCGATTCGCTGTCCGGTGACGAGGCCGTCGGCGTCGAGGTGGTCCGCACCGCGCTGCGTGCGCCGCTGTACTGGATCGCCACCAACGCGGGCCTGGACGGCGCCGTGGTGGTCAGCAAGGTCGCCGAGGGCAAGGACGGCTTCAACGCCGCCACGCTCACCTACGGCGACCTGCTCACCGACGGCGTCGTCGACCCCGTGAAGGTGACCCGTTCGGCCGTCGTCAACGCGGCGTCGGTCGCGCGCATGGTGCTCACCACCGAGAGCGCCGTGGTGGACAAGCCCGCCGAGGAGCAGAACGACCACGGCCACCACGGCCACGCGCACTGAACCCGGTTTTCTCGGGACAACGCACGGACAAGGCCCCCGAACCACGCGGTTCGGGGGCCTTGCCGTACGCGGCCTCGACTACCGGTTGGACCGAGAGAGTTCCGAATCGCCTGTCTGCCGCGGGATCGGAGGGAGGCCGCAGGAAGCTCAGGACCGCTGGGGTCGGTACGCGCGGGGCGGGAATGCCTGGCGGGACGCCGGATTCAGCTGGCGACCGGTGGCTGCTCGGCGGCGATGGCCGCGAGTAGGCGAGCACGCAGCGACGGCGGCGGAGTGGCCGCCGTGGCTGTGGCGAGAACGGCGAGCGCTTCTTTCGTGTCTCTGACTTCCTGGATGAACTCCGCGCGTAGCACGGGGTCCTCGCTGTCGAACAGCTCCTGCACTTCCTGATGGTCTTCGTCGTCGATCGATCCGAGCGCGACGGTGTGCGCGAGATCGATACGGCGTTCGTTCATCTCACGTCACCCCCAAACTTTTCTTCAGTCGTGTCAATCCGTCCCGAATCCGGGACTTAACCGTAGGTAACCCTACGTCGAGGTAGGTAGCTACCTCCGCATAGGTGCGTCCGCCGTAGTAGGCGAGCGAGATGGCTTCCCGCTGGGTTTCGGTGAGTGTGGCCAGACCGGCCAGGACGGCCTGTTGTTCGAGCCTGCGCTCGACCTCTTCGGTGACCTCGTCGAATTCGTTGCCGAGCACCCGGATCCCGTACGCGACCTCGCGCTGGGTGTGGGCTTGCTCGGCGCGGACCCGGTCCACGGCGCGCCGGTGGGCGAGCGTCATCAACCAGGTGACCGCGGAACCTTTCGCCGGGTCGAAACTCGATGCCATACGCCAGACCTGCAGATAGACCTCTTGCGTGGTCTCCTCCGCGTAGCCCGGATCGTGCAGAACGCGCAAAACCAAACCGAAGACGCGCGCACACGTCCGGTCGTACAACTCGGCGAATGCTTCCTGGTCGGCTCGACCGCATCGATGCAAAAGCGCGGCGAGCTCGATACTTTCGGCTGCGCGTGCCGTAACCGCAGAATCCACCGTGGGTGGGAAGGCTGCTCTTCGGAACGAGTCGCCCTCTGCGGCCGACGGCCGCGTTGTCACAACGCTCCATTCTGTGTCATCGGTCACTACCGTAGCGCGCCGCTATGACCTCCCTTCGGGTGGGGTGGCCACAAGGCTCGTCGTGGACCGGCGCCGCGTTGCGGAAAGCGCCGATACGCCGGACATCTCGGGAGCGACACGCCGTGACACGCCGAACCGTCGCACCGTGCCGGAACGCCGGGTGCACGGCCTCCGGCCTCGCTCGGCGGCCGGCCGATCGATGGTGACGATCGGAACCCACGCGCCGACCTTCGGCGCGGAACCGGTCACCGTGTCATGTGAGCGGCTCGGCCGAAGCATGTTGCAGTGGCCCGTTGTTTGCTAGGAATTCGACGCCCGGCGGCGTGCGGATGGGAGGGGATTGATTCAGACGGCCATGCGGCGGCGGCTGCGCCGCGCGTGCATCTCGCGCTCGGTCTCCGACATGCCGCCCCAGATGCCGTAGGGCTCGCTGACTTTCAGCGCGTGCGCGCGGCACTGCATGAGCACCGGGCAGGTGCGGCAGATCTCCTTGGCGCGCATCTCACGGGCCGTGCGGGCCCGGCCACGCTCACCATCGGGATGGAAGAACACCGCGGAATCCTGCCCGCGGCACGATCCTCGCATCTGCCAATCCCAGACATCGGCGTTGGGTCCCGGGAGGTGGGTCGGCATGGGCATGGTGAACTCCTCGTGGTGCGAGCTCGTCAGCGTTGTCGAGCAGTTGTTCTGCAACAGTTGTGGGCCACGACGCCGTGTCGGCGGGGGTACCCGGGGGGCTCGCCCTTCGTGGTCGCTGCAATTTCGCGCGGCGCCGTCCGTGGCGATGAGCTACGTTAGGTCCAGCCGCGAAATTCCGTCAATAGTTCGGCGCAGCACTTTTCCAAATCTCGCGCTGCCAAATTTAACCTCCGAACTGTTTACTTTTCGTGCTGGTTCCGGCGATACTGTTCGGTTGGCCGGAGGCCCGTGGCTGCCGCATGTGCCGCAACTGATCCAATTTCCGCTGGTAGAGGCGATTTCATGGTCGTAGCGCCGACGCGACGCCGATCTCGTGCCGATGATGTCGGTCACTGCCGCGGCCGAGGGGGTTCGTGGGGTGTGGATCCGAAGATGGCGGTAACGGGGCGGGCAGGTTAATTACGCGAAACACGCATGAATTCCCGGCGTGGCCGCTCGGCGATAGCCAGGACGAGATTTACCTAATGGCAACATCCGCTCGGCGACGGAAATCCCGAGTGTCGCCGGTCGGCCGTCGCTCACCTTCCTCGCCGGAGCCCGGGTGCCGCACGGGATAGAGTGCGCCCGTGTTCGCGCCCGCTCCGCTCGGAGATCCTCACCTCGCGGTCCTCGCCGAGGCCGCCTTCGGCGCCGCTCCGGGTCGCGCCGCCGCCGACCTTCCGTCCGCGTCGGACGCACTCGGCCGGTGGTATCGCGCTGTGGTTCTCGGCGGCCAGGGCCGTTATGCGGCGGCGCGCGCCGAATTGCGAAGGGTATGCAACCACAGCAACGACCCCGTACTCCTCTCACTGGCGGGAAGTACCGAGGGTTCTTTTCTTCGGCAGCTCGGCTGGCATGAGCGCGCCGCGGCGTTCGACGGGCGGGCGGCCGCGTTGATCCTCACCGCCGGCGCCGGAGCGGAGCCGGACAGCGCCGAGGAGTTCGGCGGCTACCGTCCCAGCCGCGCCGACGCGATCTGCGACGCGCTCACCGGACTCGCCGCCGACGCGCTCGGAACCGGGCGCCTCGCGCTGGCCGACCGCTTGCTGCGGCGCAGCGCGTCGGCGGCACAGCAGTATCGGGCCGGTTGGCGTCCCGCGATCCGCTTGCGCTGGGTGTCCGCGGAAACGGCGCTGGCGGCAGGCGATTTCGAGGTGGCGGCGGCGCACGCGGCGGCCGCGCTGGAGCTGGCCGAGCGATCCCCGTCGGTGCGCCACCGGGTCAAGTCACGCTTGCTGGTCGCCGCCGCCGACGTGGCGCTCGACGCGCGGGGAAGATCGGGCGTCTCGGCCGAGGATGTCGCCGAGCAGTGCCGCGAGCACGGCCTGCTGCCGTTGCGCTGGGCTTGTGCCATGCTCCGCACCGGATCGGGCGCGCGGGACGCGGCGGCGGAGGCGGCCGAATGTGCCGCGGCCATCGCCCGCTCCGGCGGCGTGTTGCGCCCCATGGCGGGGTGGTAGGTGATCACGGAGTCCACCGTGTTGACCAGTTCCGGCCAACGGGTCGCTATTGTTAGATCCGTTCCGCCCCTTCGGTGGAAGCATTGGTCGTCACCTGACCATGCCACTTTGTAACGCCGGGAATATCTCTGAC
This sequence comes from Nocardia sp. NPDC003999, assembly GCF_053604885.1. Taxonomy (NCBI): domain Bacteria; kingdom Bacillati; phylum Actinomycetota; class Actinomycetes; order Mycobacteriales; family Nocardiaceae; genus Nocardia; species Nocardia sp. NPDC003999. The sequence continues at coordinate 238,804 of NZ_JBSGIB010000006.1, forward strand.
GATGACGCACACGGGCGAAGAGTTGGACCTCGCCGTCGCTGCCGCTGCGCAGGGCGACAGATCCGCTTTAGCTCAGGTACTGGAGATGATCCGCCCGCTGGTGGTGCGCTACTGCCGCGCGCGGATCGGAGCCGCGGAGCGTGGGCAGCTCTCCGCGGACGACGTTGCGCAGGAGGTTTGCCTGGCTGTGATGACAGCCTTGCCCAGGTATCAAGACCAGGGCAGGCCCTTCATGGCCTTTGTTTACGGAATCGCTTCGCACAAGGTCGCCGACGCGCATCGCAACGCCGCCCGTAACAAGGCGGAGGCGATGGCCGAAGTACCAGATGTCATATCCACCGACCAGGGACCGGAACAACGAGCTCTCGAGTCCGAGACGAGCAGGCAGATGAACCGTCTGCTCGCGACGCTTCCCGAGAAGCATCGAGAGATCTTGATCCTGCGCTTGGTCATGGGTTTGTCAGCGGAAGAAACCGCGGTCGCCGTGGGCAGTACGGCGGGCGCGGTACGGGTCGCCCAACACAGGGCACTCGCGAAACTCAAGTCACAAGTGGCGAGGGCAGGTGAAATGTATGGCTAGGGATGGCGAGCGCGGTCGGGGTGACTGGAAGGCGCGGCTTGGATCGCGGAACAGCGGTCCCTACGCCGAGGCGTCCGGTGACACCGGCCCGGTCGACATCGCCGCGGTACGCCGCGACGATGCTCTGATCGATGCCATCGCCAGCGATGGTCCGGTGCACACCGACAGCGCCGAGGAGTATCAGCTCGCGACGTTGCTCGCGGACTGGCGAGCGGAGTTGATCGCGCCTCCGATGCCGGCCGAGCCGGACCTGGACGCGATCGTGGCCGCGGTCAACCAGGAGATCGGCGCGCGGCAGGTTCGCATCGGGGCGCACGGCGGCGGCGGGCGACTGCGGCTACTACGTCCGATCATGGGCACGGCGGCCGCGCTGGCCCTGGTCATCGGCGGCATGACGGCGTTCTCGTACAACGCCGAGCCGGGCGATCCGCTGTGGCGGGTCAAAGAGGTCGTGTTCAGCGAACAGGCCCAGACGACCGTGGTCCAGCGGGCGGGCGACGACCTGAACGAGGCTTCCACGCTGGTCACTCAGAACCCGACGCAGGCCAAGGTGCGCCTGGAGCGGGCCAAGGAGAATGCCGCGCAGGTCAGCGATCCGGACAAGCGCGCCGAGCTGATGACCGAGTGGGAACAGTTGCTCGCGAAGCTGCGCGAGGTCAATCCGGAGTTGGCCGATCAGCTGGGTGCGACGGTGCCCAAGACCACCGACCCGCGTGCCACCCCGGGCAACGCGACCACGAAGCCCAGCCCGACGCCAGGTAGCGGGACCTCGACGATCGTGCAGCAGCCCGGTCAGCCGACGAACAAGCCTTCGCCCTCGGCCGACGCCACCGCGCCCAATGGTGGTGGAACGTCGAACAGCGGCGGAACGACGAACGGCGGTGGCGCGCCGACCACGGTGCCGCCGGTGACGACACCGCCGCCCGTGACCACCCAGCCGCCGGCCACCGTGGAACCGACGGCTCCGCAGGAGCCGCCGGTCACCGAGGTCAAGCCGCCTGCGGGCGGACCTACGGGAGACACCGGTAATCCGACGGCGCCGCAGCAGCAGCCGCCGACAGCTCCGGCGCCGGGCAACACCAATACCCACAACAGCAACAATCAGCCGCCGCCGACGTTCAGCGTCCCCGGCATCCCCAACCCGGGCTCGTTCGTGCCGCCCGGCCGCTGACAGAAGAAAACGGTCCAGGCAAGAACCGATCGCCAGCCAGGCGGTCGGCTTTTTGTCTTTCGGGGAGAAGTCGGTCTAGCCAACGGCTGACCATAGGGTGGTAACTCATGGGCGTGTCCGCCCGCGACGGAACCTCGCGGTGCGTCTGCCGAAGTAATCGTGTGCGTCGAAAATCACAGCGGCAAAGGCGAGGTACGCGAGCCTCGAAAGGCCCGCGTGCGGTTCGATCGAGCCCGAATCAGCCGTCGAATCCGTCGAACCCGTCGCCGTGGAAGGCCTCGTTCATCGACGCGTCCGCGTAGCCCCGGCAGTAGTCCCAGGTGACGTACGCTTCCGGCGTCGGGTCGTAGGCGGGCTCGTGCGGGCGGACCGTGCCGTCGACCAGCAACTGAAGCAAGTTGGCGCGCAACATGTCCCAGTCGTGGTAGTGGTCCTGCCTACAGTCTTCGCAGCTGACCACGAGTCCGCGGATGCCGCGGTGGGCCAGCAGCGCCTCGTACACCGCGAGGTCGGCGAGATCCTCCTCGACCGCAAGGCGCTCGTGGGGATCCAGCGGTTCGCCGGGCTCGATGGCATCGAGCGCGGCGGACGGGTCGGAGGGGTCTCCGGCGAACGGATCCGGCGGCAAGCCAGGTGGTAGATGGTCACGCACATCCCCACGGTACGCAGAACAGGGTGGTCTGCGCCAGCTATGCGGCCTGCCAGTTTCGGTGGTGGGCTCACTTCGTCGGCGAGTTCACCGGACAGATACGATGGAGCACAGGCTACGGCGGGTCCCGATCGCACCGCCGCCGAACCACGTCCATCCCATCAGCCGTCACGGCGCCGGTGACACCGGCGCCGGTCGCTATCGACGTCCAGGAGGGGTCGATCCGAATGAGTAATCCCGTATCGGGCGAACGAATCGCAGTCCGCCCTCCTACGGGTGGCGACGATCCGAACAAGATCGCCATGCTCGGCCTCACGTTCGACGATGTGCTGCTGCTGCCTGCCGCCTCGGATCTCATCCCCAGTTCTGTGGAAACCTCCAGCGTGCTGACCAGGGAGATCCGCCTGCGCACGCCGTTGGTCAGCTCGGCCATGGACACGGTCACCGAGGCGCGGATGGCCATCGCGATGGCGCGCGCGGGCGGCATGGGCGTGTTGCACCGCAACCTCTCGACGGCCGACCAGGCCGCCCAGGTGGAGACGGTCAAGCGGTCCGAGGCCGGTATGGTCACCGACCCGGTGACCTGTCGTCCGACCGACACTCTCGCCGAGGTCGACGCGATGTGCGCCAGGTTCCGCATCTCGGGTCTTCCCGTGGTGGACGAGACCGGTGCGCTTGTGGGCATCATCACCAATCGCGACATGCGTTTCGAGGTGGATCAGAACCGCCGCGTCGCCGACGTCATGACCAAAGCCCCCTTGATCACCGCGCAGGAGGGCGTCACCGCGGAAGCCGCGCTCGGACTGCTGCGCAGGCACAAGGTGGAGAAGCTGCCGATCGTCGACGGCAACGGGCGCCTGCGCGGCCTGATCACCGTCAAGGACTTCGTCAAGACCGACCAGTACCCCAACGCCACCAAGGACCGTGACGGCCGCCTGCTGGTCGGCGCCGCGGTCGGTGTCGGCGAGGACGCCTGGTCGCGGGCCATGACACTGGCCGACGCGGGCGTCGACGTGCTCGTGGTGGACACCGCGCACGGTCACCAGGTGCAGGTGCTGCAGATGGTGACCAAGGTCAAGGCCGAGGTCGGCGACCGGATCCAGGTGGTCGGCGGCAACGTGGCCACCCGCCAGGGCGCGGCCGCGCTCGTCGAGGCGGGCGCGGACGCGGTCAAGGTGGGCGTCGGCCCCGGCTCGATCTGCACCACCCGCGTGGTCGCCGGTGTCGGCGCGCCGCAGATCACCGCGATCCTGGAGGCGGTCGCCGTGTGCAAGCCGGCAGGTGTCCCGGTGATCGCCGATGGCGGCATCCAGTTCTCCGGCGACATCGCCAAGGCCATCGCGGCGGGCGCGTCCACGGTGATGCTCGGGTCGTTGCTCGCGGGCACGGCCGAGTCGCCGGGCGAGCTGATCCTGGTCGGCGGTAAGCAGTTCAAGAGCTATCGCGGTATGGGCTCGCTGGGCGCCATGCAGGGCCGCGGCCAGGCGAAGTCGTTCTCCAAGGACCGTTATTTCCAGGACGACGTGCTCGCCGAGGACAAGTTGGTCCCCGAGGGCATCGAGGGCAGAGTGCCGTTCCGCGGCCCGGTCAACCAGGTGATCCACCAGTTGGTCGGCGGTCTGCGCGCGGCCATGGGCTACACCGGCTCGCAGTCGATCGCGCATCTGCAGGAAGCCCAGTTCGTGCAGATCACCGCGGCGGGTCTCAAGGAGAGCCACCCGCACGACATCACCATGACCGTCGAGGCCCCTAACTACACCGGACGGGGTTAGCCCACTAGGTTCATGTACAGGACCAACCGGTCCGTGCATGATGGAGCTTGCCCACCGGCTGTGGCGGTGAGCGACCTGCGGCGAGTTGGCGGTTTTGTGCTGCCCACCTGCCCCCACAAGTAACCACTGGAGGCGCGAGTCTTACGAGCGCCCGTTCGCGGCCCGGCTCGCGTTCCAGCGGTCGAAGCGCATGCGCCGCAGGCGCGAGTCTCGACCGCTGGAACGCGAGCCATAAGGGGCCGCGAACACGCAGCGCCGCAGGCGCTGCAAATCAGACAAGGAGATTTCGCGTGCGCGACATGGTGGAGATCGGCATGGGCCGGACCGCCCGGCGTACCTACGAGCTGGACGACGTCGACATCGTCCCCTCGCGCCGGACCCGCTCGTCGAAGCAGGTCTCGCTGTCCTGGCAGCTGGACGCCTACCGCTTCGAGATCCCGTTTCTCGCGCACCCCACCGACGCCCTGGTGTCCCCGGAGTTCGCCGTCGAACTCGGCCGCCTCGGCGGGCTCGGCGTGATCAACGGCGAGGGACTGTGGGCGCGGCACGCGGATGTCGGCGCGAAGATCGACCAGTTGCTAGAGCTGGTCGGCAAGGGCGGTTACGAGCGCGCCGTGGCGTTGCTGCAGGAGTTGCACGCCGCGCCGATGCAGCCGGATCTGCTCGCCGCCGCGGTGGCGCAGGTCCGCGCCGCCGGCGTCACCGTGGCGGTGCGGGTGAGCCCGCAGAACGCCCGCACGCTCACCCCGGCGCTGCTGCAGGCGGGGATCGACCTGCTCGTGGTGCACGGCACGATCATCTCCGCCGAACATGTCGGCGACGGTGAGCCGCTGAACCTCAAGACCTTCATCGCCGACCTGGACGTGCCCGTGGTCGCAGGCGGCGTGAGCGATCACCGCACCGCGCTGCACCTGATGCGTACCGGAGCGGCGGGCGTGATCGTCGGCTACGGCTCCTACCCCGGCGCGACCACCACCGGCGAGGTACTCGGCATCGGCGTGCCGATGGCCACCGCGATCGCGGATGCCGCCGCCGCCCGCCGCGATTACCTGGACGAGACCGGCGGTCGCTATGTGCACGTCATCGCGGACGGCGACATCTCCACCTCCGGGCAGCTGGCCAAGGCGATCGCGTGTGGCGCGGACGCGGCCATGCTCGGCGTCCCGCTCGCCGTGGCCGCGGAGGCGCCGGGCCGCGGCTGGTACTGGCCGTCGGCGGCCGCGCACCCGTCGGTGCCGCGCGGGTCGATGCTGCACGTCGACGATCCGTGGGATCTCGGTGGCGAGCCGGTCGGCGACACGGTGCGCCCCAGCCTGGAGCGGGTGCTCTTCGGCCCGTCCGACGATCCGTTCGGTTCGCTGAATCTCGTCGGCGGCCTGCGTCGTTCGATGGCCAAGGCCGGTTACTCGGACCTCAAGGAGTTCCAGAAGGTGGGCCTGAGCGTACGCGCTTGAAGGTAGGCCTGAGCGTACTGCGGCGCACCCTCCCAGCCACCCGGCGATCACCGGAGAAGCGAGTCTTACGAGCGCCGTTCGCGGCCCGGCTCGCGTTCCAGCGGTCGAAGCGCATGCGCCGCAGGCGCTGCAAATCGACACAGCGTTCAGCGCACGCGGGTCGGTTTCGTTCGTGCGCGCAGGAACTGCTGGATCGCGTGGTTCACCGGCTCGGGGTGGGTCATCGTCACCGCGAGTCGGGCTTCGGCGATTTCGATGAAGGTCGCGCCGGACAGCCCGTGGGCCAGTTCCTGGGCGCGCTCGCGGTCCATGCCGCTGTGGGTGGGGTGGATCACCAAAGCGGGGCAAGCGATTTCGCGGAGGCGGTCCAGTACCGAATCCCGGCTGAGCAGGCAGCCCGCCGCCACCTCGATGCCGCGGCGGTCGCGCACCAGCCAGCGTTGGGTCCAGATCGAGCGGTACCACTCGTCGTCGCCGATCAGCCAGGAAGCCAGCTGGTGCACGGCTCGTTCGCGGGAGCCGTCGTCGTACCACTCGTCGAGGAATTTCTGCGTCGCGGTGGACTGCTCCGGGGTGGGACCGTGTGCTTCGGTGCTGATCAGGATCAGCGCGGAGACGCGTTCCGGTGCGATCAACGCTGTGCGCAGCGCCGTGAAACCCCCCTGCGCGGTGCCGCCGACGACGGCCCGCTCGGCGCCGAGATGATCCAGGACGGTCAGCGCGTCCCTGGCCGCGGTCCAATAGGTGAAGGGTAGGCCCTCGTCCCTGGTGCGGCCGTGGCCGCGTGCATCCCAGGAGACGATCCGGAATTCCGGTGCGAGAGCGGCCGTTTGGGCGGCGAACATGGTGCGGTCCATGAGGAACTCGTGCGCCAGCAGTACCACCGGGCCGTCCCCGCCGCTGTCCTCGTAGTGGATGTCGGCATCGATCGCGCGGGCGAAGGGCACGAGCAGAAGGATAACCAGCGAGCCGGGCCGCGGGTGACGATTCGGGCGGTCGGCTCGCCTCCCACACGGTGCCGCTGTGCCGATGATTCGCTCGTTTCGCCGCTCACTAAACTGGGCGAGTGGCACAAACCCAGAGACCGGTCCTCGTCGTCGACTTCGGAGCACAGTACGCCCAGCTGATCGCGCGGCGGGTTCGCGAGTCGAGCGTGTACTCGGAGGTGGTTCCGCACACCGCGACGGTGGAGGAGATCGCCGACAAGCAGCCGCTCGCGGTGATCCTGTCCGGTGGTCCGGCCAGCGTGTACGCCGAGGGCGCGCCGCGGCTGGATCCGCGGTTGTTCGATCTGGGGCTGCCGGTCTTCGGCATCTGCTACGGCTTCCAGGCGATGGCCCAGGCGCTGGGTGGAACGGTCGCGCACACCGGCACCCGTGAGTACGGACGCACCGAACTCAACATCGACGGTGGTTTGCTGCACGGCGGCCTGCCCACCATCCAGCCGGTGTGGATGAGCCACGGCGACGCGGTCACCGACGCGCCGGAGGGCTTCGAGGTCACCGGCACCAGCGCGGGCGCGCCGGTCGCCGCCTTCGAGGATCGCGCGCGCCGGTTGGCCGGTGTGCAGTACCACCCGGAAGTGCTGCATTCGCCGCACGGGCAGCAGGTGCTGAGCCGGTTCCTGCACGAACTCGCAGGCATCCCCTCCACCTGGACTCCGGCGAACATCGCCGATTCGCTGATCGCCTCGGTACGCGAGCAAATCGGTGACAAACACGCGATCTGCGGACTGTCCGGTGGGGTGGACAGCGCCGTCGCCGCCGCCCTGGTGCAGCGCGCCATCGGTGACCGGTTGACGTGTGTGTTCGTTGACCACGGCCTGCTGCGGGCGGGCGAGCGGGAGCAGGTGCAGCAGGATTTCGTCGCCGCGACCGGCGCCAAACTGGTGACCGTCGACGCGGTGGACAAGTTCCTCGGCGAGTTGAAGGGTGTGACCGATCCCGAGGAGAAGCGCAAGATCATCGGGCGGGAGTTCATCCGTTCCTTCGAGGACGCGGTGGGCGAGGCGGTGCTCGAGCACGGTGCGGCCGACGGCGAGACGCCGAAGGTCGAGTTCCTGGTGCAGGGCACGCTCTACCCGGACGTCGTGGAGTCCGGCGGCGGCAGCGGCACCGCGAACATCAAGAGTCATCACAATGTCGGCGGTCTGCCCGACGATCTGGAGTTCGAACTCGTAGAACCGTTGCGGTTGCTGTTCAAGGACGAGGTCCGCGCGGTCGGACGCGAGCTCGGGCTGCCGGAGGAAATCGTCGCTCGCCAGCCCTTCCCCGGTCCCGGTCTCGCCATCCGCATCGTCGGTGAAGTCACCGCCGACCGGTTGGAGACGCTGCGCAAGGCCGACGCCATCGCCCGCGAGGAACTGACGGCGGCCGGTCTGGACGCCCAGATCTGGCAGTGCCCGGTCGTGCTGCTCGCGGAGGTCCGCAGCGTCGGCGTGCAGGGCGACGGCCGCACCTACGGACACCCGATCGTGCTGCGCCCGGTCTCCAGCGAGGACGCCATGACCGCCGACTGGACCCGGTTGCCCTACGAGGTGCTGGAACGCATCTCCACCCGCATCACCAACGAGGTGGCGGAGGTCAATCGCGTGGTCTTGGACGTGACCAGCAAGCCGCCGGGCACCATCGAGTGGGAGTGAACTCCCGGCCGCCCAGCGGGCGGTGACTACTCGCCGCCGTCATCGCGTGCGAGATCAGCGGGGGCGGTGGAAAGCGCTGTACAGGATCACGCGGCCCAGAAGTACGCCGTTCGTGATGCCGGGTCTGGGATCGGGCGGTGTGGTCCGGGTGGTGGGTGGCGTCTGATCGGCGGGTTCGTCGCGCTTCATGCGGTTGTCCTGTCGTAGGAATGCGGCCCGGCTACGGCGGCGGTGGCTCGGGGCTGAACGCGAAACGGCCCGTCCAAGTGGACGGGCCGCACGCTCATCGTCGTCTGCGGGGGGAGATCACCAGCACGATGCCGATGACGATGGCGGCGAGCACGACGATCCAACCGATCGAGATCATGCCGGCCGCGGGCCAGGACGCCGGGCCGACGAAAGCCCACACGCTGATCGCGAGGGACAGCAGTCCCGCGATGAGCAGCGAGGCGGCGGGGCCGCGGCGGGAGTCGGTCGTCTCCTTCTTCTCGTTTTCAGCCACGCTGCACCTCCACGTTGCCGACGCGGACGTCGACGTTCAGATCGAGCACCGGCGCGCCGGGAGTACCGGGACCACTGATGCCCTCGGGGCAGAGGGCCTCGGCCATCGTCGCCGTGCACGTGGTGCGGACGGTCATGTCGGCGGGCAGCAGGATGTGGGCTTCGCCCATCCGGACGTCGATGTCCACGGTGCGGTTCTCGGTCAGTTTCAGCGACCGCAGGTCCAGCGTGCCGGTGCCCATGGTCAGCTTGTAGTTCTGGGCCAGATCGGCGGCGGAGGCGGGCGCCCAGGTGCGGTCGCCCAGTTGATCGGATTCGATCGGACCGATCGCGGAGGCGAGCAGGACGAACCCGGCGAGCGGCGCGGTGAGCACGAGCAAGCCGTAGCCGCGCCGCAGGAACGCGCCGACCACCAGGCCGAGGCCGATCACGGCCAGCGCCGCCGCGGCGATCCGGCCGGGGGTCATCCATTCCGCGCCCGAGGCCGCCGCCGCACCGGCACCCGCCGCCGCGAGGATGGCCAGGCCGATCACCACCGGCGTGAGGCGCGAGCGCGGACGCTTCTGCGGCGGGGCGACGACGGTGCGGGCCGGGGTGGGCTCCGGCAGGTCCCAGGCGAGTGGAGCTACGCCGAGCGGATCCCAGGACGGCGGGGTCGGGCCGCCGATGATCGCGGGCTGAGCGGCCGCGGGGCCACGCGAGCTCGGAGCGCGGCCCGGGGCCGGAGCGTCTTTGCCGAGTGAGATCGCAGCGTCGGACGATGACGGTCTCGTGCCTGGTCCGCTTTCGGCTCGATCGTCATGAGTCGAGTCCGATCCGGCCGAATCGGCTCGGTCGGTGTGAGTCGTGTCCGATCCGGCTCCGCCGACCGAATCGATCCGGCCGCTGCCGACCGCCGCCGGGCCGTCTTGATCGCCGACCGTGGCGGGCGAATCGGTCTGATCGGTGACCTGAGCGTCGGTTTCTCTCTCGTCGGCGACCGAACTCGTCGCTGATCCGGCAGCGGGCGCGGCGACGTTGTCCGGTACCACGGTCGCGTCATCGACGGCGGGCTTGTGCAGCGGGACCGTCGCGCCGTCCGCCGCAGGCGCGGACGTCTCCGGGACGTAGGAATCCGGCAGTTTGGTGTACGGCGTGTACACGGCGGTCGGCGGCACGTACAGATCACCGACCGTCCGGGTCGCTCCTTGCGGGAAGACCGCGCCGGGGTAGCCGGTGGCGTTGATTCCGCTCTCCGGGGCGAATCCGCCGAACACTTCGGTGGTCCCGGGTGGCGGGTTGGGGGTGCGCAGGTGCAGCATCCACCAGCCCGCCAGCATCAGGGCGAGGCTGATCAGGCCGGATCCGCCGAGACCGACACCGACCGGTCCCATCGTGCTGACCGCGATGGCCAGCGCCACGATCAACACGATGGTCTTGGTCTGCGACTGCGAGCTGTGGCCTTTGCCGACCAGCGACTCGGCCGCGGATGCCTGGTCGCCCGCCGCGCTCAGCAGTAGCCAGGCCAGCAGGTAGAGCACGATGCCCGCGCCGCCGAAGATCGTCGAGACGACGAACGCGACCCGAACCAGTACCGGATCGATCTCGTAGCGGCGCGCGAACCCCGCCGCGACGCCCGCGACGGGCCCCTGCTGCGGCAATCGGATCGGCCGGGTCTGCCATATCTGCTGGACCTGGTCGCCGAAGCTCGTTTTCGTCATGTTTCCCATGGTGTGCCGATCCGTGAATCGGCGCATCGGGGGGAACCCTGAAAACAGCCTGAACACTTTGGACCGATCCACCGATGCAGCAAACTTTCAGCTATGCACGGGTTCGATCGGGCCCGTCCGCGTCCGCCCTGGTCGGCGCGGGTGTGGTCGAGCAAGCGAGATCAGGGTGAATCCCGATGCTGGCAGCTTCGTCGCCGTGCCAGTATCGAAGACATGTACCCGTCTGTTCCCGCGTTCGACACCCGGGGGTTCGACGCTGCACGTGGGCTGGGTCCCGCGCCCGCGCCGGTCCCATGGCCGCCGCAGGCGCGGATCTTCCGCCGGTCGGGCGGCCGGGTCGTCGGCGGAGTGGCGGGCGGTCTGGCCGACCATCTCGGTGTCGACGTGTTCAAGGTGCGGATGGCGTTCGTGCTGCTGTCCGCGCTGGCCGGGGCGGGCATCGTCGCGTACGGGCTGCTGTGGATCTTCACGCCCGGTGGGTCGGATCAGGCGAAACCCTCCGGTACGGAGCGGCGGCAGGCGATCGGGCTCGCGATGCTCGGGCTCGGGCTCGCGATCGCCGTGTCCTGGGTGTTCAGCGGGACCGCGGCGAAGGTGATCGCGCCGATCATCGTGGTGGCGGTCGGCGCGGCGCTGGTGTGGCGGGAGTACGACGTCGACGGGCCGCGTTCGCTGCTCGGGCTGCCCGCGCGTCCATCGGTGGTCACCTGGTCGCGCATCGTCGCCGGTGCGACGCTGATCGTGGCCGGTCTGGGTGTGGTGGTGCTGGCCAGGATCAATTTGAGCTCGATCGGATCGGCGCTGCTGGCGGTGGCGGTCACGCTGATCGGTGCGGGACTGCTGACGGTTCCGCTGTGGCTGCGCATGATGCGCGCGCTGAACGCCGAGCGCGCCGCCCGCATCCGCAACGAGGAACGCGAGGAGATCGCCTCGCACCTGCACGATTCCGTGCTCCAGACACTCGCGCTCATCCAGCGTCAGGCCGACGACCCGCAGGAAGTGCTGCGGTTGGCCCGCAGCCAGGAGCGGGAACTGCGGAAATGGCTGTTCGAGGATTCCGGGCCCGCGCAGTCGAGCTTGGCCGCGGCCCTGCGGACCATCGCGGGCGAGGTGGAGGACCAGCACGGCGTGAAGGTGGCGCCGGTGACCGTCGGCGACGTATCGATGGACGTCGACGGCTCCGGATCGGGTCTGCCGAAGGAACACTTCACCGCCCTGCTCGGCGCGAGCAGGGAAGCGCTGGTCAACGCCGCGAAGCACGCGGGTGTCCCGGAGATCGATCTGTTCGCCGAGGTCGAGCCGCATCAGGTGAGCATCTTCGTCCGTGACCGCGGCTCCGGCTTCGACCTCGCGTCCGTGCCGGAGGATCGTCGCGGCCTGGCGAAGTCCATTCGCGGCCGGATCGAGCGCCGCGGCGGCCAGGTGGACATCCTGTCGACGCCGGGTCGCGGCACCGAGGTCCGAATCACCATGCCGCGGACCGATTCCGGCTGCGCCCCCTTGGACGAAGAGCCCGCTCCGGCCGCCCACTAGGCACGCGTTGCGCACCTGCCAGGACGAGACAGGCGTGTGGGGGACGAGTGTGGTACGGGTTGGGGGTCAAGGGTCGGTTAGGAGAAGTAGGTGACCGTGCGGGTCTTTCTCGTCGATGATCACGCCGTTTTTCGGTCGGGTGTGCGTGCTGAATTGAGCCGGGAGGCGGACATGGAGGTGGTCGGTGAGGCTGGCGGGGTCGCGGAGGCGGTAGCCGGGATCAATGCCGAGCGACCGGACGTCGTCCTGCTCGACGTGCACATGCCCGACGGCGGTGGGGTGGCGGTGCTGGCGGGTATCGAGCCGGGGCCGGTGTGCCTGGCGCTGAGCGTGTCCGACGCGGCCGAGGACGTGATCGCGGTGATCCGGGCCGGGGCCAGAGGGTATGTCACCAAGACGATTTCGGGAGCCGAGCTGGCCGACGGCATCCGCCGGGTGGCGGGCGGCGATGCGGTCTTCAGCCCGCGCTTGGCCGGTTTCGTCCTGGACTCGTTCACCGGAAGGTCCCCGGTACCCGAGCCGCCCTTGGATCCCGAACTCGACTCCCTGACCCCGCGTGAGCTCGAGGTCCTGCGCCTGCTCGCGCGCGGCTACACGTACCGCGAGATCGCCGAATCACTCTTCATCTCGGTCAAAACCGTGGAGACGCACGCCTCCAACGTCCTGCGCAAGACCCAGCAGTCCAACCGCAACGCCCTGACCCGATGGGCCCACCGTCGCCGCATCGACTGACTGCCGTTCGGCTCCGGGTGCCCGGACGTCAGAGGACGGCGACGATGATCCCGATGATGATGACCAGGCCGATCAGCAGGCCGACGGCGATGGCCAGGGGGGCGTTGCCGGGCTGAGAATTCCTGGTGCGCTGCGGGGGCGTGGCCGCGGCCGCTCCCGCGAGGTTGCGGTGCGGGCGGGGGAGCGGCGTGGAGTGCTGGCTGCGGATCCCGGATGCCGAATTGCGCGCGGCCCAGAACGGGATGGTTCCGTCCTCGGTGCGGACGGGCGCGCCCAGAATGTACGGTCCGGTGCCGGGACCGAAAGCGGCGGTGAGGATTTCGTCGCGCGCCTCGGCCATGGTTGGGCGGCGCTGCGGCGCGGGCTCCATCATGTGCAGCAGCGCCTGGGTGAGCATGCCGCTGCGGGTCGGCGGGATGATCTGCGCCATGGCGGCGCGGTGCACGATGACGTCGCTGTCCTCGTCGAAGCCGTACGGCGGCTGTCCTTCGATCGCGGTGTAGAGCGTGGCGCCCAGGGAGAACACGTCGCTGGCCTTGGTCGGTTGCGCTCCGCGCGCGACCTCGGGGGGCAGGTAGGAGGGGGTGCCGGTGATCACGCCGTCCGGTTCGTCGAGCAGGTCGCCCGCGCCGCTGGAGATGCCGAAGTCGCTGAGTTTCGCCATGCCCACGCCGGTGCCACGGTCGGCGACGAGGATGTTGCCCGGCTTGATATCCCGGTGCACGATGCCGACCGCGTGCGCGGCGGCCAGCGCGTCGGCGACCTGGGCGCCGATCTGCGCGACCTCGATCGGCGGCAGCGTATCGACCAGCGCGAGCGCCTTCGCGACACTGCGCGACGGCAGGTGCTCCATCACCAGCCAGGGCTCACCGGCCTCGAGCACCACGTCGTACACGGCGATCGCGTGGTCGTGCGAGAGTTTCGCGGCGACCCGGCCCTCGTGCATGATCTGGTTGCGGACCGCCTCGGCTTCGGCCTCATCGAGCCCGGCCGTGGTGAGCACCTGCTTGATCGCGACGTCCCGGTCGAGCAGGCGGTCGTGCGCCAGCCATACCGCGCCCATGCCGCCGCCACCCAGCTTCGACTGGAGGCGGTAGCGGCCTGCGACGAGATATTGGGGGCCGACAGTAGGACGAGCGCGTTCGGTCACGGGTGCAGGGTAGCGGAAAATGGGGCTAGCTGGCCTGATTCGTGTTCGCGCATAGGCGGACATGAGGCACTGGTATGTGTCACGCCCGCTCTCGGTTCGAATGTGTGCCCCACACCATACCGATGAACCGGTGCCGGGCGTGGTAGCCGGGCGCGCGCCGGATCCGGTCCCGATGTGTCTTGCGGCGGGGCAGGGGGAAGCTGCGGCGAGGTTGCCCGGCGGCGGTCGCCGGGCGGAGCCGACGGCCAGGCGGCCTCGCCTGCGGAGGGCGCCGCGGGTGCGAAACGAGGGCTGTCGCGGATCGCTCGCACTCCATCTCGTGTCGACACCCGCGTGCTGGACCTGCACAGATTCCACTCGAAGCCGGATCGGACCCGCGTGACCGCGACACGAGGCTGCCGAACCCTTGACGGAAACCCGGGGGTCGGTTTCTACTGTGTCGGTATCGAACGTATATTCGATACGAATCGATAGCTGAGTCGGTGCTGGCGCTCGAATGGAGGGTCGCTCCGCATGCTTCGCCTCGGGTCCATCGCGGGAAGTAGGTGGTTGAGATGGGTTCGGATGCGATCTCGCAGGGAGGGGTGAATCGGGGCGCGCCGGCGCGACGCGGTGGTGGGCGGGAAGGTACCCCATCCCTCACTGAGCTGCGTAGCCGCATGGCTGCGGTGCCGGGTCGCGGTGAATCGGCAGCACAGCGGGCTCCGCTCGGAGACGGGGCGCGCCGAGCGGCATTGCCGGTGCCCACGGCTCTCGCACCGTTGTTGCCGGATGGTGGCTTGGTCAAGGGCTCCGTGGTGGCGTACACGGGAGCGAGTTCGTTGCTGGCCGGTCTGCTCGCCGCGGTGACCGAGGGCGGTGGGCACGCCGCGGTGGTGGGCATGCCCCGGCTCGGTCTGCTCGCCGCGGTGGAGATGGGGGCGCAGTTGCGGCGGCTGGCCGTGATCGCCGATCCCGGCCCCGACCCGGTGGAAGTGGCCGCGGTGCTGCTCGACGGGCTCGATCTGGTCGTACTCGGACTCGGGGGCGCCGCCGTCGCGCCCGCTCGCAGCCGGGTGATCGCCGCCCGCGCCCGCAACAAGGGCGCCACCCTGGTGGTCGCCGACGGTCGCTGGCCCGGCGCGTCCCTCCAGCTCGATGCCCGCATCGCGGGGTATGCCGGTCTCGGCCGCGGGCGCGGACGCTTGCGTTCGCTCGGTTTGACGGTCGAAGTGCGCGGCAAGGCGGGACCGCCACGGCGTGGGCGGCTGGATTTGTGCCCGAATGCGGGGCGCGTGGAATGGGTGCTGCGCGAAAAGGCGGCTCCGCCGGTCGAAGCCGTCGACACACAGGAGGCGGTGTCGTGAGTGCCGCGGCCCGCGGTGCGGCGCCGTGATCCGGCCGGGAGCCAAGCGGGTGCTCGCCCTGTGGTGCCCGGACTGGCCCGCGGTCGCCGCGGCGGCGGTGGCAGGCCTGCCCGCGACACGGCCGGTGGCGGTGCTGTTCGCCAACCGGGTGGTGGCCTGTTCGGCGATCGCGCGAGCCGAAGGGGTGCGCCGCGGTTTGAAGCGCAGGGAGGCGCAGGCACGCTGCCCCGAGCTGTTCCTCGCGCAACAGGATCAGGATCGGGACGCGCGACTGTTCGAACCGCTGGTCGCCGCGGTGGCCGCGACGGTGCCCGGTATGGAGGTGCTGCGCCCCGGCCTGCTCGTGCTCGGCGCGCGCGGCGCGGCGCGGTTCTTCGGATCCGAGGAGGCGGCAGCCGAGCGCCTGGTCGACGCGGTGGCAGCGGCCGGGGCGGAAGCGCAGATCGGGATCGCCGACGAGCTGTCCACGGCGGTGATCGCCGCCCGCCGCGCCGCGATCGTGCCCGCGGGGGAGGGGGCACGGTTTCTCGCACCGCTACCGGTGGGGGAACTCGCGGTCGAACCGAGCCTGGCCGCCCCGGAACGCGCCGATCTGGTCGATCTGCTGCACCGCTTGGGGCTACGCAGGATCGGCGATTTCGCCGTGCTCTCCGCGGCGGAGGTCGCCTCCCGGTTCGGCACCGACGCCGTGCTCGCGCATCGCTGTGCCAGGGCCGAGCCGGAGCGTCCGCCGTCCGCGCGGCAGCCACCGCCGGATCTGGTGGTGGAGTACCGCTGTGATCCGCCGATCGAGCGGGTAGACGCGGCCGCCTTCGCCGGTCGCCTGCTCGCCACCCGGCTGCACAGCGCGCTCGCGGATGCCGGGCTGGCCTGCACCAGGCTTTCGGTGTACGCGGAAACTGCGGCGGGGGAACATCTTTCGCGAATCTGGCGCTGCGCCGAGCCGCTCACGCCGGAGGGCACGGCGGATCGGGTGCGCTGGCAGCTGGACGGCTGGCTCACCCGGCGCGACGGTGCGCGGCCCACCGCGCCGATCACCGTGCTGCGGCTGGAACCGGTCGAGGTGGTCACGGCGGGCGCGCTGCAGCTCGGCTTATGGGGCGGGGACGGGGAAGAGGACGAACGCGCCCGCCGCGCGCTCATCCGAGTGCAGGGTCTGCTCGGCGGGGAAGCGGTGCGTGTCGGCGTGCTGAGCGGCGGACGCGGCCCCGCCGAACGAATCACCATGGTCACGCTGGGTGACGAACTCGTCCCCGCCGCCGACCCCGCGCAGCCATGGCCGGGCCGGCTGCCCGAGCCCGCCCCCGCCGTGATCCTGATGAACCGTCCGCTGGTGCGACTGGAAGCCGCCGACGGCGCGCCCGTCAAGGTCACCGACCGCGCCCTGTTCGACGCCGACCCCGCGCTGTTGCGCTGGGGGAGCAAACAGTGGCGGCTCATCGGCTGGGCCGGCCCGTGGCCGGTGGACGAACGCTGGTGGGCCCCCGATGTGGACGACGCGGAATTCACTGCCCGCGCACAGGTCCAACTCGACGACGCCCCCGCCGCCAGCCGGGTGCTGCTGCTGGTCTATCACGACGAAACCTGGCACGCCGAAGGGATTTACGGCTGAGAGGCTTCATTCCGGGCGCGACCACACGGTCGCCAACGTGAACGGATGTCCGCGCAGGGCGGCCCATTTCGGTTTGCGGGCCAGCCACGCGTCGTCGACCAGTGCCTCGGCTACCTCGGTGAGGACCCAGCCCGCGGCCAAACCGGCCGACAGGTGCTCGCTGACCAAGTGCAGGTGGGTGCTGATCGCCACCGGTTCGCCGGAAGGGTCGGTGTAGTGCGTCGGCATTCCGGAAACCATGATGAATTGCGGGTGGTAGCTGACCAGTACGCAGCGCGCGCCCGGTGCGGCCAGCCGCCACGCCTCCGCGTAGAACGGCGCCAGCTCCGGTAGGTGCTCATCGATCAGCGACGCGATCACCAGGTCGTAGGCGCCTTCCGGCAGACCGGTGGCTCGCACGTCCGCTCGGGTCAGCGTGGTGTGGGCGCCGCGCTCGGCCGCCAACGCCAGCATCCCCTGGCTCACGTCGACGCCGTCGATGTGCGGTATTCCGCGGTCTCGCAACCAGGTTCCGGTTCGCCCGGTGCCGCAGCCGAGGTCGGCCGCGCGCCGCACCCGGCCGAGGTCCAGCCGTAGTCGCCCGAGCAGAGCGAGATCCATCTCGTCCAGGACGGTCTGTTCGTAGGTGGGGGCCCAACCGTCGTACCCCGTGGCCACGTCGACGGTGCGGTAGTCGCGGCGATCGAAATCGGCGAAGGAGGGCATGCGGCGAGTATTGCTCCGAGTTCGCCCACGCGCCAGGGATTTTTCGCGCCGGTCGAAACACCAATGTGGGCAACGAACTTCGCGATGGCGCGGGTATCGGACCTGGTAAGTGCCGTTCGAACTGCGTTTTCGCCGTTGGGTGATCAGCGATACACCACGCCGGGGTATGGCATGACTGCCGGTATCCTCCTATGTCGTGGATCTGACGCTTGGCCAGGTGACATTCGGAGACGTGCGGATCGCCTATCGGGATTCGGGGGTGGGTGCGGTCAGCGACATCCCTGTGCTGCTCGTGCACGGCATGGGCGGCGACGGGTACACCTGGGACCGGTTCGCGCGTGTTCTCGTGCGATCCGGACGCCGCGTGATCATCCCCGATCTCCGCGGACACGGCCGTAGCTCACACACCGATTCCTATCTCTTCGACGAGTTCGGCGACGATCTGCTGCGCCTGTGCGACCACCTGGAACTGCCCGTGGTGGATCTGGTCGGGCATTCGCTCGGCGGTTACGCGGTGTCGCGCGTCGCGCAGGAGCGCCCGGAACTGGTGCGCAGGCTGGTCATCGAGGAATGCCCGCTCCCGCTGCGGTCCGGCGCCGAGGAATTGCGCCTGACCCGCCGGTTTCCCACCGCGCCCGAACTGTGGCACGCCACTTCCAGCCTGGTCCGGCACCCGCGCGCGGTGCTCGCCTTCGACCGCTCCATGACGAAGACCGCGCTGGAGCAGTTCCGTAAGCCGAACCCGGAGTGGTGGGACCGACTCTCCGACATCACCGCGCCCACCTTGGTGTTGTGCGGCGGACCGGGCGGCATGGTCGATCCGGAGAAACTCGCCATCCTGCAAGAAAGCATCACCGACTGCACGGTGACCACCTTCACCTGCGGCCACAGCATCCACCGCGACCGCTACTTCGACTTCGCCGCAACCGTCCGCCCATTCCTGGCGGGTTGAACCGCGAGTGGCACATGGTTGTGCCGGTCACGGACGCCTTACCAGTGCGTGCCGGGGACCCAGCGGGCGGCGCGGCGTAGGGCCGTGCCGGTGAGGCGGCGTGTGGTTGATCGGGGGCGGGGCTGGGGGTGTGGTTCGGCCGGTTCTTCGGGGGTGGTCGACTCGCCTTTGGCTGCGGGGGAGTCGGGTAGCGCGCGGTAGTAGCGGTGTAGGACGCGGTCGCGGATCTTCGGGGTGAGCAGCGCGCCGTATTCGGCGATGGTGCCCAAAGGCACGTCGATGCGCTTGGGCCGTTCGGTCAGGGCGCGCACGATGGTCGCGGCCGCCCACTCGGGCGACTCGGCGGGGCCCTGGTCGCCGCTCGGGGTGATCATGGGCGTGCGCACCAGCGGCATGTGGATGGTGGTGAACGTGACGCCGTCCGCCATGGTCTCGACGGCTGCCACCTCGGTGAACTTGTCCAGTGCCGCCTTGCTGGCCAGATATGCCGAGAACCGCGGCGTGGCCACCTGCACGCCCGCGCTGCTGATGTTGACGACGTGCCCGAACTTGCGTTCCCGCATCTGCGGCAGCAGGGCCAGCGTCAGCCGCAGCGCGCCGAAGTAGTTGACGGCCATGGTGCGTTCGAAGTCGTGCAACCGGTCGGTGGAGCGGTGGATGGCGCGGCGGATGGAGCGGCCGGCGTTGTTCACCAGCATGTCCACGTGACCGTGTTCGTCCAGGACGGTTTTGATCACCTGGTCGACGGAATCGGAATCGGTGATGTCGCAGGAGTACCCGTAGGCCGAGCCGCCCGCCGCCCTGATCTCGTCGACGACCGCGGCGAGTTCCTCACCACGGCGCGCGAGCAGGAACACGGTGGCGCCCTTGCCTGCGACCGCGAGCGCGGCCGCCCGCCCGATCCCGGAGGATGCCCCGGTGATGAGGACATGCCGCCCGGTGAGGTCGCGGTTGTGGCGCCGGCGGCGGGCGGGCTCAGCGGGGGCGTCGGTCATCGCTGCTGCTCCTTTGCAGGTCTGGTGGCCATGAACTTACTCCAAAGTAAGTTCCCTGCCAAGTGCTCTCGGTCGCATCCGGGATCGGCCGCCCCCGGTCGTCGCGGCGTGTCGCGCCGGTGCGGCCTGCCGGTTCGAGAACCGCACGCGGCCTGGGGATTTGCGAATGCGCGAAACGGATCGAACAACTCTCGAAACGTTCGAACATATGTGCGATACTCAGCGCATGTCGGACGATCGGATGGCGGAGGTGTTTGCCGCGGTGCGGCTCGGTGGCGTCGACCCCGCGGCGGGGCGACGGGCGTTGGAAAAGCTCTGGGACGAACTCGGCGAACACGGCGGGGTGTTGCAGCGCTGCGTGGTCGCACATCATCTCGCCGATCTCCAGGAGGAGCCCGCCGAGGCGCTGCGCTGGGATCAGCGCGCGCTGGCCGCGGTGTTCGGGCCCGGTGTGCCGCTCGATGAAGGCCTGCGCGGCTTCTTGCCGTCGCTCTACTTGAACCTGGCCGACAGTCATCGCCGGGTCGGCGAGTTCGAAGTGGCCAGGATGCAGTTGGCCATCGCGCGCGGGCATCTCGACGTCCTCGCCTCCGATGCCTACGGCGCGCTCATCCGGACTCGTCTGAAAGGTGTCGAGGCTGCTCTGTCCGCCGGTTCCGTGGAGCGTCTCCGGGCGTCCTGACCTGCCTGTACATCGTCCGTCTTCGAATGTATGTTCGAGACGAGGAGGTGAGTCGTGGGCTGGGGAAACGGTCCGCCCAGCTGGGCGGAGATGGAGCGGGTGCTGTCCGGGCGGCCGAGCCCCGATGTGACGTATCCGGGCGACGGCGGCGACAGTCCGGCGTGGTCGCGTAAGCGCGGCGAGTACCGGCCCGAGCCGGTGCGCCCTGTCGATGAACCGACGGTCCCGTACGCGGAGCTGCACGCGCATTCGGCCTACAGCTTCCTGGACGGTGCGAGCCAGCCGGAGGAACTGGTGGAGGAGGCGGTGCGGCTCGGCCTGACGGCGATCGCGCTCACCGACCACGACGGCTTCTACGGCACCGTCCGTTTCGCCGAGGCGGCCAAGGAATGGGGCATGCCCACCGTCTTCGGAGCCGAACTGTCGCTCGGCACGGCACTCGAACCACACGTGCCGGGCGCCGTGCGCGGGCACGCCGCCGCCCCCGACTCGGCGCCGCGCACCGGCGCGCCGGACCCGGCCGGGCCGCACCTGCTGGTGCTGGCCCGCGGCCAAGAGGGCTACCGCAGGCTTTCCCGAGAGATCGCCGCCGCGCACATGGCCGCAGGGGAGAAGGGCATCCTGCGCTACGACCTCGACACGCTCACCGCGGCGGCCGAGGGGCACTGGCACATCCTGACCGGATGCCGGAAGGGTCACCTGCGCCAGGCGCTCGAACTCGACTCGCGCGCGGGCAGCACCCGGCTCGAGCGTTCGGAAGCCGCGTTGCGGGAACTCACCGACCGCTTCGGCGCCGATCGGGTGAGCGTGGAACTCACCCATCACGGCATCCCGGAGGACGACGAGCGCAACGCTCATCTCATCGCCCTGGCCGATCGTCTCGGCCTCCCGGTGCTCGCCACCACCGGAGCGCATTTCGCCGCACCGAGCGGGCGTCGCCGAGCCATGGCGCTCGCGGCGATCCGGGCCAGGCAGAGCTTGGACGAGATAGCGGGCTGGCTGGCCCCTGCGGGCGGTGCGCACCTGCGGTCCGGGGCGGAGATGGCGCGGTTGTTCGCCGACTGCCCGCAGGCGGTGGCGAACGCGGCGGCCCTGGCTCGCGAATGCGCCTTCGACCTGCAGTTGATCGCTCCGAACCTGCCGCCCTTCGACGTGCCCGCCGGACACGACGAGCAGTCCTGGCTGCGCGAACTCGCCATGGCGGGCGCCGCGGCGCGCTACGGGACTCCCCAGGAGAACCCGGAGGCCTACCGGCAGATCGAGCACGAGCTCGCGGTGATCAACGACCTGGAATTCCCCGGTTACTTCCTGGTGGTGCACGACATCGTCAGCTTCTGCAAGGACAACGACATCCTCTGCCAGGGCCGCGGGTCGGCGGCCAACTCCGCGGTCTGCTACGCGATCGGCATCACCAATGTCGACCCGGTGCGCAACCACTTGCTGTTCGAGCGTTTCCTCTCCCCGGAGCGCGACGGCCCGCCGGACATCGACGTCGACATCGAATCCGATCGCAGAGAAGAGGCGATCCAACACGTCTACCGCAAGTACGGCCGCGAATACGCCGCGCAGGTGGCCAATGTGATCACCTATCGCGGCAAGTCCGCGGTGCGCGATGCCGCACGGGCGCTGGGCTTCTCGCCCGGCCAGCAGGACGCGTGGAGCAAGCAGGTGAGCCGCTGGACCGGCGTGGGCGCGGAGACGAACACCGACATCCCCGCCGAGGTGCTGGAACTGGCCGCCGATATCGAGGGGCTGCCGCGGCATCTCGGCATCCATTCCGGCGGCATGGTGATCTGCGACCGGCCGATCGCCGACGTCTGCCCGGTGGAATGGGCGCGCATGTCCGGCCGCAGCGTCCTGCAGTGGGACAAGGACGATTGCGCGGCCATCGATCTGGTGAAGTTCGACATGCTCGGCCTCGGCATGCTCTCCGCGCTGCACTACATGATCGACCTGGTGCGCGAGCACGAAGGCGAGACCGTCGAGTTGCACGCGCTCGACCTGGCCGAACCCGAGGTCTACGAGATGCTTTCGCGCGCGGACTCGGTCGGTGTCTTCCAGGTGGAGTCGCGTGCGCAGATGGCCACCCTGCCCCGGCTGCGCCCGCGCAGCTTCTACGACCTGGTGGTCGAGGTGGCGCTGATCCGCCCCGGCCCGATCCAGGGCGGGTCGGTGCATCCCTATATCCGCAGGCGCAACGGGGCCGAGGACGTCGTCTACGACCATCCGGCGCTGAAGAATTCGCTGGAACGCACGCTCGGCGTGCCGCTGTTCCAAGAGCAGCTCATGCAGATGGCCGTCGACGTCGCCGGATTCACCGCCGTGGAGGCCGATCAGCTGCGCCGCGCCATGGGCTCCAAGCGGTCACCGGAGCGCATGGAACGTCTCAAAGCGCGGCTCTACCAGGGCATGCGGGAGCGGCACGGCATCACCGGCGAGGTCGCCGACCGTATCTACGAGAAGCTCTACGCCTTCGCGAATTTCGGCTTTCCCGAGAGTCATTCGCAGAGCTTCGCCTCGATCGTCTACTACTCGGCCTGGTTCAAACTGCATCATCCCGCCGCCTTCTGCGCGGGTCTGCTGCGCGCCCAGCCGATGGGGTTCTACTCGCCGCAATCACTGGTCGCCGACGCGCGCAGGCACGGGGTCGTGGTGCACGGTCCCGACGTCAACGCCAGCCGCGCCGAGCCCACCCTCGAGGCGAAGGGCACCGAAGTGCGCCTCGGTCTCGCCGCGATCCGCCAGATCGGCGACGACCTCGCCGAGCGCATCGTCGCCGCCAGGGGCGAGCGACCTTACACGTCTTTCCTCGACCTGACCGGCCGGGTGGAACTCACTGTCGCGCAAGCGGAATCGCTCGCCACGGCGGGCGCGCTCGGCAGCCTGGGCAGCGCCCGCCGGGAAGCGCTCTGGGCGGCGGGCGCCGCCGCGGGTGAGCGCCCGGACCGGTTGCCCGGCACCGGCGCGTCCACCACCGCGCCCGTCCTGCCCGGGATGAGCGATCTGGAGACGGCCGCCGCCGACGTCTGGGCCACGGGCGTTTCGCCGGGCAGTTACCCGACGCAGTTCCTGCGCTCCCACCTGGACGCCCTCGGCGTCATACCCGCCTCCGGCCTGCGCACCGTGCCCGACGGCTCGCGGGTCCTGGTGGGCGGCGCGGTGACGCATCGGCAGCGTCCCGCGACCGCGGAGGGCATCACCTTTCTCAATCTGGAAGACGAAACCGGCATGGTGAACATCGTCTGCTCGCTGGGGCTGTGGCGGCGCTACCGGCGACTGGCCCAAGGCGCGGCCGCGCTGCTCATCCGCGGGCGGGTGCAGAATGCCGAGGGCGTGGTCAGCGTGGTCGCCGAACATCTGCAGCGCATGGATCTGCGGATGGCGTCCAAATCGCGCGACTTCCGTTGAGCCGGTTGCTTTAAGGAAGTGTTAGAAGCGTTCTAGAGAACCGTTATGCGCGGCTTTTCGCGCAGTGCGAACGGCTACTGTGCCAGGCATGAGGAAGCTTGCTGTGCTGTGCGTCGGCGCGCTGGGGTTGATCTTGCTCACCGGCTGCGGTGACGACAACGCGGCACCCGCTCGGGATCGGACGCCGACGATCGTCACCGGGCCGGGACCCGCGGCTCCCGCGCTCGTGCCCCCGGGGCTGCACGAGCAGGCGCCGCCCAAGCGGGAGGACAACTCCGGCGCCGAACCGACGTCCACCCGCAAGGAGGTGGTCACCGGCAGCGTCGAGATCACCGCGGACGCGCCGGTCACCGCGGCGGGCACGATCATCGACCAGGTGCGCGCCGCGGGCGGCCGAGTCGACAGCCGCACCGAGCAGCCCGGCACCGACGACACCGAGCCAAGCGCCACGCTCGTCGTCCGACTGCCCGCGGACAAGACCGACGCGTTCATCGCGGGCCTCGGCGGGGTCGGACAGATCACCCGGGTCACCACCAATCGCGACGACGTCACCATGCACTGGGAGGACCTGGACGCGCGGATCAAGGCACTGCAAGCCTCGGTCGACCGGCTGCGCGGACTCATCGCGGGCGCCACCACCACCTCCGACCTGATCGCCGCCGAGCAGGCGCTGTCCAGCCGCCAGGGTGAGCTGGACAGCCTCACCGCGCAGAAGCGCAGGCTCGACGACCAGGTCGCCCTGTCCACGCTGACCATCGACGTCACCACCGATCACAAGAACTCCGGCGACGACCCCGACAACTTCTGGGACGGCATCGTCTCCGGCTGGAACTCGCTGGTGGACTGGCTGCAGGACGCGATGGTGTTCAGCGGCAAAGCGATTCCGTGGCTGGGCTTCCTCGCGGTGGTAGCCGCCGTGCTGTGGGGGATCGTGCGCCTGGTGCGGCGGCGCAAGCCCACGCCTGGTGCGGGAGAATCGGCACCGGAGCCGGTGAGCAGCGCCTCGGATGGCGCGGAGACCAGCGCAGGAGGCAAGAGTGCCGACGGTGGTAAGGGCGACGATCAAGCCGAACAGCCGTAAGGGACCGCTGGTGGAGACCCTCGACGACGGGAGCCTGCAACTGTACGTGCGGGCTCCCGCCGTCGAAGGCAAGGCCAACAAGGCCGCCATCGAGTTGCTCGCAGGCCACTACGGAGTCCCCAAGTCCGCCGTCCGGCTGACGGCGGGTGCGACCTCCCGCTTCAAACGATTCGAAATCGACATGCCTTGACGTCGCCGCCGCAGCTCAAATGCCGCCGGGGAATCCGAGTTGGCGCCATGCTTCGTAGACGGTCACCGCGGCCGCGTTGGAAAGGTTCATGGAGCGGCGACCGGGCAGCATCGGGATGCGCAGCCGGTCGGTGATGCGCGGATCGGCCAGCACCTCCGCGGGCAGGCCGGTGGGTTCGGTGCCGAACAGCAGCACGTCGTTCTCGCGATAGGCCACGTCCGTGAACCGAGTGGTGCCCTGGGTGGTGAACGCGAAAACTCGCTCCGGGCGCAGTACCTCCCATGCCGCCGCCAGATTCGGGTGCACCGTCACCGACGCCAGATCGTGGTAGTCCAACCCGGCCCTGCGCAACTTCGGCTCCGACAGATCGAATCCCAACGGCTCGATCAGATGCAGATGACACCCGGTCCCCGCGACCAACCGGATCGCGTTGCCGGTATTCGGCGGAATGCACGGCTCATGGAACATCAGATGGAACACGACGCATCAGTCAACCAGGTCACCGGAGCCGTCCGCCCGCACCCCACACGAGTGGCACACCGCCGCGGGGAGTACTCGCGATTCGCCGCAGCCATGCGCCACTCGTCGACCACCGGACCGGTCTGCAAGAATCGGGAAGGTGACCGATGCCGATACGCCTATCGCCCGGGCCGGACGCCGCGGTTCGGGAGCGGAGTTCTTGCGTTCTCATCTGCCGATGGTCGTCGTGACGCTGGTCATCGTGGTGGCGGTGGTGTTCGTGGCGTCCGATCGTTGGCGGCGCGGGACGTTCTTCTTCGGCGGTGCGACGCTGCTGGCGGCGGCATTCCGGCTATGCCTGCCGACTACCCGGGTGGGGCTGCTGGCGGTGCGCAGCAAGCCGTTCGACGTCGGCGCGCTGACGCTGCTGGGGTCGAGCATCCTGTTCCTCGCGGCCACGATCAACACGCTCGGCGTCGGCTGAGGGCGGGCGACCCAGCGATGGCCGGGTCGCCCTTGTGCTCAGCGGGCAGCGGCGAATCGCTCGGCGAAGACCGTCCGCTCGCGCGGACGACGCCCCGGGTGCGGAGGGGCGGCGTCGCTGTAGCCGATGGTGACCAGTACCGCGATGGCGAGATCTGCCCGGTCGCCGATACCGATGGCCTGCTTCACCGACTCCGCGTCCCAGCCGTTCATCGGCGCCGAGGCCAAGCCGAGCCCGGTCGCCGCGAGCATCGCGTAGGTGGCCGCGATCATCGCGTTCTTGACGGCGTTCTCCCGCAGCAGTCCGCGCTGTTCCAGCGCCAAATACTCGGCGCGTGTGTCGAACATGGCGGTGAACTCGGCGTTCCACGCGCCGTTGCGACCGGCTAGTTCGGCGATGTCGGCGTTGCGGTCTCGCCAGGCGGCGGCGTCGGCGACGAAGACCAGCACCACCGGCGCCTCCCTCGGCTGCGGCTGGCCGAACGCCGCCTCCGACAGCGCGGCGCGGCCGGATTCGCTGGTCACCACCACGATCGACCGGTCCTGCATATTCCATGCGCTCGGCGCTTGCATCGTCAGCTCGAGCAACTCTTCGATCAGTTCGGGTGCCACCGGGTCGGGGCGATAGTGCCGCACCGTGCGACGTCCACGGATCGCATCGGCTACCGAAAGTGTCTTTGTCTCCATATTTCTAACTATCGGAGAGTCACACTCCAATGGGAAGAAGGCACTATTTGGTGCGCTACACTCTAATAGGTGCCCACTTATATAGAAGGTTCCGGCCTACCCGCCGACGTGTACTCCGCCAAGTGCCCCACGCGGGAGATCCTCGACCACATCGCGGGGAAATGGACGGTCCTGATCATCGACGCGCTCGCCGACGGCACCATGCGCTACACCGATCTGCGCCACCGTATCGATGGCATCTCCCAGAAGATGCTGACGCAGACGTTGCGGCAACTGGAGAGCGACGGTTTCGTCACGCGCACAGTGCATCCCACGATCCCGCCACGAGTCGACTACACGCTGACAGGGCTGGGGCACAGTCTGCGCACGCCGATAGCGGCGCTGCGGGAGTGGATCGAAACCAACATCAACCACATCGAAGCGGCGCGGCGAGCCGCAGCGCTCTGAGAGTGGACGGCATCACGGCGCGAGGTACCGATCAGTGCGGGCGCGAGGGGAAGTGGACCCTTGTCAGCGTTCGGGGCGCACACCGGCGCGGGCCAGGCGCATGGTCTCGGTCAGCAGTTTGGACACCGCCGCCGCCTCGGTGAGGAATCCGTCGTGCCCGTCGCGGGAGTGCACGATCTCCAGTCCGTCGCATCCGGGCAGCAGATCGGCGAGTTCCTGCTGGGTCCGCAGCGGATAGAGCCGGTCGGAGTCGACGCCGCCGACCACGCACGGCACCGGCGTCGCCGAGAGCGCCGCCTCGATGCCGCCCCGGCCGCGGCCGACGTCGTGGCGGTTCATCGCCTCGGTCAGCAGCACATAGGTGGCGGGATCGAAACGCTTGCAGAGCTTTTCGGCCTGATGGTCCAGGTAGCTCTGCACCGCGTAGCGTCCGCCGTTCCACGGGTCCTCGTCGCCCTGCGGCTTGTTCTCGAACCGGTGATCCAGCTCGAACTCGGTGCGGTAGGTCAGGTGCGCGATCCGCCGGGCCAGCGCCATCCCCGTCGTCGGGGCGCGGCCGGTGCCGTGATAGTCGCCGCCCTGCCAGTCCGGATCGGACGTGATCGCCGCGATCTGGGTGGTCTGGGTGCCGATCTGATCGGCGGTGGCGCGGGCTCCGACCGCGAGCACCAGCGCCGCGGCGACCCGATCCGGTGCGCCGACCATCCACTCGAGCACCCGCATACCGCCCATCGACCCGCCGACCACGGCCGCGAGCCGCTCGACACCGAGCAGGTCGAGCAGAGCGGCTTCGGCGGTCACCTGATCGCGGATGGAGATCTCGGGAAAACGCGAGCCCCACGGCTTTCCGTCCGGAGCGGCAGTGGACGGCCCGGTGCTGCCCTTGCAGCCGCCGAGCACGTTCGTCGCGAGCACACACCATTCGTCGGTGTCCAGCGGCGCGCCGGGACCGACCATGCCGTCCCACCAGCCGGGCAGCGGGTGCACGCCGTCGGGCTTGCCGACGACGTGCGAGTCGCCGGTCAGCGCGTGTTCGACCAGCACGATGTTGTCCATGCCGGGGGAGAGCTCACCCCAGCGTTGTACCGCGAGGTGGACGTCCGGGATGACCGCGCCGTTCTCCAGCCGCACGTCTCCGATGGCGATGGTGCCGAGCTGTCCATCCGGGGGCGGCAGGGCGATGCCGGAGGTCCGCGCGATCGGTTCGGTGTTCACGGTCATGTCGCCGCCCCCGCGAAACCGGCGGGCGGAGGATCCGGGAGGAAGCGCACGACCCCGAACTCGGCACCACGGCTGTGCGGGGCCGACTGCGCCGGGCCTCGCTCGGCCCCGGGCGCGGTGAATTCACTCATGGTTTGCTCCCAAGCAGGTGTTCGCCGGTACAGCAGGGGTTAGCGGTGTGTGGGTAACGAACAACAACACATGCCGGCGACCTCCTGTTACGCGCTTGCTCCCGGCTCTCGGGAGCCAGGTCATCACCCGGAGCACCCCACCGCGGCTGGAGGGTTGCCGACCAGCGAGCCGGGGCTTGACGCTGGTACTCATGACCTGCCCGGCATCATAACCGGCGGGCGGTCAGCGCCCGAAATCCTCCGTCGAACTCACTGGTCCGCAGCGGTCGGTGCCCCGCAGCAGGTGCGCACGAACTCGTCGTAGGCCTCGGTGAACGCCGCCCGCCCCGCCCTGGCCGCGACCGCCAGGTCGTCGTCGAGGAACACATCGTCGGAGCACTCCATGCCGATGTGGCCGATCAGTTGCCAGGTGCCGACGATCAGCCGCACCGGGCGCGCGTCCGGCGTGGTGCCGAGGCGCTCGGCGACCACGGCGGCGATCGCGTGGTTCTTGTCGTCGGCGTGCTCCATGCTGCGCGCGCTGACCGACGGGCTGCTGCGCAGAATCCGCTGCATCTTCTGGAACTGCCGGAACGACAGCGGATCCGCCTCGCCCGCCGCGGCGGCTTCATCGACCACGTGCAGGAAGGCCTGGCGCAGCGCCCCGAGTTCGTTGCCCGTGCGGGGCAACTCGCGCAGCGTCTCGGCGATGGTCTGCCCGAAATCCTGCACGGGCCCCAGGACGATGTCTTCTTTGCTGTCGAAATAGCGGTTGATCGTGCGCGGCGAGACGTCCGCGGCGTTGGCGATCTGCTCGATCGTGGTGGCGTCGAAGCCCTGTGTGTCGCACAGATCCAGGGCCGCGGCGATGATCCGCAGCCTGGTCTGTTGCTTCTTGCGTTCGCGCAGGCCCTGGGTCGCCGGGCCGCCGGCGGCGCGGTCGGCCGCTGCGCCCGCGCCCGTCGGCGCCGATAACTCGAGCATGCCCCCATGTTAACGCAACCTGCCGTTTTCCTGTCCGTAACGGTCAAATGTCGTAACACGACATTTTGCGCTTGACGACAAATGTCGCTAGATGACAGGATTGCTCCGGACATCGAGGACGAGGAGAAGACCGTGACCGAGACCGCGACAGCGGTGCACGCGCCGCAGCGGGCGAGCGGTTCAGCGCGTTGGCTCGCGCTGGGAGTGATCGCGTTAGCCCAGCTCATGGTGGTGCTGGACGCCACCATCGTGACGATCTCGCTGCCGTTCGCGCAGCGGGATCTCGACATCAGCGACGGCAACCGGCAATGGATGCTCACCGCCTACACGCTGATCTTCGGTGGCCTGCTGCTGCTCGGCGGCAGGCTGGCCGACTACCTCGGCCGACGCCGGATCTTCATCGTCGGCCTGATCGGCTTCGCGAGTGCGTCGGCGCTGGCCGGTCTCGCGCAGACCGGCGCGGAACTGTTCGCCGGACGCGCGTTGCAGGGCGCGTTCGCCGCACTGCTGGCTCCGGCCGCGCTCTCGCTGCTGTCGGTGACCTTCACCGAGCCCGGCGAGCGGGCCACCGCGTTCGGTGTGTTCGCGGGCATCTCCGCGGGTGGTGCGGCGCTGGGGCTGATCGCCGGTGGCGCGCTCACCGAATACGCCTCCTGGCGCTGGTGCCTGCTGGTCAACACGCCGATCGCGCTGATCGCGCTGCTCGGCGCGCTGGCCTGGGTGGCGAAGGACGTGCCCGCGCCGCGCAGCGGGGGATACGACGTGCCAGGAGCCGTCACCGTGACGCTCGGTCTGATCTCCATCGTGTACGGCTTCAGTCGTGCCGCCGACGACGGCTGGCTGGCGGGCAGCACGCTGGCGCTGCTGGTCGCCGGGCTGGCCTTGCTCGTCGCCTTCGTCGCGATCGAACGGCGCTCGGCGAACCCGCTGCTGCCGTTGCACATCCCGGGTGAGATCAACCGGGGCGGCGCGTTCCTCGCCGCGCTGCTCATCCCGATCGCGATGTTCGCGATGTTCCTGTTCCTGAGCTTCTACTTCCAGATCACGCTGGGCTACTCCGCCCTGAAGGCGGGCTTCGCGTTCCTGCCCTTCCCGGCGGGCATCGCGATCTCGGCGGGTGTCACCAGCGCTCTGCTGCCGAAGCTCGGCCCGCGTCCGCTGATGCTGGCCGGGGCCGTGCTGGGCGTCGTCGGCCTGGTGCTGCTGGCTCAACTGAGCTTCGGTGACAGCTTCCTCGCCGGTGTGCTGCCCGCTCAGGTGCTCATCGCGCTCGGTATGGGTCCGCTGTTCGTCGGCATGCAGACGGTCGCGCTGCATCAGGTGGAGGAAGAGGACTCCGGCGTCGCTTCCGCGCTGCTGAACGCGGCGCAGCAGGTCGGCGGGGCGGTCGGCACGGCGCTGCTGACCACCATCTCGGTGCAGGTCGCCAAGACCTTCGCGCATGACAACCCTGGCATCGACAACTTGGCCGCGCGGGCCGCGATCCACAGTTACGACGTGGCCTTCTACGTCGGCGCCGGGTTCTTCTTGGCGGCCGTCCCGATCATCGCGCTGATGATCCGGGACCGGCCGGAGAACCTGATCGAAGGTTCCGAGGACGGGGCACGGCTTCCGGTCGCGGTCTGATCCACCGGAACGAGGTCCGCGCGGCGTGCTGACGCCGCGCGGGCCTCGTCGTGTGCCAGGCGGTTGCTGTGCTGGAACGGAAGGCGGATCATGGCGGCGACGGCGGTTGCGCGGGTGCCCGCCGAGGCGCTGGAAGGCATTGCCTACCAATCGGTAGCAAAGGTGGTCCAGCTCACTCCGGGGGCTGCCCGTGCGGTGAGGACTTCGGCAGCAGTACGCTTGTCTTGTTTGCACCACATGTCCCGCCGACAACGCGGGACATATACGTTGTCTGTTGGAACAGCTGGGGTCCGCTCACAAGCGTGTTCGCCTGGCCGTGCAATGAGGGCACCATCCTAGGAGGACACGAAGATCCATGTCCAAGATCAAGGTTGAAGGCACCGTCGTAGAACTCGACGGCGACGAGATGACCCGGATCATCTGGCAGTTCATCAAGGACAAGCTGATCCACCCCTATCTCGACGTGAACCTCGAGTACTACGACCTCGGCATCGAATACCGCGACAAGACCGATGATCAGGTCACCGTCGACGCCGCCGAAGCCATCAAGAAGCACGGCGTCGGTGTGAAGTGCGCCACTATCACCCCGGACGAGGCGCGAGTCAAGGAATTCGGCCTCAAGAAGATGTGGCGGTCGCCCAACGGCACCATCCGCAACATCCTGGGTGGCACCATCTTCCGGGCCCCGATCATCATCTCGAACGTTCCGCGGCTGGTGCCGGGCTGGACCAAGCCGATCATCATCGGCCGTCACGCCTTCGGCGATCAGTACCGCGCCACCGACTTCAAGGTGTTCCAGGGCGGTACCGTCACCGTGACCTTCACCCCGGACGACGGCAGCGAGCCGATCGTGCACGAGGTCGTGAAGATGCCCGAGGAGGGCGGTGTCGTCCTGGGCATGTACAACTTCCGCAAGTCCATCGAGGACTTCGCGCGGGCGTCGTTCAACTACGGCCTGCAGCAGAACTACCCGGTGTACATGTCGACGAAGAACACCATCCTCAAGGCCTACGACGGCATGTTCAAGGACACGTTCCAGGACATCTTCGACGCCGAGTTCAAGAGCCAGTTCGACGCCGCGGGCCTGACCTACGAGCACCGGCTGATCGACGACATGGTCGCCTCCTCGATGAAGTGGGAGGGCGGCTACGTCTGGGCGTGCAAGAACTACGACGGCGACGTGCAGTCCGACACGGTGGCGCAGGGCTTCGGCTCGCTCGGCCTGATGACCTCGGTGCTGCTGACTCCGGACGGCCGCACCTGTGAGGCCGAGGCCGCCCACGGCACCGTCACCCGGCACTACCGCCAGCACCAGCAGGGCAAGCCGACCTCGACCAACCCGATCGCGTCCATCTTCGCCTGGACCCGCGGGCTCGAGCATCGCGGCAAGCTGGACAACACCCCCGAGGTCATCGGCTTCGCGCAGACCTTGGAGGACGTCGTCATCAAGACCGTCGAGGGCGGCCAGATGACCAAGGATCTCGCGCTGCTCGTCGGCGGTGACCAGGGCTATCTGAGCACCGAGGAGTTCCTCGGCGCGCTGGACGCCAACCTGGCTCGCGCGCTGCGCTGATCCCGGGGCCGAGCCGCGTCGCTCGGCCGACTCCGGCGCTGGGTGGTCACCCAGCGCCGGGCTGAACATCGGGCACCCGCCCCACCTCCGGTGGAACGGGTGCCCGGACTGTTTCGCGACCGATTCGCTGGGGGCGTCGGCCCGTCGCGCATGCCTCGCGATGTCGCCGCTTGTCAGCTCGCGCCGACTCCGGCGGGATCGAGCAGGCCCGCGAAAGCGCGGGTGAAACCGGCCGCCCCGTTGCCGCGTTCGACCTCCGTTTCGAACAGTCGCAGCAGGGGATCGAGCAGATCGGTCGCCACGCCTTGCTTGCGGCTGGCCGTGCGGATGTCGCGTGCTCGGCCTGCGCGGCGGGGGAGCCGCTGTACAGCAGTATCGGCGGATGCGCATCGCCGGGGCGCGGCGATCTTCCGGCGCGGGCATGGCCCGAGCCGATAGCTGGCACCGCGACGATGCTCGAAGGTGGCGGGCCGACTACGGTCGCCCGTCCGTATTGGGCGAATTCTCCTGTTCACCTGCGTAGTTCGTCGGCGGCACGTGGGCGAACTCACGTTCGCTGGGGAAGCGATCGCAGGCCGAGGCCGGTTACATGAACACGTGACCAGCGCCCTGACCACCAGCACCTCCGCGCCGCCCGGACGAACCGATTGGCACGTGCCCGCGATGCTCGCCCTGGCCATCGGCGGATTCGGGATCGGGACCACCGAATTCGTCACCATGGGTTTGCTGCCGGACATCGCGTCGGCGATGCGGGTCTCCGAGCCGACCGCGGGGCACGCGGTATCGGCCTACGCGCTCGGTGTGGTGATCGGCGCGCCACTGATCGCGGCGCTGTGCGCGCGGATGCCGCGCAAGCGCCTGCTCGTCGCGCTCATGGTGGCGTTCACCCTGGGAAATGTGGCGACCGTCCTGGCGCCCTCGTTCGAGACGCTGGTTCTCGCGCGATTCGTCTCAGGTTTGCCGCACGGTGCCTACTTCGGTGTCGCCTCGTTGGCCGCCGCCACTCTCGCCCCGGTAGGGCAGCGGGCAAAGGCGGTTGCCGCGGTTATGCTGGGATTGAGCGCCGCCAATGTTGTCGGCGTTCCCGCCGCTACTTGGCTCGGCCAGCATCTCGGCTGGCGCGATGCGTTCGTGGTCGTCGCGCTCATCGGAGTGACCACCGTGGCGGCGCTGCTGCGCTTCGTGCCGGAACTCACCGGCATCACGGTGACCAACCCGATGACCGAACTCGGCGCGTTGCGTCGCCCGCAGGTACTGCTGACGCTGCTGGTCGGCGCCGTCGGGTTCGGCGGCATGTTCGCCGTCTACACCTACATCGCGACAACACTCATCGACGTGGCGGGTCTGCGGGCCGGCGCGGTTCCCTTGGTGTTGATGCTGTTCGGCGTGGGCATGGTGATCGGGAACATCGTCGGCGGCGTGCTCGCCGATCGCGGCGTGGACCGCGCCATCCTAGTGTCGATGGTCGCGATGACCGTCATCCTCGGTGGCTTCGTCGCCGCCGCGCACAACCCGTACACCGCGGCCTTCGGCGCGTTGCTGGTCGGCGCGTCCGGAGCTGCCTTGGCGCCGGCACTGCAAACCCGTCTGATGGACTTCGCGGCCGACGCCCAGACCCTCGCCGCCGCCCTCAACCACGCCGCCTTGAACATCGCCAACGCCGCGGGCGCCTGGCTCGGCGGCCTGGTCATCGCCGCGGGCCTCGGTTACACGGCTCCGGCCGTGGCCGGGGCGGCCCTCGCGGCGATCGGCGTCGCGTTGTTCACAGTGACCGCTTGGACCGCGCGGAGATCACGCCCGCAGCGAGCGACGCGGTAGCGATGTCGAAGCGGGCCCCGAGGTTGTCGGCGGCTTGTCGGGATTGGGACTCGCCGGGTCGGGCGCGGACTATCCGGCGGGGCGGCCGGCCAGGGCGCGGCCCGCGATGTCGTGCAAGTGCGCCGAGGCGCGTCGCCACCGGCGGCGGGCGCGCTCGTCGTCCGGGTCGATGAAATTCGAGATCAGGATTCCGCGCAGCGCGTCCATGGCCGTGTAGATGAAGTCGCGCGCTTCCTTGCGGCGCACGTCGTCCGGCACGAAGCGGGCGACCGCAAGCAAGACGGCGTTGTTGACGAACGGCTCGACCTTCTCCATCGCCGCGGCCAGCACCGGGTCGGTCCGCCCCGCCACCCACAGTTCGACGGTCGCGATGAACAGCGGACCCTGGTGCAGGTCCCACAGGAACTCCAGCGCCGCGGCCACCGGATCGTCGCCGGTTTCGACCCGCGACATCTCCCGCATGGCGGTCTCGGCGCGCAGTTGCGCCAGGTGGCTGATCGCGGCCACCACCAGATCGGTCTTCGAGCCGAAGTGATGGACCTGCGCCCCACGGGTCACCCCGGCGCGCTCGGCCACCCGCGGCGTCGTGGTGCCCGAGTAGCCGTACTCGACCAGACAGTCCACCGTCGCGTCCAGCAGCCGGGTGCGCATCTCGGTGCTGCGCTGTTCCTGCGTCCGGCGCTGCTGCTTCACGACTACGCTCCTGGCCACCGCCCGATCCTACACTTACATACAGTGCTGTATGTTCCGCCGTTTCGGCGGGGAAATGGGCGATATCGAGGCTGCCGGGCGGACGGCATCCGACTGCGGCCGAGCGTGCCTTCGGAGGCGGTGCTGATGAAAACATGCATGTCTCACTGTATGTAGCAAGTGAAATGCAATCGGCTGGTTACTGGGGTCGTGGTCGCGCTTCCGCGCGGACCTCTTGCTCACTTACATACAACCTTGTATGTTTGTTTTCGCTCGTTCGGCCGCTCGCGGCGTACGCACAATCTGAGGAGTTCGATGACGAACAAGGTCTACGTCGTCGGTGTCGGCATGACGAAGTTCGAGAAGCCGGGCCGCCGCCTGGTCGAGGAAGCCGACGGCACTACTCGCGCCTGGGACTACCCGGACATGGCCAGGGAATCGGGCACCAAGGCGCTCGCGGACGCGGGCATCAGCTACGACCTGGTGGAACAGGCCTACGTCGGCTATGTGTACGGCGAATCCACCTCGGGCCAGCGTGCCGTCTACGAACTCGGCATGACCGGCATCCCGGTGGTCAACGTGAACAACAACTGCTCCACCGGTTCGACGGCGCTGTATCTCGCGGCCCAGGCGATCCGGGGCGGCCTGGCCGAATGCACGCTGGCGCTGGGCTTCGAGAAGATGCAACCCGGTTCGCTGGGGTCCACCTGGGACGATCGCGAGCAGCCGATGGCCAAGCACATCATGGCGCTGGCCGAGATCTCCGAGGTGCTGTTCCCCGTGGCGCCGTGGATGTTCGGCGCGGCCGGGCGCGAGCACATGAAGCAGTACGGCACCACCGCCGAGCACTTCGCCAAGATCGGCCACAAGAACCACAAGCACTCGGTGAACAACCCGTATTCGCAGTTCCAGGACGAATACACCCTCGAAGACATCCTCGCCTCGCGGATGATCTACGACCCGCTGACCAAACTGCAGTGCTCGCCGACTTCCGACGGGTCCGGCGCGGTGATCCTCGCGAGCGAGGACTTCGTCGACGCCCACGATCTCGCCGGGCAAGCGGTGGAGATCGTCGGCCAGGCGATGACCACCGACTTCGCCTCGACTTTCGACGACACCGCCAAGAACCTGATCGGCTACGACATGAACGTGCATGCCGCGAGGAAGGTCTATCAGCAGTCCGGGCTGGGCCCGGAGGACTTCCAGGTCATCGAGCTGCACGACTGCTTCTCGGCCAACGAACTGCTGCTCTACGAGGCGCTCGGCCTGTGCGGCGAGGGCGAGGCGGGGCAGCTGATCGACGACGGCAAGACCACCTACGGAGGCAAATGGGTGGTCAATCCCTCCGGCGGGTTGATCTCGAAAGGGCATCCGCTCGGCGCGACCGGTCTCGCGCAGTGCTCCGAGTTGACCTGGCAGCTGCGCGGAGCGGCGGACAAGCGGCAGGTGGACGGCGTCACCGCCGCTCTGCAACACAACATCGGCCTCGGCGGCGCGGCCGTCGTCACCGCCTACCAGCGCGCCGACCGCTGAACGCCGACCAACTCGACGAGGAGTGCGACACATGGGACATATCGAAGCCACCAAGGACGTCAACGCCGCCCCCGAAGCCCTGTGGGCGGTCGTCTCCGACCCGCAGACCTGGGACAAGTGGTTCACCATCCACGAACGCTTCATGGAGGAGCCGCCCGCCGTGCTCAGCGCGGGCGCCAAGCTGGTCGCCAAGATCGTGATGCTCGGCATGGCGAACAAACTGGAATGGACCATCGTCGCGGTGGACGCGCCGAACAAGCTGACGCTCGGCGGCACCGGCATGGCCGGCGTGCGGACGGAGTTCACCTTCGACATCCGGCCCAACGGCGAGGGCAGCACCATCCTCGTGTCGGGTGACTTCGAGGGCGCGTTGATCAAGGGCGCGCTCGGCAAAGCGGTGGAGAAGGACGGCATCAAACAGCTCGACCGTTCGCTCGACCAACTCGACACGTTGGCCTCGGCGGCATGAGCGGTCAGGCCCGGAGGCGGCAGCGGAGCGTGACCACGCAGGGCCCCGCTCGTGCCGGAAAGGAAACAGCATGAGCGGTCAGGCCCGGAGGCGGCAGCGGAGCGTGACCACGCATGGCCACGCTCGTGCCGGAAAGGATGCGGCATGAGCGCCGAAACGAGCGCTCGCACAGTCGAGTTCGACGACAGCGGCTTGGAGACGTGGTCCGACGAGGACCGTTTCGCGGTCACCGCCGAGCGGATCGCGGAGTACGCCGCCGCGACGAACGATCCGATCGCCGCGCACCTGGCCGGTACGGTGGCCGGACCGGTCTTCGCCATCGTCCCGGTCTTCGAGGCCATGATGATGCCCGTCATCGACGTCGCGCCGATGGACATCTTCGGCCGGGTCGTGCACGGGGAGCAGGACTTCCACTTCCACCGCGCGATCCGCCCCGGCGACCGGCTGGTGTCGCGCGCCAAGGCGATCGGCTACGCCAGCCGCCCCAACGGCACGGCCATCACCATTCGCATCGAATGCCGTACCGAGGCGGGAGAGCCGGTCAACGACCAATACCTCACCGCTTTCTTCCGCAACATCGATGCGGGCAAGACGGTTGGCGCGGCCGCTCCGGCGCACAAGTTCGACGAACGGCTGCGCGAGCAGGACCCGGTCGCCGTCGTCGCGCAGCACGTGGACCACGACCAGACCTTCCGCTACGCACCGGCGTCCGGCGATCCCGTGCCGCTGCACCTGGACGAGCAGGTCGCCAAGGACGCCGGACTGCCCGGCATCATCGCGCACGGGCTGTGCACCATGGCGTTCGCGTCGTGGGCGGTGCTGACCGAGGTCGCGGAGTCGGATGTGCACCGGCTCCGGCGCTTCGCGGTGCGCTTCGCAAAGCTGGTCTTTCCCGGCGACGATCTGGAGACCCGCATCTGGAAGGCGGGCTCCGCCGACGGCGTCACCCGCTACGCCTTCGAGACCGTGCGCGGCGACGATCTCGTGCTCAGCGACGGACTGGCCGAGATCGCCGACTGACATCCATCGCGCGGCGGCACGGTGTCCGCCGCGCCCTTTCCCCTTCGCCGGATTCGGCACGACTACAGGAGATAGACAACACATGGGCGTACTGGCCGGGCGGGTCGCCGTCATCACCGGCGCGGGTCGCGGCATCGGCCGCGAGCACGCGTTGCTGTTCGCGAAGGAGGGCGCCGCCGTGGTCGTCAACGATCTCGGCGGCAGCAACGCGGGCGAGGGGACCGATGCCGGTCCCGCCCAGGAGGTGGTGCGCGAGATCGTCGCCGCGGGCGGGAAGGCGGTGGCCAACACCGACGACGTCGCCACCTGGGACGGTGCGCAGAAACTGGTCGAGCAAGCGGTCAGAGAGTTCGGCGGCCTGGACGTCGTCGTCAACAACGCGGGCATCCTGCGTGACGCGTTTATCGCGGGCATGGACGAGTCGCAATGGGACGCGGTGATCGCCGTGCACCTCAAAGGCCACGCCGCGGTGCTGCACCATGCCGCCGCGTATTGGAAGCAGCAGTCCAAGGCGGGCAATCAGCCGAACGCGGCCGTGATCAACACGGCATCGGCGTCGGGCACCACCTTGCCCAACCCGGGACAGGCCAATTACGGCGCGGCCAAGGCCGGGATCGCCGCGCTGACCCTGGTGGCCGCCGACGAACTAGCGCGCTACGGCGTGCGGGTCAACGCGATCGCGCCGATCGCGCGCACCCGGCTCACCCTGGCCACACCCGGCATGGGCGAGATGCTGGCGGCCGAAGCGGAGGAGTCCGACGGCGGGTTCGACGCCTTCGCCCCGGCCAATATCGCGCCGCTGGTCGCCTACCTGGCCGCCGAAGACTGCCCGATCACCGGCAAGGTGTTCGCGGTGCAGGGCGGCGCGATCTCCGAGCTGGCCGGTTGGCACGATGTGAAGACCATCGAGACCGAGGGGCCCTGGCTGATCGACGACATCGCCGCCCGGCTGCCCTGACCTCGGGGAATGTGAGGAGAACGACGATGTTCGAATGGTCCGAGACCGATGTCATGATCCGCGATGCCGTCCGGGCGTTCATCGACAAGGAGATCCGCCCGAATCTGGACGCGCTCGACAGCGGTGCACTGCCGCCGTACCCCGTGATCCGGAAGTTGTTCCGCGAGTTCGGGATCGATGTGATGGGCGGCGAGGCCGTGCAGAAGATGCTGGCCAGGCAGGCGGCGCGGGAGAGCGCTCCCGCCGAAGCGGAACGGAAGCCGAAGTCATCCGGCTCGAGCCCGTTCGCCGGGCAGGAATCGCTGATGGCGGTGCTCATCGGCGAGCTGTCCGGAGTGTGCATGGGTCTGGTCTCGGCGATGGGCGTGAGCATCGGTCTCGGCGCGACCACGATCATGTCGCGGGGCACGCTGGCGCAGAAGCAGCGCTGGCTGGAGGACATCGTCACCATGCGGAAGGTCGCGTCCTGGGCGATCACCGAACCGGACTCCGGTTCCGACGCGTTCGGCGGCATGAAGACCTACGTCAAGCGCGACGGCGAGGATTACCTGCTCAACGGCCAGAAGACGTTCATCACCAACGGCCCCTTCGCCGACGTGATGATCGTCTACGCGAAGCTCGACGACGGCGCGGGCGGCGACAAGCGCGACCGCAAGGTGCTCGCCTTCGTGCTGGACAAGGGCATGCCCGGCCTCACCCAGGGCAAGCCGTTCAAGAAGATGGGCCTGCACTCCTCACCGACCGGCGAGCTGTTCTTCGACAACGTGCGCCTCGGCCGGGACCGCCTGCTCGGCGAAACCGAAGAACACAAGGGCGGCGACGGCAGGGACAGCGCCAGGTCCAGCTTCACCGCCGAGCGCGTCGGCGTGGCCTTCATGGCGCTGGGCATCATCAACGAGTGTCATCGGCTGTGCGTGGAGTACGCCAAGAACCGCAAGCTCTGGGGCCAGGAGATCGGACGGTTCCAGCTGGTCCAGCTGAAACTGGCGAAGATGGAGATCGCGCGGATCAACGTGCAGAACATGGTGTTCAACACGCTGGAGCGGGGACGGGCGGGCAAACCCCCGACCCTGGCCGAGGCCTCCGCGATGAAGCTGTACGCCTCCGAGGCCGCCACCGAGGTGGCCATGGAAGCGGTGCAGCTGTTCGGCGGCAACGGCTACATGACCGAGTACCGCGTGGAGCAACTCGCCCGCGACGCCAAGTCACTGATGATCTACGCGGGCAGCAACGAGATCCAGGTGACCCACATCGCGAAAGGGTTGCTCGCGCAGTAGTTTCCGAATCGGCTGGCTCGCCGTACGCACTGCGCGGTGAGCTACGGCCGCGCGCAACCAAATCGGCCCGACCACCGGTCGTGGGCGGGGAGACCGAGCCCAGCCGGTTGACGATCCGGCTCGTGCCCGGTTTGTCCACCGCATCAGTGGCCAGCTGGCCATAGAGCGGTCATCATCACCCACCGTCGCCGCGTTCGGGCGTGTCGGAACGGGCACTCGGGAGGCCGCGTGCACTTGGTCCTGAACTCGAAAGCCGACGTGCTCAGCGCACCATAACTACGTCTTTCGAGCGAAGCGAGACCGAGCCTGTTCCGTTCGCGAGCCATAAGAGGGCCGCGAACACCCAGCGCCGCAGGCGCTGGAAAGATCAACACAGCACACGCCGCGACGAAGTCGCGGCCGAACTACACAGCGCGTAGCCGGGTGCGGCTGGCGTAGACGTGTTCGGCGATGAGGGTGGCGATGCGGTCGGGCGCTTCCAGCATCGGCACATGGCCGACGCCGTTGACCAGGATGCGGTCGGCGGATTCGGGCAGTTCCTTCAGGTAGCGCCGCGCGTAGACGCGGTTGGGGATGACCCGGTCGTACTCCGACAGCAGCAGCCGGACCGGCGTCCGCAGGGTGGACAGGTCGTCCTGTGCCGGCGCCCGCATCGCGCCGAGAATCATCGGCACCATCGCCGGGCAATGCAGCGCGGCGGCGAGCGCGGCCGCGGCGTCGCGCCGGGACACCGCGGAGGCCTGCTTGCTCAACGCGAGCAATGCGACCCGCTGGGCGAGTGGGTTGCCGATCACGAATCCACCCATGCGCTTGCCGATCTCGACGAGCGGTATCAGGGAGAGGAATTTCAGGTTGACCCGCCATTGGGTCAACGAGGGCGCGTGCCAGCCGCCCGCGGGCGCGATCAGCGTCAGGGTGCGGGCGCGTCCGCGGCGGGCGAGTTCGACGCCGACCAGTCCGCCGAGCGAGTTGCCCGCGATATGGCAAGTCCGCCAACCCAGTTCATCGAGCTGCTCGCAGATCCGGTCGGCCAGCGAACCCACGTCCACCGACGGGCCTCCGGTGGGCGCGCCGCCCCAGTGGCCCGCGAACGCGGGCGCGAACACCTCGCAGTGCGTCGACAGCCGCGCCGCCGTCTGCTCCCAGCAGTGCGGCGACATCATGAATCCGTGCAGCAACAGCAAGGGATCGCCGGATCCCACGTGCAATGCCTTGATCGGCTGGGGCTGTTTCGCCCGGGTGGATCCGCGCGCGGGGGCGGAGGAGGACTGGGAGGTGTCGGACGACATCGTCATCACCCCTTCCTGGACGGCAGTGTCCAAGGGACTTCATCTGACCAGCATTGTACGGTCGTGGTGTGCCGTATATCTCGACAGTGAACGTGAACGGTGTCCGCGCGGCTGCGGGCAAGGGGCTGCTCGCCTGGCTCGCGGCCACCGAGGCGGACATCGTCTGCGTGCAGGAGACTCGCGCCACCGACGACCAGGTCCGGGCCGCGCTGGCGCCCGCGCTGGACGCGGGATGGCAGCTGTCGCACGCCGAACCGGAGTCCAAGGGCCGCGCCGGTGTCGGCATCCTGTCCCGGCGGGCGCCCAGCGCCGTGCGAGTCGGCTTCGGCAGCAGTGAGTTCGCGGCGGCGGGCCGCTATCTCGAGGCCGATTTCGACGATGTCACCGTGGCCAGCGTCTACGTGCACTCCGGTGACGCGGGCACGGTGCGTCAAGACGAGAAGTATCGCTTCATGGCCGAACTCGGCGCCTACCTCGCCGCGCGAACCGGTGATTTCGTGGTCGCCGGGGACTGGAACATCGCCCACACCGAGCGCGACCTGAAGAACTGGAAGGGCAACCTGAAGTCGGCCGGGTTCCTGCCGCAGGAGCGGGCGTGGATCGATGAGCTGCTGGCCGCGGGGTACGTCGACGTGGTGCGGCAGTTGCACCCGGCGGGCGACGGTCCCTACAGCTGGTGGTCCTACCGGGGCCGCGCGTTCGACAACGACAGCGGCTGGCGCATCGACTACCACCTCGCCCGAGGAGAGCTGGCCACCCGAGCCAAGGACGCGGTGGTCGAGCGCGCCGCTACCTATGATCAACGCTGGTCGGACCACGCGCCCGTCACGGTGCAGTACCGATGAACCGGGCGCGACTGATCAAGCGCGGTGTCGGCCTGCTGGTCGCGGTGGCCCTGGTGGTGCTCGCCGCGGTGCTCGCGCTGTACGACGGTGGCGCTACCACCACATCCACCCCGGCGAGTCGCGCGACCACCGCCGCGATGAGCACGGTCACCCCGACCGGCGCGGCGCCGCGCGGTGCGGACAGCGCGTCGCCGGTCACCCAGGCGTCCGGTGTCCCGGAACGCGCGTACGCCACGCTGAGGGAGATCGACGCGGGCCAGTGGCCGGACTCGGCGAACGCACCCGGCACCAAAGGGGGCGAGCGATGGATGAATCGGGGTGGGGACCTGCCCGCGACCGATGGCTCCGGTAAGCCGATCATCTATCAGGAATGGGACGTCAATCCCAAGCAGTCCGGCCGATCCCGCGACGCCGAACGCATCGTCACCGGTAGCGACGGTTCGGCCTGGTACACCGGCGATCACTACAAGACCTTCACGAGGATGCGCTGATGACAAAGACCGTCACGCTGTCGCAGTTCCTTGCCCGCTCCGACGCCGACGACGCGCCGCCCGGCGCCGCACTCACCCCGCCGCGTGTCACGTTCGGCACGCTCGCGGTGGACGCCGCCGACTTCAGCGGGGTGCGGGACAAAGCGCCTTCGGGCTACCTGGTGCGTGAACTGCGCGGCGCGAAGATGACCACCACCGCGCGCCTGTTCGACGAGTTCGCCGCCGCGTTCCAGTTTCCGTACTACTTCGGGGAGAACAAGGACGCGTTCGACGAGTGCCTGCGTGATCTGGACGATTTCCTCGGCGAAGGGGCCGGATACGTTGCCGTGGTGCGCGACTCGGCCGGATTGCTCGCCGACGAGCCCGTCGAGCGTGACTGGTTCGCCGAGGCCATGCGCGATTGCGCGGCCTACTGGTCGCGGCGGGACGTGCTCTTCCGGGTCGTCCTGCAAGGCGAAGCGCCCGATCTGGAGGACGTGTCCCTGCGGCTGTGACCAGGGCTGTTACCGCAGTTTGCCGGCCATGTCCTCGCCGAGCAGGACGAACACGTCGACTGTCTGCTCGATCAATTCGTCGCGCGTGAGATCCAGGTCGCCTTGGAGCCAGGCGGTCAGCGTCTGCACCAGCCCCCCGACCAGGTAGAGGGCCCGGAACTCGACCACCGCGGCCGGGCC
Organism: Nocardia sp. NPDC003999; assembly: GCF_053604885.1. Taxonomy (NCBI): domain Bacteria; kingdom Bacillati; phylum Actinomycetota; class Actinomycetes; order Mycobacteriales; family Nocardiaceae; genus Nocardia; species Nocardia sp. NPDC003999. The sequence goes on from NZ_JBSGIB010000006.1 coordinate 282,321, forward strand.
GGAATCCGGAATCCGGTAGAAGTCCGTGCCCTCGGTGGCCACCATCCGCGCGAACGTTCGCACCGTCTCGGTGGTGCGGGCGCGCAGTTCCGGCGTCGCCATGCCCGCGATCAGGGCGGCTTTCGCCTTGCGTGGGTCATCGGTGAGCAGGTGCACGCCCGCGGTGATCGCGGCGTGCGCGGTCGCGCGCGTGTCCGGCGCGGCGGTGCGCACGGCCGTGAGGATGGCCGCCGCCAGTTCCGCGGCGATCCCGTCGATCAGGGCGGTGAGCACGGCGTCGCGGCTGTCGAAGTTCTCGTAGTAGTACCGCTCGTTGAGACCCGCCCGCGCGCACAACCCCGACACGGTCAGTTTCGCCAGCCCCTCCGTGCCGATGATCTCCAGCGCGGCCTCCAGCAACGCCGCACGCCGCTGCGCCCGGCGCTCCTCGGCGGAGATGCCCCCGTAAGTCCGCTGCGCCGTCACCCTTCGATTCTTACAGGTCCGCTTAACACCGTGGTTGTCGCCCGATCGACCCGCGCGCAACATTCTGGCATGGAGTATTGCCAGAAAGGTAGGTTCTGGTGGATGCTATTGCCAGATGTGCTCGATGAGGAGGCGGCGATGTCCGAGCCCGGCTATTTCAGTGACCACTCGATGGTCCGGCGGGTGATGAGCAAGCGGGCGGTGGGACTGACCTACGGCTTGCGCGCCCTGGTGATCGGGGCGGTGCACCCGCTGCTCTTTGTCGGCACGGCGGAGAACACCGAGCACCGCATGACCCCCTACACCCGGCTCGCGCTGACCGGCCGCCTGTTCGAGGCGGTGTTCCTCGGTAGCAGAGCCGAGGCCGACCGCGCGCTGGCGTTCACCAGGAAACGGCACGTCAAGGTGCGTGGGACGCTGCCGGAGGACGCCGGTGACCAGCACCCGGCGGGGACGGGATACTCCGCGCTCGACCCGCACCTCATGTTCATGACCATGGCCTTCACGTTCGACTCGGCCGAGGTGATGTACGACCTGCTGGTGCGCACCATGACCGACGGTGAGCGCGAAGGGCTCTACCAGGACTACGTGCGCTGGGGCGAGCTGTTCGGCATGCCCGCGGACGCGGCGCCCGCCAGTTATCCGGAGTTCCGTGCCTTCTTCGACGGCTACCTCGCCTCCTGCGAACTGTTCCTCACCGACGAGGCGCGGCTGGTCGGCTCCTACCTGGCCGGACAGCGCGTCCCCTACTCGCAGGGTGTGCCGTTGCAGCAGGTCACCTCCGCGTTCTACCTGCTGGTGCAGGGCAGCCTGCCGACACGCATCCGCCGGATGTACGGGATGCGCTGGGGTGTGGCGGAGGAGGTCGCCTACCAGGGACTGTCCCGAGCGGTCCGCACCGCGCACGTGTCGGTTCCGCTGGTGCCCCCGGTGCTGCGTGGCACGCTCGCCGGGCCGAGCGCGCCGGTCTACAAGATGCTGTCCAAGCGGGAACACGAACTGGTCAGCGGCGGACGGCCGAGCATGCCCGGGGTGGACCCGCGCAACTGGGTGCAGCGAAATTCGGCTTGAGCCGCATGCGAAAATCGGAGTATGTCGAGTCCTGCGCCCAGCCCGGCCGCCGAACGCAAACAGCGGGTTCTGTCCGGGATCCAGCCGACCAGCTCCTCGTTCCATCTAGGGAACTACCTTGGCGCGCTGCAGTACTGGGTGACCATGCAGGACGACTACGACGCGCTGTATTTCATCCCGAACATGCACGCGATCACGGTGCCGCAGGACCCCAAGGAACTGAAACTCCGCACCAACGCCGCCGCCGCCCAGTTGCTCGCGCTGGGCATCGACCCCAAGAAGTCGACCCTGTTCGTGCAGAGCCAGGTACCCGAGCACGCGGAGCTGACCTGGGTGCTCAGCTGTCTCACCGGTTTCGGCGAGGCCAGCCGGATGACCCAGTTCAAGGACAAGTCGGTGAAGCAGGGCGCGGAGAACGCGACCGCAGGCCTGTTCACCTACCCGATACTGATGGCCGCGGACATCCTGCTCTATCGCGCCCATCAGGTGCCCGTCGGCGAGGACCAGCGTCAGCACTTGGAACTGACCCGTAACCTTGCCCAGCGCTTCAACTCTCGGTTCAAGAAGACGTTCGTGGTGCCGGAGGCGCACATCGTCAAGGGCACGGCGAAGATCTACGACCTGCAGGACCCGACCGCGAAGATGAGCAAGTCGGCCTCCACCGACGCGGGTCTGATCAACCTGCTCGACGACCCGAAGGTCACCGCAAAGAAGGTGAAATCCGCGGTCACCGACACCGAACGCGAGATCCGCTACGACCCGGAACTCAAGCCGGGCGTCAGCAACCTGTTGGTGATCCTCAGTTCGCTGACCGGTGCGCCGATCGTCACCTTGGAAAAGGATTTCGAGGGTAAGGGTTACGGCGAGCTGAAAGCCGACGTGGCCGACGCGCTGGTCGAATTTGTCACGCCGTTGCAGGCCAAGGTGCAAGAGTACATGTCGGATCAGGGTGAACTCGACCGCGTACTCGCGGCCGGCGCCGAGCGTGCGCGAGAGATCGCGGGCAACACCCTCGCGCAGGTCTACGACCGGGTGGGCTTGCTGAGTCGCTAGGCGGCCGCTCGCCTGGGCGGTTGTCGCGCGCCCGACCGGGTACCACCGGTGTGAGGTCTCTCGGTCGAAGGGGCGAATGGTGCAGGTGATCGACAATGTCAAAGCCGGGATCCAACGCCGGATCCAGGCGCAGCCGTGGCTGGACCATCTGGTTCGCGCGGCGGGGCGCTATCAGCGGCAGCGGGGCGACTACTACGCGGCGGGCATCACGTATTTCACTGTGCTGTCGTTGTTTCCGCTGCTCATGATCGCTTTCGCGGTCGCGGGCGTGATCTTGTCCAGCAATCCGGATCTGCTCGGGGAGTTGCAGGCCAAGATCGTCGAGAACATTCCCGGCTCGTTCGGCACCCAGCTGAACGATTTGATCGAGCAGGCGGTCGACTCCCGGCGCACGGTCGGCGCGCTGGGCCTGATCACCGGCGTCTACAGCGGCCTCGGCTGGATGGCCAATTTGCGCGCCGCGCTCACCGAGCAATGGGACCAGAAGTCTCCGGACGGCAACTGGCTGATGACCAAGCTCTCCGATCTGGGTGCGCTGGTCGGTCTCGGCCTCGCGTTCACGGTCTCGCTGGGCTTGTCGGCCTTGGCGTCGAGTTCGCTCGGCAGTCAACTGCTGGACAATCTGGGCCTCGGCGATTTGCCGGGCGCGGACCTGCTGTTGTCGCTGTTGTCGATCGCGCTCGGGTTCCTCGCCTCCTGGGCGGTGTTCGCCTGGGTCATCGCGCGGTTGCCCCGGGAACCGGTGACGCTGGCCAGTGCCGCCAAGGCGGCCGGTCTGGCCGCGCTGGTCTTCGAGGTGTTCAAGATCGTCGCCTCGATCTACCTGCAATCGGTGCTCAGCAGCCCGGCGGGCGCCACCTTCGGCTCGATCATCGGTCTGATGGTGTTCAGTTACGTCACCTACCGCATCGTCCTGTTCGCCACGGCCTGGGCCGCCACCGCCGCGGAGAACGAGCCGGAAGCCGAGATTCCCGCCCCCGGACCGGCCGTGATCGCGCCGCGGGTCGGTGCGCGTGACGTCTCGATGGGGGTGGGCGCCGCCTTCTTCGGCGCGGGCGCGCTTGCCGCCCTGACTCTTTCCGGATTACGCAGGTCGGACCGGCGGTGATCGATTCAGCGTCGCCGGGTGGCCCGCCGTGCCCCTAGGACGAGCGCGGCGATCACGAGGACACCGCCGATGATCAGTACGGTGCGCGCGCCGGTGCGGCGATCTCCGGTGTGTGGCATGGCGGACGGGTCGCTGCCCGGCGACGAGGACATCGCCGGGTCGTTTCCCGATGTGGGCGGCGCGGCGAGGGTGGCTCCGCTCTGGTCGCGCTGGGGTACCACCGCGCCGGGCAGATTGCCGATCGAGGCGCCGCGGGGCAGCGCGAATCCGTAGTCGAGCAGGCGGGCCGCCTGCTCCCATGGGCGCACCGGCCGCACGTCGGCCTTGAGGAGAGTGACGGCGAGCCTGCGGCCGCCCCGCTGGGCGGCGGCGACGAAGGTCTGGCGCGCGTCATCGGTGAAGCCGGTCTTGCCGCCGAGGGCGCCGTCGTAGTTGTAGAGCAGCTGGTTGTCGTTGCCGATCGGGTAGCCGGGGCGGTCGGTGTCGCCCGGAACGGCAGGGTCGGCGGGGTAGCCGGGGAAGTCGACCTGCTCGGTATGGATCAGCTCGGCGAACAGCGGGACCGTCATGGCCTCGCGGAACAGCACGGCGAGGTCGTAGGCCGAGGTGCTCATGCCCGGGCCGTCCAGCCCGGACGGAGTGGCCGTGCGAGTATCCATGGCGCGCAACGACTTCGCCAGGTCGTTCATCTTCGCGACGGTCGCGGCGTCGCCGCCGAGCTGCGCCGCGATGGCATGCGCCGCGTCGTTGCCCGAAGCCATGATCAACGCCTGCATGAGCTGTCGGTTGGTGTAACGGCCGCCGGGGCCGATGCCGACCCGGGTGCCGTCGGCGTCGGCGTCGGCCTGCGTGCCGACGACCACCTTGTCCAGATTCAGCGTGCGCAGCGCCAGCGTGGCCAGCAGCACCTTGATCGTGCTCGCGGGCCGGTAGCGACCGTGCGGGTCCTTCGCGGCCAGCACCTCTCCGGTATCCAGATCCGCCACCAGCCAGGCCGTCGCCGAAATGTCCTGCGGAGCGGGCGGCGCGGCTTTGGGAAGTACGACTCCGCACTCGCCGAGGCGGGTTCCCCCGATCGGCGGGGAAGGGACCGGCAGCGGCGTGGGGGTCGGCTGTCCGGGCGCGGGCACCTCGGAAGTGTCGATCGGTGCGGGCGGCGATGTCTTCTGCGGGCACCCGTCGGTGTTCGGGGTGGTGAACGGCGTGGTGGTGCTCGGCGCTGCGAGGGACGGCGCGGCCGTCGCTCCGATCACGGCGACGGCGAGGACGGCGCCTGAGCAGAGCAAGGCACGGCGAGTGATCTTCATCGCCGATGAGCCTAGCGAGCGGTCCGGTGATCGGGCAGTTCATCCCCGCGACGGTATTGACAGTATCTACTAAATGAGAGCTACTATCAAAAAGATGTAGCTACCATTTCTGGAGGCGTCATGAAGAACGACTCGTCCCGTCGCTGGCTCGCCCTCGGCGCGCTGGCCGTGGCGATGCTGACGATTGGGCTCGATGTCACCGTGCTGACCGTGGCGCTGCCCACGCTCGCCGTCGACCTGAACGCGAATACCGCCGCGCTGCAATGGTTCAGCAGCGCCTACACGCTGGCGCTGGCCGCCGTGATGCTGCCCGCGGGCGCGCTCGGCGATCGCTACGGCCGCAAGAAGTTCCTGCTCGCCGCGCTGGTGCTGTTCGGCGTGGCGTCCATCGCGTGCGCCGTGGCCACCTCGCCCGGCGAGCTCGTCGCGGCGCGCGTCGTGCTCGGCATCGCGGCCGCGGCGATGATGCCGCTGTCGATGTCGGTGCTGCCCGCGATGTTCCCCGAACCGGCCGAACTCCAGCGGGCGCTCACCATCTGGATCACCTCCACCGCGATCGGCCTACCGCTGGGCCCGATCGTGGGAGGTTGGTTGCTGCGGAACTTCTGGTGGGGTTCGGTGTTCCTGATCAACGTGCCGATGGTCGTGATCGGTGCGTGCGCCGTCGCCGCGTTGGTGCCCGAATCGCGCAGCGCGCAGCACTTCCGGATCGATCTGCCCGGCGTCGCGCTGTCCGCCGCGGGCATGCTGGGGCTCACCTACGGCTTCATCCGGATCGGCGAGAAAGGCTGGGGCGACGGCCCGGCCTGGGCGATCATCGCGGCCGGTGTGCTGCTGTTCGGCGCGTTCCTGCTCTGGCAGCGCAGGACCACGCATCCGCTGGTCGATCTCGGGCTCTACGCCGCCGACGGGTTCCGCTGGGGGACCGCCTTCTCGATCGTGGTGAACTTCGCCATGTTCGGCATGTTCTTCACCGTTCCGCAGTACTTCCAAGCGGTGCTCGGCGTGGACGCGCTCGGCAGCGGCCTGCGATTGCTTCCGTTGATCGCCGGGTTGCTGGTCGGCAGCAGGCTGGTCGACAAAGCGCTGCCGAAACTGGGCGTGCGCGTGGTGGTGGCCGCCGGATTCGCGCTGCTGGCCGGCTCGCTGGCACTGGGGGCGTTGACCACCGTGGACAGCGGTTACGGCTTCGCCGCCCTGTGGTTGACGCTGCTCGGCGCCGGTATGGGGCTGGTGATGCCCGCGGCCATGGGCATGGCGATGGGCGATCTGGATGCCGAGCGCTCCGGGTCCGGCTCCGCGCTGTTGCAGGCGCTGCGCCAGGCAGGCGGCACCATCGGCGTCGCGGTGCTCGGCACCGTGCTGTCCACTCGGTACCGGTCGGAACTGGGCGAGCTGAACCGCGAACCGATCTCCGACGGCGTGAACGCGGGCGTCGCCACGGCGGGCAAGCTGGGCGATCCGTCGATGCTGCACCAGGTGCAGGTGGCCTTCCTCGGCGGCATGGGCGCGATGCTGTGGGCCTGCGCCGCGCTATGCGTGCTGGCGGCGGTGCTCACGGCGACCTTGGTGCGCACACGGCAACCCGCACGGGCGCCGGAGCCGGGTGCGGCAGAATCGATCCATGTCGGTTGAGCTACCCGCGAGCGGGACGGCGCAGGGTCTGCGCGAGCGGAAGAAGGAACGGACCCGCCGGACGATTCGCCTCGAGGCCTTCCGGCTGTTCCGCGAGCAGGGTTACAACGAGACGACGATCGAACAGATCGCCGCTGCCGCCGATGTCTCGCCCAGCACCTTCTTCCGCTACTTCCCGACCAAGGAACAGCTGGTGCTCGCCGACGACCTCGATCCGGCGATGATCGAGGCGTTGCGGCGTCAGCCGCGCGACATCGGGCCGATGGCGGCATTTCGTAACGCGGTGCTGGAGGTCTTCGGCAATCTGGCCGCCGCCGAGCTGGCGTTCGAGCAGGAGCGGCAGGCGCTGCTCTATCACGTGCCGGAGCTGCGCTCGGCCATCGGCCTGGAGATCATCCGCAGCATCGACCTCATCGCGAGCCTGCTGGCCGATCATCTCGGCCGGGCCGCCGACGATTTCGAGGTGCGAGTGGCAGCGGGCGCGATGGCGGGCGCGGCTCTCGGCATGGCGACGATGACGCCGTTGAACGTCGAGAACATCACCCGCACATTGGATTTCCTGGATGCGGGCATGCCGCTCGCGCCGAAGCGCGAGTCCTGAAAGTTCCCCGGCCGTACTATCACGCGCCTGCCGGACTGGCTTGCCGCAAACGGTCGGGCGTGTCGTCGTCCATGGTCGCGAAGAAGCCGCCGATCACGTCCTCGATCTCGGCGATCGAGTCCGCGCAGTAGAGAGTCGGCTGATAGTGGGTGATGTCGTAGGTCGCGGTACCCATCCGGGCGATGTCGAGCGGGCGTAGTTCGGCGTGCCGGAACTCCTCGATCTCGCCGTAGGACGACAGCAGGCCCGCGCCGTAGCACCGAATCTCGCCGCGCTCCCGGACGACGCCGAATTCCATCGAGAACCAGAAGACGTCGGCAAGGAATTTCAACACGCGATCGGTGCTCAGGCGCGCCACCGCCGCGCCGACGGTCGCGTAGATCGCGGCGAAGCGCGGGCTGGCGATCTGGGTGGCATGCCCGATGATCTCGTGGATGGCATCCGGCTCCGGGGTGTACAACGGCGCGGAATGATGCCGGATGTACTGCGTGGAGTGGAAGATCCGATCGGCGAAGGAGCCGAAGAACTGTCGCAGCGGCACCAGTCCGGCGGCCGGTGCGTACCGGAATCCGGTCAGCGGGGCGAGCGCCGCGGACACCTCGTCCAATTGCGGGATGTGATCGGTGGGCAACGACAGCGCTTCGGCGGCCGTCAGCACCTCCGCGCTGGCGTAGGTGCGATGTTTGCGCGCGAGTTCGGCCGACACGATCCGCCACACCTGCTGCTCCTCGTCGGTGTAGGCGATGTGGGGTGTCGGCTTTCCCGGTGCATGGTCCAGTGCCAGCGCGGCGATGGCATTGCGCCGGGCCCGATATTCCGGATCGTGCACACCGGGGTGCTCATCGCTCAGGTGCACGGTCACGTCGCCGTCGCCGGTGCGGGTCACCGGCGAGTACAACTGCGCCTCGCTGAACATGACTCGATGCAAGCACCGCAGGCACCCGCCGACAACAAAAGCCCGTTCAGCTGAGCAATCTGCCTAGCTGAACGGGCTTTCCCGGGGCCATCCTGACAACCGAAGGCCGGGATCGGACGGCGTGCTGATCAGTGCGCGCCGTGCAACGAATGCACCACCGCGTGGCCTTTACCGCGTCCGATCATCCACTTGTTGACCGGCGTGGTCAGCACGAAGGCCACCGCCAAGGCGAAGCCGAGGGTGGTCCAGAACAGCACCGTGTCCAAGTGGGCGTCCATCGCGCCGGGAACGGCGAGGATCACGGCGTTGTCCACGATCTCCATCACCGTGATGGACACCGTGTCGGCGGCAAGCGCGGTGCCGACGGCGGCCGCCAACGGGAGGCCCGCGCGCAGCACGCCGCGCATGGTCAACGCATAGCCGAACACGAACGCCAGCACGATGGCCAGCACCATCGTCGAGGTGTTGTTCCAGCCCAGCGCGGTGCCGATCACCATGCCGAGGATTTCGCCGATGGCGCAGCCGGTGAGGCAGTGCAGGGTCGCCATCGCCGCCATCCGCCAGGTAGCGGGGCCGTGGTGCGCGCTGTGTTGTCCGGCGGGTGCGGCGTGCGAGACGTGTTCGGCCGACGGGTGGTGCCTGTGTTCCATGACTGGAACTATACCCCCGTAGGGTATTTGCGCAAGGCCGAGTTCTCGATTTGCCGGACATGAACGGGCGTTATGCCGCAAGATGGCGAAAGTATGAAGGAGGGCGCATGAAATCCGTGCGGATCGATCTCGACCAGGACCTGCTCGCCGCGGCCGCCGCCATCATGGGCACGTCGACCAGTGACGCCACCGTCAACGAGGCCTTGCGCCGGATCGTCGTGCACGAGCGCCAGCTGCACAATCTGCAGCGGCTCGCCGCTAAGGCGTTCGTCGGGCTACCGGACGTCGCGGTGATGGACCGCTAGCGGTATCGCGGCCGGTCTCTCGGTTATCTGGGAGAGGCGGGCCGTTGCTCGTCCAGAGCGCGCTGCCAGACCTCGTCGAACTCCCTGGCGTCGATCTGGAGTGCGGTGAACTCGGTCTCGGCGTTCAGTTCGTCCGGCGTGGGAACCGGGATCTGCCCGAGTTCGGTGGTGCCTGTGCCGCGACCGGAATCGGCCCAGTCGCGGTGGCCGTCCCGGAACACCTCGACCTTGCGCACCTCGAAACCGTCGTCGCCGATCTCGCTGAACAGCTCCACCGGCTCGTCGTCGAAATCGTGGTGCCATTGCGCCTTCAGGTACCACATCGCCCATCAACTCCCCAGTTCGTGACCGACTCGGTTGCCGAACCGCATATCAGCCAGCATATGGGTGTCGCGGGTCGGCGTCCCGCTGCTGAGCTGACGGGGTGCGTGAGGTGAGGGTCGGTCGAGTTCTGGCCTGAGTGTCGGTGGCCCCTGGCAGAATCCCTGGCACTGTTGGCGTGACCGAGGGGTGGGAGTCATGGCGGTCTCTCTAGTCGACGTGCCGGTGACGCAGCGGCCGCGTGAACGGTTGCTGGCGCTCGGGCCGCACGCGCTGAGCGATGCGGAGTTGCTGGCTCTGCTGTTACGCCAGGGCAGGCGCGGTGCGAGCGCGCTGGACCTGGCGGTGGAGTTGCTGGTCGAGCACGGCGGTCTCGCCGGGCTGGCGTCCGCGCGGCCGGAGGAGTTGTCGCGCCGGGCGGGCATCGGCGTCGCGAAGGCCGCCGCGATCATCGCCGCCTTCCACCTCGGCGCACGAGCACGTGGCAGGCCGGACACGTCGATCCGACTCACCAGCCCCGCCGACGTGGCCGCCGCCGCCCTCCCGCTGTTCGCGGGCGCCAGGGTGGAGCGTCTTCTCGTCCTGATCTGCGACGCCCAGAATCGCCTCCGTCAGAAGGTCTTCGTCGCCGAAGGCGCTGTCGACCAGGTCGCCGTCCCCGTCCGGGAAATCCTGAACACCGTCCTTCGCCACGACGGCCGAGCCTTCGCCATTGTGCACAACCACCCTTCCGGCGACCTCACCCCCAGCCCCGACGACCGCCACACCACAACCCTCCTCACCGAAGCCGCCCACACCGTAGGCCTCCGCTTCCTCGACCACGTGGTCATCGCGGGGGAGAGGTGGACGAGCGCACCGAAGTTCGCTTGACCTTCTCACTGTGTGAAGGCTTTCACTGGCTGTCGGAGGTGGTCCCCATCAATTCGACACACAGAAATACACAGCACACCCGGCTGCTCGACGCATTGGCGGCCGCGAATTCGTCGACGCGGCTGCAGGCGGCGCTGGCGGTAGGCACGCATCCCGAACCCGGTTTCATCGAGGCGCTGGTAGAGCGGTCCGCGATCGAGCCGGACTTCTTCGTGCGCGACATGCTCACGTGGGCCCTGACTCGGCTCCCGGCGGAGCTCACGGTGCCGAGACTGCTCACGGAGGTGCGTTCCGAGCGTGCGCAGGCCCGGAGCCAAGCGTTGCACACGTTGTCCAAGATCGGCGATCCGAGCGCGTGGCCGGCGATCACGAGCTCGTTGCTCCAGGATGCCGACGTTGAAGTCGCGCGAAGTGCCTGGCGTGCTGCCGTCGTTCTCGTGCCCCACGAAGCGACGGAATGGCTGGGCGCGGAGCTGGCCAGGCAATTCGGCCGGGGAGACCGGGAGGTACGGTTGAGCTTGAGCCGCGCTCTGGTCGCGCTCGGGGAGGTGGTCGAGCCGGTCCTCCGGACCGCGATGGCTGATCCCGATCCAACGGTGCGGGCGCATGCGCGCGCCACGGAGCGGCTCCTGCGCGATCCGGACGCCGGATTCGACCTCGCCGTCGACGAGGCACGGCGGGTCGTCGCGCTCGGCCCGGATCGGGAGGAGACGACTGCGTGCTGATCGGTGAGGTGGCGCGCCGCTCGGGAGTGAGCGCCCGCATGCTCAGGCACTACGACTCACTCGGGCTGGTCCGACCGACCGGCCGCACCGTGGGCGGTTACCGGGAATACTCGCCGGAAGACATCCGGCGGATCTTCCATGTCGAGGGCCTGCGCTCCCTGGGGCTGTCACTGAGCCAGATCGGGCGCGCTCTCGATGATGCCGCATTCACCCCGTCCGCGCTGGTCGGAGACCTCATTCGGAAAACCGGAGAACGACTGGACCGGGAGCGAGAACTCCTGGAGCGGCTTCGTACGGTCGATTCCACCGAGCCCTCCCGCTGGCAAGACGTCCTGCGCATCATCGAACTGCTGCACGGACTCGGTTCGCAGAGCCCCGCCCGGCGGCAGCAGGCCGTCTTGGCGCCGGCCGAGGACGTAGCGGTGCCTGCCGAACTGCTGGCCGAGGCGTTGCTCACCGAATCCGATCCGTATGTGGCCGGGGCTTTGCGGTGGGCGCTGGCACGGGCCGGCGGTGACGGGGTGGCGAGCGTGGCGTCCGGCCTGGGCTCCGAGGACGTCGACGTCCGGCGGCGCGCGGTCCTCGCGCTCGCCGAGCTGCCGGGCGACGAGGCGACCGCGGCGCTCACGGACGCCCTCGAGGACCCGGACACGACGGTCCGCAGACACGCTGCTCTCGCCCTGGGTGGGCGCGGCGTGACCCGGGCCGTGCCCGCGCTTGTCGACACGGTGGTCGAAGGCCCGAACGACGTCGAGGCGGCCGAACTCTTGGGAACGCTGGCGCAGGACGCGGAGTGGGCGGATCGGATCATCAGTGCGCTGGTGGAACAGCTCACCGCATATGCGGCGGACTCGGCGGTGCGAATCCGACTGACCCAGGCGCTCGCTGAAATGCCGGGGACCATCGCGCTGGATACCCTGCGGCAACTGTCCTGCGATGAGGATCGCGCTGTGGCGGCCATAGCCTCGGCCCTCGTGGAAACCCTCGTAGCACGACCGGGCGAGGAGCCGGGGCAACCCTGACAGCTCTCACGGCGTGGTGTGGCCGATCCAGTGGAATCCCTTCAAGAAGTCGGCCGCGTGCATTCCCCTCGGCAGGTGGCGGTCGATTTCGGCGAGGGTGGGGTAGCGGTCGTTCGGTGAGGCGTCGTTGGGTGGGTAATCCAGTTCGTCGAGGAGTTGTCGCAACTCCCGGGTGATCACAGCGTCCGGTTCCAGGGCGAGATCCGCACGGATGCGGCTGCTCAGCGCCCGCATGCCTGCGGCGAGATGGTCGGGATCGGTGACGCCGTTCCAGTCGAGGTCGTGCCTGATCGCGGCGCGAGCCCCGCGGCGACCGTGCACCGTGAAGGTCACATCTTCCACCTCGGACCGACGGAGGTAAGCGCGGAGTGGGGAGACGACCTGGTCACCGGCTCTGGTGTGGGCTTGCCACGGTTCTATCCACAGCTTGTCGAATCGTGCGGTGAGCCAGCCGTTTTCGTCGAACTCGATGGAGAGATCCAGATCGCCCGCCTCGGCCGGATTCTCGCCACGGCTGACGAACACGCCGCGGATCCGTATCCCGGAGATGGACTCGTCGTCGGCGCGCAGATAGTTGACACGGGTCAGCCGGAGCTCGAGCTCGAGGCCGTACTCCCGTTGCAGGCCGGACAATCTCGGTAGCAACTCGCTTTCGGCCGGGGGTTCGGCGAGCAGATCCGGTATGGCCGGCACCTCCGACAGATTCGGGTCCGGTGCGACGGTGGTCCGCCGAGTCGAGTGCGTTGTGGTGTCGAGACCGGTGCTGGGCAGGTCGGGGCGGGGCCGGCTCGGGTCGGCTGCATGCAGCATGAGGTCGCGGACCTGCTGATAGGTCAGTTGCGTTCCCCGTGACGGCCACTGCCCGGTCGTCTCGGCGTAGCTCCACAGGGCGAGGTAGTCGGAGTAGAAGCGACGTGTCAGGGGGCCGGCTGTGGCGGGGTCGATGCTGATCTTGCGCACGAAGTATCGGGAGTCGGTGTACAGCGAGTCGAGGGCGGCCATGGCGCGCAGCCGCTGGAACTCCCGAACTCCGGATTCACCGTGCTGGTCGCGAATTTCGTCCTCCACCATGATCGTCACCCGGGCCAGGGCCTCCGGCGGCCATGAGTTCCAGAAGACGGTCACGTAGTCCCACAACCGGTGCCGGACGCCGGTGAGATTCCAGTTGTCGAGGCGTACTTCGCCGTCGGGCCGGACCCACAGGTTGCGGAAGGTGGCGTTGCCGTGGCTCAGCCCGGCCGTCCAGGTGGTGTCGCCCGGCACCCAGATCTCGTGCGGCAGCGGTACTCGCATGCTGTGCAGGAACGGATGAGATTGTTCCTGCTTGATCCGCTGCATGCTCAGGTACAGCTGTTCCTGGTCGGCTACGGTGCGGACCGACAGATCGTCGGGCAGCTCGACCGCCTGCAACCGCCGCAACTGTCGGAGCAGGGCGCGCAAAGTCCGTGGCCAGTCCGGGTCACCGGTCGTGGGGACGCGGCCGGGGCCCATTTCGCGGAACGAGTAGTCGTCGGAGTGGGCCATCGTCGTCGGTACGTCGACACCTGCCTGCCGGGCCAGACCTTCCGCGCGTTCGTCGTCCAGGGCGACCTGGTCGACGAGCCGGTCTCCGGCGAGCAGTTTCGGATGCGTGGGATTGGCGGCCAGATCCTTGTCTCCAGGCGTGGCGACGATGCGCCGCACCTTCACCGGCTTTCCGCCGCCGTCGGTGACGCACCAGACCTCCGTGTAATGGCCGGCGACATCGGGGGAATTCGTCACGACGGTGATCAGCATGCGGGCCGCATCGTCGAGCTGCAAGCCGCCGTCGTGGACCGGTTCGGCGATGTCGAGCAGGTAATCGGTGCCCTGCGGGCGGCGCAGGGCAGGGCGGAATGTGATCGGGGTGGTCGGCAGCGCCGGATCGGTGAGGTCCTTGTACGCCCATCGCCGGGCGAACCACGCACTCGGCCCGGCCTGCCCGCCGGGCTCGGCGACCCAGCTGTAACCGCACCGCGCCGCTCGGACGCCGTCTTTGCGCGAAACCTCGACCTCGATCGCATCGGCGCCCATCCGCCGGGCCAGGTCTTCGGCCGGTCCGAGGAGGTACGGGCCGCCGTAGTCGGCGGCGAGGCGATCGAGGTCGGCGCCGATGGGTTCCGGACGTGCGGTGACTCGTCCGTACTCGTCGAGGTCGAAACGCACAGTGACTTCGCCGTATTCGCGGGTGCCGTCCATCAGCACGGTGCGCAGCCGAATGCGGCTCACCACGCCCGGGTCAGCGTCATCGAGCGGCTCGTATTCCGCCGCGAGAGCTTCCAGCCTGGCAGGTCCGTCGGCACACCGCAGGGTGGCGATGGCTTCGGACAGGCCGGCCTCCGCTGCGGCGCGGTCGTGCCCGATCGTGGCCCGCATCAGCAACTCGCGCACCGACAGCCGCGGCAGCCAGGACGTGTCCGGATCCGTCGCCTGGGTAACCGGTTCGACGGCTGCCGATCGGTCGGTAGCCGAATCCGACGCCGTCAGGTGGTTTTCGCGTTGCCGTACGAATTGGCGAGACCATCGCTGCAAGAGGCTACGCACCTGGGTCTCATCCGGTGCCCGTCGACCCGCGGCCGCGAACACGACCTTCAGGTTGCGGTGCAACGCATCCGTCGCGTCGGCGAGGAAACTCGGGTCGCGGGCGATCAGCAGCGGCAACCGGAAGCTGTCTCCGGCAACGGATTTCCATGCTTCCAGCACCAGATATCGGTCGAAGTCCGCAGCAGCGTCCGCGCCGTGGTCGCGCCGCAGCCGCGCCCGGCACCAGTTCATGACCTTGTTCCGGACGGTGGGGGTACGCCACGGGTTCCTTGTCGCGAACGCCACGTAATCCCACACCGGCGATCCCGGCTGGGTCAGTTCCAGGTCGAGCAGCCCGGCCCCATCGGGGCCCAGCTTCATATTGAGGAAGGTCGGATCGCCGTGCAGTACACCGAGCTGGATATCGTCGTTCGTCGCGGGCCGCACGGCGAAGATCTCGTACAGGCCGGGCAGACCCAGTTCGCCGTGCAGCCGATCATCGGTGTCGAACTCCAGGGGGATCCGTGCCACCTCGCGAACCAGTCGCTGCTCCCATTCGACGCGGGTGGTGGGTACTTGTTGCTCGGGTTCGGCCTCGGCCCAGTGCTCGGCGTGCAAGGCGTGCAGGCGATCGAGCGCCGGGAACACGGTCTCCGCGACGTCTTGCCACGGATCATCCGGTGTGGGGTGTTCCCCGTCGAGGTACTCGTGGAACAGGTAATGCTCGGGATAGGACTCCTGGGCACCGACGTGATACAGCGCCGGTACCCGGACACCGGCCTTCCGGCACAGCTGGACCGCGGCGGATTCCCCGAACGTGAGGCCGATCCGGGGATCGAAATTGGGATTCGGCGTATTGATCGACGCCCGGATGACAACCTTCCTGCCGTTCAGCTCGAAGATCCAGACCCCGTGATGATTCCCGGCGAAGTGGGCTCGGTTGCGGAACAGCGTGGTGAGAAGTTCGATGTCGGTTCCGGTCAACGCGGGATCCTCGGTCTCGGCACCGATGGACGCCATCCGGGCTGTCGGTCGCGGAGCCGCACCGGGGAGTGGATCGGAAACGTCCGTGGACGCACTGTCCAGCACGCCCCACCACCTGCGGTCCTGCGGCCACTGCTGTGATGACGGCTCGAGATACGCGGCCAGCTCCGTGAAGGTCGGTCGTGCCTCGGCGGGCCGGTCGAACCGGTCGAGCATCGGGTCGGCGATGAGTTCCCGCGGGTCGGTGCTCAGCAGGTGCGCCGTGCTCTCCCGCGATTCGGCCAGATGGTCCGGATCGGAATCCAGCCGAAGACCGTGCTGTGCCGCAATCGTGAAGCCGGTCGGGCCGTTGACGGGCACGATGACCCGGCCATCCGTGCCGACACACTGGCGCAGTTGCGGAACGAAGTGCTGCGCGAAGTGTCCGCCCGCGAAGGCCGGGTCGACCACCAGGTGGTCGAAAGTCACCGTGACCCGGCCATTTTCGTCTCGGCGAACATGGAAACGCATATCGCCCGCTTCATCGACGCCCGGTAGGCCCTCGGCGGCTCCGCCCTGGCTGACATGGAAACGCATGTCGCCCGATTCGCCGACGCGCCACGTGCCCCCGGCGACAATGGTGGCTGATACGGTCAAGCACCGATTCCCGGCGTTGTCGGTGTACCGTGCGGCGGTCGGTGTCACGGCGTAGTCGCGAGGACCGTACCGTCGATCCAGCAGACCGTTCACGACAGCCAGGAGTTCGGTGTCGCCTGCGACCTCGGCGGCCGGCAGAGCCGGATGCGGACGTGCCGTGGGCGCGACGGCCTCCGGACGTTCCGCGGATGATGGTGCCTGCCGGATCGGCTGCGCCGCAGGCTCATTCGGCAGCGTCGGCAGCCCCTGCCTCGTGCACACCTCGTTCACTGCTTCCAGCATCAGCGTGCGAACGACATTCGGCGACTCCGGCTCCCATCCGCGCAGGCGGCACAGCCGTCGATAGTCGGAGTAGAACCGTCCGGTGAGCCGGTCGGCCTTGCCGGCATCCTCCGCGATCTGCTGGACGAAATTGCGCGAATCGGCGTAGAGCGAGTCGAGGCAACCCATTGTCAGCAGCCGATCCAGTTCCGCTTCGGCGCCCGGTCCGACCAGCCCGTTGGCCTCGAGGTCGCGAACCTCGGTTCTGATCTTGTTCTCGACCTGTTCGGAGATCTCCGGCGGCCAGTTCGACCACAGCATCGTCACGTAATCCCACAGCGGGTGGGTGACGGCGGCATTGTCCCAATCGATCAGCGTCGCGGTGTCGTTCTCGTCGTCGATTCGCAGGTTGCTGAGCGTCATGTCGTTGTGATTGAGGCTCGGCCGCCAAATCGCGTCGTCGGTATCCGGCGACCAGGCCTGATGCGGGGCGAGGCGGAACAGCCGATCCAGCCAGGGCGCGCGGCGACGGTAGTTGCGGCGCTGCTGATCCAGGTAGAGGTGGAGGTGTTCGGTCACAGGCCGCACCTGCAGATGCGGGGGTAGCCGCATATCCAGCAGACGTCGCTTCGCCTCGAACATCTTGTTCAAGATCAGATCCCAGTTCGGATCATCCGGCTCCGGGGTGCGTCCGTCGGCATACTCCTCCACGTAGTAATCGCGCCACCGGTATACCCGTGCGGGAACATCGGTCACAGTTCCGGCAAGCTGCACGGCATCGGGTGCATCGAACAGAAGCCAATGGAACCAGCGGACATTCCGATGCGACGGATCGGGATTGCGGGTGAGGTCTTTTTCACCTGTGGTCGTCGGCAGTACCTGGTGCACGACTATCCGGTTGCCGTTGTCGTCTCGATAACGCCACGCCCGCTTGTTGTTTCCCTCGTAGTCGGGTGCTCGGAGTCGGGCCCGCAGGATCTGCCTGGCGGCAACCTTCGAGTCCAGGGTGCCGCGGCCTTCTCGTTTGATGTTGTCCAGCAACGTTTCCTGTGCGGGCGGGTCCGTGGGGATGGCTACGACCGGCCGCGCTTCGGGTTGGCTCCATTCGATATCCGCGGCAGTAGGTGCGTCGGCCATGTCGATGCACGCGGCCCACGGTACGAGGATCTCCTCGAGCGGAACACCGGCGTCGACCAGCCCGGCATCCCACAGTTCCCTCAGCGTAGGGAGGTCACCTGCTCGCAACCTTCGGCCTATTTCTGCGACGCCGGGCGGGACGGTCGGCACGCGCTGTTCGAGGTCGTCTATGGCGTCGCACAAGGCCTCGCGGATTGCTTCTCTCTCACCGGGATGCTCCCTGTTCAAGTCGAATCCGGCCCGAGCCGCCGCCGCCCAGTCGCTGATCAACGTCACCCGGAGCCGGTCCGCGCCCGCGTCACGAACGAAGTCGAGCACGAGAGGTTCGACCTTCTGGGCTTCCACGTCGCCGACGCAATCTGCGACCATCCGGCCGGAGGCATCCGTGACAAAGGTGAAATAGACCTCGCCGCTGATGCGTGTGCCTTCCACGACCGCAGCCGTGACGACGGCGGTGAGGAAGCCCTCCGGGGAGCCCAGCCACCGCAGCCTGACCGGCTCCAGCCGTCGCGGTCCGTCCCAGCGTTGGACGGCGGCCAGTGCCGCCGACTTGTCCACATCGTGGTGACCGGCACCGAGCTCCCTGTCGGCCGCGTTCAGCAACCGCCGCATCCACCGGCGTGGTTCCGTCGCGTGAGCCGGCGGAATCTCCCAGGCAGTCGTCGCGGCGGCGGACGTGTCCAGCAGTTCCAGCTCACGTAGCGCCCATTCCGCCAGCAGATCGTGAACCGCTTCCTCGGAGATTGGGTCCTGCCCGGCAGCGCGGCGGATGAGGGCGACGTTCCGGTAGAAGTCCGGAAGCACCTCCTCGATGGTCGCGAATCCGGTGGCGATCTTCTTGGGTAGCCGGTAGGCGTCGCCGATGATCGACTTGCGTGCCTCCAGCAGCACGTAGCGCTCGAAGTCCGCTACCAGTTCGTCACCGACACCGTCTCCGTATCGGTATTGCAGAATCGTGCGGATTTCGGAGTGCACAGCACGTCGTTCGGCGTCGTCGGCCCAGTCGTTCACGAGGTAATACCGGGCCCAATCCCATGCGATCGGCGCGTATTGCGCGAGTTTCGAATCGGTGAACCCGATGCGGCCGTCGGCGCCGCGCCGCATCTTGCGGCGGATCGGGTTGCCGTGCGTGAAGCCCATCAGCTCGCTGCCCTCGTTGAGGAGCGTCGGCTGCCACAAGACGAAGAGCGGGACGCCGCCGATCAGCGTGTCCAGCCTGTGGTCGAAGTCGCCGTGCTCCAGTGCCAGCACCCGGTGTTCTTGCTCCCGGTCCCATAGATGCTTCGTGTGGGGAGTGGAGGACAGGCCGTGTAGTCGAGACAACTCGAGGAAGACGTCCTCGGTTGTGCGGTCCCAACCCTCGTCCGGCAGGACTTCATCGCCCGCGATGTGCTCGTGAATCGTCACGCGGGTCTTGAAATCCAGTGCCATCGGCGACGATTCGGAGTCATAGAGCAGCCGCGGGCCGCGCACCCCGGCCTGGTGGAACAGGTCCGACGCTTCCGCCGCCGGCACGGCCAGCGAGTCGAGATCGAAGCCCAAACGCTCCGCCTCGTCCAGGTACACCCGGACCGTCACCATCGGTGCCGAGGTCGCGCCCGGTCCGGCGGGCAGCGGCAGATGCCAGACACCGCATTGGTTTTCGGACTCGTGCGGCGAGGTCACGCGGACCTGTTCCATCAATCCGAGCACCTGCTCGCGAGTGAGTCGTCGGTCCAGGCCCGAAGGGGCGGGCTCGGCCGCGACCGCCGGTGGTGCACAGCGTTCGCTCAGCCACTGCGGCGCGTTCTCGACCGGTGCGAGGCCCGCGCGCGACAGCAGGTCGCGACCGGACAGTTCCGCGGCGCCCGCGTCGTCGGCTACCTTCACCCGCAGCACATCGGCGCCGATGCCGCGCACGAAGTGCCGAACCAAGTCGAGGAACGACCCTCGTCCTGTGCCGCCCCGAGCGGACCGATACTCCGGTAGGAAGTCGCCGGCCGGGCCGGGCTCGACGTAAGCCGTGACGATTCCGGAGGCATCGAGCTCGAAAATCAGGTCTGTATCGCCGAATTCAGCTTGATCGATCATCACCGCGGCGCGCATGCGGAGGCGTACCGCCCCCTCGCGGGCGGGGTCCGGCTCGTAGGCGGCGCCAGTCACGTTCAGTCTGTGTGTTCTGCGCTGTGTCTGTGTCGCCGGAGGCTGGATAGCGATGCTCAACTCGACCTGCCGTCGGTTCTCCAGCAATCTTCGAATCGAAGACCCGAGCCGCGGTGGGAGCGGCTCATCGAGTGCCGGTGTCATATAGGCGTCGAGGTTCGACGGCCCTCCCCGGGACAGGTGCCTCGTGAAGGCTTCGAGCACACGCTGACCTTCGTCCTCGGGTACCGGTCGATGTTCCGTTTCCCGACGCAGGCCGGCCACGTACTCGGA
This sequence comes from Nocardia sp. NPDC003999, assembly GCF_053604885.1. NCBI lineage: Bacteria > Bacillati > Actinomycetota > Actinomycetes > Mycobacteriales > Nocardiaceae > Nocardia > Nocardia sp. NPDC003999. Next base: position 302,344 of record NZ_JBSGIB010000006.1, read on the forward strand.
CCCGGCGCTGAGCTTCCCACGATTCAGGAGGGCCCGGCCGATGGCCGCTTCGCGGCGCACGAAGGTGAGGTTCGTGGAAAACGCCGACACCAGATCGGTGTACCGGCCCGGGTCGGTAGCGATGTCCGTGGGCGCCTGGAGTGCCTGGCGGATGGCCGCGATTCGTGCTTCGACCGCGAGGTAGCGGTGGAAGTCGGCTTCCCCGGCGCCGTAGTGCCGTTGCCGAATCTGCTGCATGCACCAGTTGAGCACCTGCGGCCGTACCTCGGGCGGCCAGGGATTGCGGACGGCGAATGCCGCGTACACCCAGGCGGGTGGGCCGAATGCGGTGTGATTCTCATGCGATCCCGCCTGTGCGCTGTCCCGGACGAGGCCGTCGAGTATCGGCGGGCTGTGCAGGCCGACAGGCTGCGCGCCGTCGTCCTCCGGATCTTCTCGTGACCAGAACATCTCGGACAACGGCGGCAGGCCGAGCAAGCCCGATCCCGATTCCGTCCCCGGGCCGGGGCGTAGGCCCGCGAGCCTCGCCTCCGCACCGCGCACCGCACGGCGGACATCCCGCTCCCAGGCGGCGCGAGTCGTCGTCACCGGCGGCTCGCCCTCCGGGATGTGCTGTGCGAAAAGCTGTTCGGCGACATCGCCGCGAAACGACAGATCCTCGCCCACCAGCTCGGCAACCCCCGCCGGGGTACCGGTGGCGTGCCCGGGAACGACGACATCGCGGCCCTCGGCGTCGTCGTCGTAGGGGCCGAGGTCGATCGCGACGGGGTCCTGGGGGGTGCCGGGAGTCGTCCCAGTATCGGTGGGGCCGTCCGGCAAGTATCCGGGGTTGGGGCGCCAATACTGCGGTAATTCGTCGGCAAGTGCGGCGAAATTGCCCCGCCAAATCTGCGCGGGGATCTCGAAACAGCCCATGACGCGATCGCTACGCAGGCCTCCCGGCCAGTGCACGGAGACGACACCGCCGTTCTCGTCCACCACTCCGAATCCGCCGGGCGCGTCGACGACGTAGATCTGATGGACGAGGGTCCACTCCGAGATCTCGTCGTCCACCAGCACCGATTCGCCGTAATCGGCGGCTCGATTCACCCGCACCGTCGTGTAGACAACCCTGCCGTCGCGCTGTGACAGCGGGACGAACCCGTCCGCCCACAGGTCGCTGCGCGGACGTGTGTCGCCACGGAACAACAGCCCTCCGCCGATACGCCACCCCGATTCCGGATACTCCTCCTGGAGCTCTTCCCACCTCCGACGGATCGCGTCCAGGTCGACATCCTGCTCGACGGCCGCGGCGAGCAGCACACTGTCCGGCAGCTGCGCGGCCGGTTGCCATTGCACGGGTACCGACGGGCCGTCGAGGATCAGCCGTACCACCTGAGCGCCGTCGAGCGGATGCACAGGAGTGTCGGCCTGCGGACCTTCGGCAGAATTATCGTCCTCGGCGTCTTCGTCGTCGAGGTCGATCGCGACGGAGTCGACGCTGTTGCCGGGGGTTTTTGTGTTACCGCGGGTGCTCGACGTGCCTGGGAAAATTCCGGATTCCGGCGAACTTTGCGGGTCCCGGTCGGAGTCCCCAGGCCCGCGGGCGGGCTCATCAACCGTGGGCGGGCCAGGGACGGGCCTCGCTACACCCGGTGCGCCGGGGCGGGATCCGGTGTAGTGGCCGTCGGTGCGGAGGAAGTGGGCGTCGATATCCGGAGGTCGGTTGCGGTGGCTCGCGGGTACCGTGAGTCGGTTGGTCAGTGCGTGGATGCTCTTGGTGACGTCTCGGCCGGATTGCCCGTCGACGTAGCGGATGCTGCCGTGGTAGTTGACGACGTTGACGGTGTGGCCTTGCGAACCTCCGAAGGGTTGATGGCGGTAGGCGATGATGCCGCGTGCCAGGTGGCCGGCGTCGAGGAGTTGCTGTTCGAGCTCGGTCCAGCTCTCGACGTGCTGGAACGTCGTGTCGTAGTGGGCCTGGATGAACCGGACGTGGGATCGACTGTCGTCACCGGGTACTCGTCCTGTTTCCGACGGTTCGGCGACGATGTCGGGTCGCCCGCTGAGCCGGAGGTCGGCGGCGAGGGTGCACTCGGCGCTGATGTCCCGGTTGTGCAGTGGGTTGATGCCGCGGATCCGCTCGAGCAGCGGGTCGTCGGGCGCGGGCTCCACCGGGGTGGGTGACGGTTGCGCCGCGCCGCTGTCCACGGCCGGTCGATCGGTGTCACCATCGGGGGATTGCGTGGGTTCGGCGTCGAGCGACGGTTGTGCTGCGACATCGGTCGTCTCCGTACTCGCACCGGGGCTGGAGAGGAAACGGCCATGCAGGTGGGCGGCGAGCTTCTGGATCAGTACTCGGCCCTGGCTGCCAACTATGCCGAGCAGGTACTGGTCGATCACCTCGAGCATGTACTCGTCGACCGACCGGCTTCCGATCATCGAATAGAGTCGGGCCGCGAGATATCTGGTGCGCAGATACTCCGGCGACTCGCGGTCGAAACCGCGGCAGCCGGGGAAGTGCAGTGCCGACCACAGGTCGTTCTTGCGGTGCTGCTCCCAGAATTCGTATTCCTCGGGTGTGAGTACTTTCCGCATCTGGACACGGTCGCCGTCGAGCATCGGTCTGCCCGCCAGGTAGGACATGGTTCCCGTCGCGATCGACAGCAGTTGCGGCAGCTCATCGAGCGATGTGTCACGCAGGTACCGCTGGAACGGCATGGCCCGGTCGACGGCGGCGCTGCTGGTGGGTCCTTCCGGCTCGTCCTCCGGCATGGTCCGGAACTTCCAGACGGTGATCGTCTCGTTCCCCTGTATCCTCTTCTCCTGTTTGAACAACAGCGGTCCGCGGTCGGAAATACCCAGTAGCTGTTCGGCTTTCAAACCGGTTGCGACGACCAGCGCGAGTGTCAGGTAGATGGGGGAGCGTCGCAGCAAGCGCTTCAGTTCGAAGGCATCCTTGGCGGTGAGTTCAACGGTTCGCAGCGTGGCGCGGTCGCCCTCGCGCAGCGCCCGGAACCACTCGCTGCGGTTGGCGACCCAATCAGGCCCGGATGGTTCGGTGGCGCTGGGAATCGGCATGTTCTCGAGGTAGGCGAACGGACGATTGCCGTCCTTGTCGCGGTAGGTCAGCAGTTCGGCGATGAGCTGCTCGATTTCGGCGGCCTCCGCCGGAGCGAAGCCATCGTTCAGTGCGCGGGTGCGGGCGGCCCGACCGCGTTCCGGATCGGTGAAATGAAGCGCCGGACCGCGGCCCCCTCGGGCCGGTCGATGTTCGGCTCGGGTGGCCTCGGCGCCACGACCCGCGGTGATCAGGCCAATATTGTCCAGCGACTCGGTCGGCACCCGGGCCTCGATATCGGCATACGAGTTGTAACCCTGATGGACCTGCGTGCGCTTGCGGAACTCCGGTGTCTTCGGTGGCTCCGCGGTGACCCGCACCGCTCCCCAGGACTCGCCGGCCGGATCCGGTCCCAGACCGCGGTTGAGGAATCGGCCGCGCCGGTCGGGAGCGGTGGCGCCGAGCCAGGCGATGGGATCACGGGTCGCCGTCAGCACGTAGACGTTCTCGGCCCCGATACCGAAGTCGGTAGCCCGAGTCATCGGACCCGCGCCCGGGGAGGCCGTCAGAACCACCTGGTCGATCTCGCCGGCCAGCCGGGCGTCCCGGCCCGCGTAGCACACGGTCGTGGAGCCGTAGCTGTGTCCGAGGAGAGTGTGCAACCGCGGCAGCGCTGTGCCCCGATGCTCGGCCAAAGCCTCGCGAGTGCTGTTGTAGGACACGGTATCTCGCGCTACGACATAGCCACCGACTTCCGCGAACCGGTGATAGAGGGGATCGAACGGGAGAACCGGCACCGTTCCCTTCAGCAGTTTGGTCGGATGTTCGTAGCCGATATCGATGATGGCCGCCACGGTCTCATCGGGTGCATACCGTGAGGTCATCTCGTATTGCGCACCCGCGAACCCGTATCGGTACAGCAGTGACCGCAGCGTGGTCCCGAAGCCGCCGACATGGCGGGTGACGTTCGTCGCTTCATCGGCGTCTCCGATGGAGACGGAGATCCGGCCGTTGCCGTCGTATTTCTCGGCGTCGTAGGCGAGCAGTTGCACCGGCGGCGACCCGAAGTCCTCGACGCGGCGTTCGATTTCGGCCAGTTGATCCCGGGTGGTCTCCAGGTTGAGCAGATGCGCCTTCTCGGCGGCGGTGAGTCCGCGGTGCCCGATGATCCGGCGCAGCTGCGTGAGCTGCCGGGTGATCGACCGGCGATTGGCGTAATCGCGCACGGTGTACGGGATGCCGTCGGTATTGCCGATCAGGGCGGGGTGTACCGCCACCATCCCCGCCCGCTGTTCGGTGGACAGCGAGAACCACCAGTGCGCATTCCTTCTGGCGCGTGCTCGGGCGGCATCGACTACCTCATCGGGGTCGACGCGCTCGACCAGCGACCGCAGTGTCGCGTGCTCGCCGAACTGATGGCGCAGTGCGGCGATTGCGCGCGCCGCGTGCTCGTTCTCCGGTCGGGTGGGGTGTGGATCAGCTGGAAGCGTTGATCCTTCCTCGCGCTCGGCGGTGCCGAAGGCCCAGCGGGAGTAGGGAGTTGGTTCGACTGTGGCGGGCGGGAATTCCGTCGGATACGGGCGTGGTTGGGGCGCATCCTTATGGAACCCGGTGACGAGTTCGGCTTCGAGTCTTATTTTGCCGTCGACTTCGGTCGGCTCGGTGAGCAATACGAGAGTCGATCCCCGTGGGGCGATGATTTCTCGTTCGCGGTACTCACTCTCGTCCGCGGTGTCCATTGCCGAAACCGACTCCACGGCGATCAGCGCCGATCCGGCATCCGCGTAGACGACGACCTCGACATCCTGGTCCGCGAACACCTCATCCGACAGTGAAAGCGACGTGTAACCGGAGTCGGTCGATCGGTGACCGAGCAAGTTGTCGGTGCGACCGAAGACCCGCACGAGATCGTCCAGCTTTCGAATCATCGTGACCGGTCCGGTGGATGGAAGGGCGTTCCGGAATGCCCAGTCCATCCGGTTGATCTGGGCGGCAATGATGTCGGCTTCTTCTCGGAACCGAGCTTCCGGCCAGCCGAGGCTTGCTCCGGCCGCGAGGACCTCCTCCCGAGTCACCTCCCGTCGTGCTAGTTCGATTCGCTGATGCGGAGTAAGGTTTCGGCCCATTGCGCGTAGTGGCATGTTGGGCCCGGCGAATTTGGTGTATTCCCGGAACGCGTCGATGATCTCGTCCGCGCGATTTCCCGTCGGGTCATGTGCCAAATGCGCCCGGCCCATGCCGTTCCGGATGCGCGCGAGGGCCGCATCGCCTTCGACGGCATTCCTCCGGAACCACTCCAGCCTCGCTCGGAGTGCATTCGCGTCGGCTCGATGCCCGTCGACCGCCGGGTCGTTCGGCTGTGGCTCGGGGAGCAGGTCGATTGCGACTGGGTCGATGCGGTTGCCGACCGGTCGGTTGTTCGTCGGTGTGGACCGGTTCTGTTCCGGGCCGGAAAGGCTGTCGGATTCCGCTGAGCTGAGGTTCTCGGCTCCGGTCCGTGGCTGCGGCGTAGCGGGTTTGCGGCCTGGTCGTCCCGCCTGGGTGATATCCGGGATTGGGCCGAGAGTTTCGTCCGCCGATTGCAGTGCCTCGGCCAGCCCTGTGTTCTGGTCCGGGTGAGGCTTGCGCAGTTCGAACCATACGGCTTGGTGCCAGCCGTCCTCATGGCGTTTGAACAGCTCGATGCCGGAGCGCATCGGCGTCGAAGCATCCACTGCGGCAGCTGGCCCGGGGAGGACAGCGAGACCGGAGCGGGTCGGGATACCGCCTCGCGCGTTCCGCGGCACCGAGGCGGCGTGCGTGTCGAGCAGCGTCACGCGCAGCCGGTCATCCGTTGTCTCCGCCATGAGGTGGACTCTGCCGCGGCGGTGTTCGGCGGCGTCGGTCACCATGGCCGTGAGTTCGGCGCACCCGAGGCTGACTTGTTCGGCGGGCCAGCCGCCGAGCTGTTCGGCCAGCCAGGACGCGGCTTCCGACGCCGCGTTCTGGTTGTATTCGCCCTCGGGCTCGGCACGAATGATTCGCTCGGACCGTTGGGCCGACTCCGCCACCGTCGCGGGCCGGTCGGCCGCGACGAAAATGTCCTCGGTCGGCGCCGTTTCGCTGCCCATCGCCCAAGACGCGCCGGAATCGGTGAGCCAGGAGGTGAGTTGGTCGTGCACGGCCGACCACGCGAGAGATGCTCGCGTTCGATCCTGTCCGAACCGGACGGCGGTGTAATGCGCTTCGACAGAGCCACCGTCTGCGCGCACGGTGATCGTGCCCTCGGCAAATTCACTTCGTGCCGCGTTGACCCGGATGGTGAACGACTGGCCCTCGGCGGTCGATTCCCAGGCGACAAGGTCGGTCCAGAAGATCACGCGGTTCCCCGCGCCGTCTTCGGCGGACGCGTAGCCGGACAGCAGCTTGTATGCGTCGCCTTCGTGGCTGAGTATCTGTCCGACAGGCATCTCGGCTGCCGCGCCTCGCCACATCAGTCCCTGGTGCTCGGAACCGAACTGTGCGTCGAATTCACACCCGCTGAGATCGGCTCCGCTGTTCTCCAAGGCGTCGAGGATCTGCGCGGGGTTCATCGGATCCCCGTTCCATTCCTCGAAACCTTGGCTGAACGCGTCGAGGCCCTTCACCCGGCCGCTGATCCGCCACCATCCGAAACCACTGATCTCGTCCAGCGATACGCCCTGCGCGAGGAGTGCGCTGAGCAGATCCTCGTGCGAGGCGTCGGCGGTGACGAACTTTCCGTGGGCCAGCAGGATGAAAGGATCGCCGATTTCGGGGTCGCTGGTGTGATAAGGCTGCTTATCGGGCCCCGTCCCGGGCACCACGAACCAGCCGCGCGAATCCACCTCAGGCCACACCAGTTCGATGTCGTCCGCGGGCTCGAGCAGGGATTCCGGCAGTGGCACCGTCTCGTAGGTGGTCCGGCTCGGCCCTGTGGACGAGGCTGTCGTTCGCTTGGACTCATCGCTATCGCCGAGGTGGATGGCGACGGGGTCGACGCGGCTACCGGATGATGTCGGCTTTGCGGGTTCGTGGGGGGTGCTATGCGGCTGGGGCGCTGGGTCGCCGCCCCCGTTCGGCCCCTCACGCAGCGATCGGTCGACTATTGCCAGTACCTGCTCGTCGGTTTCGGGCAGCGGCGCGTCCGACAGCAGCGTGGCCAGCAGTCGCTTGCAGGCGAGGGCATCGTGCTGTTCTCCCGGCACGAACGGCGCGGGCCTTCCACCCATGCGGCGGTAGCGCTCTCGCGCACCGAAGAGACCGAGCAGTGCCACCGGATCCGCGATACCCGCGGATTGTTCCACCTGGGCTGCGAGCAGTCGGTACCGCAGGCTTCCCGCCTTGACCGTGTCCACCCAGTCGTCCCGCAGGGTGAGGAGATCTTCGTCGAACTCCGGAATGGCGCTGGCGGGCTTCCCTTGCTTTTCGAGCGCCCAATTCAGCAGGATCCTGGACAGCGGACGGTGATAGTCGCCCTCCCCGTGACGCCCGGAAATGCTCCACAGCTCGAGGTCTGTGGCTACTTCGTAGGGATCCTTGTCGGGGTTGCTCACTGCGGCGTTGAACCAGTCGCACATCGCTGCGACGTCCGCGGCCGTCCGCTCGGGTGCCATCCGCCGCCCGAGCAGCTCATGCAATTTCAGGATGAACTCCACGCTCAGCTCATCGCCGAGATGCTGTTCGGCGTAGTGGCGAGCTTCCAGCCAGCTCAGCCACTCCTTACGTCCGAAAAGCAACTCGGGCCGAGACACACCCGCCGCGATGGCGACGTTCCGGAATTTGTCGTCCATATACAACGTCAGCTCGAGTGTGCGCTCGGCATCGGTCTCGATGCCGAGCGCACGCTCCAGCTCACGTATTTCGTCGTCGAGCGCCGCGTCTTCTTCGGAGATCACGGGCGGCGCGGTCGCGTCGGCGGTCTTGTCCTGCTCGGCCGCCTGACTCCGCGCTGTCTTCTGCGGAGCCTGCAGCCAAGCGCGTGAACCGGGCGGCAGCATCTCGGACAAGCTCGCCATGGCGCGGCGCTGGGCCATGGTGACGGCCCCGCGGCTCTTGCCCAGAAGGCTGGCCACCGCAGCGGTCGTGTGCTCCTCGACGAGCTTCTGGCGCAGGCATTCTCGCTGCAGATCGGGGAGCCTGTCGACACGCCGGGCCAACGCTCGCCGGTTATCACCTACAGCGGCCCTGACCTCGATCGGCAGCCAGTCGGCGTGCTCCAGGGCGGCCACGATCTCGGTTGCCGTCCTACTCGTCCGCGCGGCCGACGGGTCAGGCGACTCGGCGTTGTCGATCAGTGGTGTCGGTCCGTCGCCGTCGCCGTCGCCGAGGTCGAGGTCGAGGTCGATGGCGACAGGGTCGAGGCCGGGAGTGGTGTCGCGAACATCGCGCTGGGTGGGGCCGGCCTCGGTCGATTGCTGAGCGGCGCCTCGGTCGTCGTGATCTTCGAGGCCGTGTGTACCCGCAACCTCCATCATTTCGATAACCCATTTCCCCTTCTCCCAGGTCCGGCGCAGGACCTGGAAATGGGAGCCTGGGGCGAAAATTACTTCGGCTTCGCTCGAGATCTTCGAGATCTTCGAGATATCGCGACCGGTGAACGAGTGGATGATGAACTTCACATTTCCACCGATCTTGTCGGGTTCCACGCTGGTACTGACGAACGCGGGCTCCGTGATGACCTTCCCGCGCCGGTACTTCGCCAAGAGCCGGACGAGCTCTCCGGGTGACACGGAGATTTGCCGTTCTACCACGCCGTTGTACCGAGGAAGTGTGTGCAGCGCGGTAGTGATGCCTTGGATCAGGTGGTGGTATTTGCTGATCCGGGCAGGATCGCCGGACCGGAGGGCGGCGTTCATCTCGAAGTAGTAGAGATTGCCGGTATATGTGCGGATCGCGACGTATCCGGGAAGCAACCGCTCGTCCAGACCCGGGTGGTTCCTTCTCACCATCTCCGCGTGGTCGAAGTAGTCGTCGCCGATTGCGTCATACACGTTCCGGAACGCGGCGAGTGGACTCCAGGGTTGCCGAGGTGGATGAGAATCCAGACGATCGAAGAGAGCGGGAAGTTGCGCGGTGAGTGCGGAATGGACTTCACCCCGGGCCGCCAGCGCCTCCAGCTCGTCGCGGGTGAGCCATGCGGCATCTTCGGTCTCGACCCCATAGGTGACGACGCGGAACCGTTCGGGTGTATCGGCGAGGAAGATGGTGTAGGTCCAGTTCTTGGGCCTTCCCCGGGCCGCGCGGGCAACCGAGGTATCGACTAGTCGCAGGTTCCGAGCGTCGTTTTCGCGCACGCCGAGTTCTTCGATGAGTTCACGGGTGGCACCCTGGACAGGAGTTTCCTTGGAATACAACGCGCCGCCCGGAAGGAGCCAGTTTCCCTGGGAATAGTGCGGCGTCGACTTCGCGACCAGGTACCTGGCGGTCCCGGTGCTGTCGACATGCCTGATCAATACGCCCGCCGCTCCGAATTTTCCCCAGACCCCGCGGGCGACTTCCCCATCACCCGGAACCCCGCGGTCGACGGCAAGCCGGAACGGGTGTTCGAGTTCGTAGGTGGTTTCTATCCAGTTCAACAAGCGTGGCGGCACCGGTTCACCGTTGCCGTCGAGGAAGAGGGCCCGGGCAGGTCGACCCTGAGCGTCCGCGTGGAACGGAATCACGCCGTCGCTCGCGCCGGGGTCGATCCGTACGACCTTGTTGTCGTAGCAGTGCAGGACGAACGGCCGCGCATGCTCGTCTCCGCTGTCGACGACCACCGATGCGTCGTCTCCGAGTTGCCTGAGTATGGCATCGATGCGGTGCGAGGTGAACGGTTCTGTGAACCTGCCTCCCGACCTGGCTTCGAAGTCCGCCATGGTGATCTCGGTTGAGGCGCTCGACCGCTCGGGCTGCGATATCACCTCCGCTCGATACAGATCGTTGATGATGCGGGCAGCCGATGCGCGGCCGTCGTAGGGGATGGACCGAGCCGTGCTGCCGCTGAGTACGCTCTCGCTGCCGCTGCTTTCTCGCAGGATCCCCGTTACCCGAGCTGTCTCTCTGTGGGCGCTTCCGCCATACAGCGCCGCGTGCACCTGGGCGTGCAGCAGGTCGGTCGCGGCGCCGTTCAAGCGGCGGATCTGGTCTTCGGCGATCATGTGTCGCTCGATGTCGCCGATCAGTTCTTTGCCGCGGGGGCCGGTGCGCAGGGCGTAGGCCTCGTCGAACGGATGGGTGGCCGCGATCTCGCGCAGCGATGCGCTGTCACTCGTCTCGGGGGCCAATTTCAGTAGCTGGGCGGCGAGATCACGTTTTTCGCGCAGTCTGACGAGCGCTGCCTCCGCGAGTCGTCTGGTGTGCGCCAAGCTCGTCTCTTCCGTCGGCGTCGTCTCGTCCGGATCGCCGAGGTCGATCGCGACCGGGTCGATGCGATCAGCGGTCGAGGTCGGCTGCGTATCGGAGGTAGTGGTTCGCGTCGTCGGCGTCACGTTCGCTGGTTGGATCGGCTCGACACCCGTCTCGGTCACGACCACGATGCCGCGCCGCTGCTGCGTCCAGCCGAGCTCGGTAGCGGCCGACCGCACCCGGTTCGTCGTCTCGGGATTCGTTCCGCCGCGACCGTTGAGCACGCGATCCGCCTGAGCCTTGCTCACCTGCGCCCGAGTGGCCACATCGTCGAGCGTCACTCGTCGGAGTTGGCCTCGGCTCAGCACCCGCGACACCAGCTCTGGCGGGAGTTCCCCGGCCAGCACGTGCGCGATCCGATACAGCGCGCCCTTGACGGTGCTCTGGCTGCGGCCCGTCGCTCGAGCGACTTCGGGTTGCGAGAGACCCTGCACCAGATACAGCTCGGCGTATTCCCACTCGGTGCCCGAGAGCTGCGAGTAGCACGGCCCCAGCACATCCGGGTAGTGCGCCGCGATCGCCTCGATCAGGAACATCGCCGAGCCGTCGGTCAGCAACACACCGACGGACAGCAATGTCGCCAGCCGTGGCGCGGCGGCCTGCCGCAGCGCGGCGACCCGCGCCGGCGACAAATCCAGTGCCTTCGACTTCTCCTCGATGGTCAGCTCGTCGGAGTACAACAGGGCGCCGCCTGTTCGCAGGTCCCGCGGAAGTCGATTGATGCATTCCGTCAGCACTTCCGTTGGCGCTGATCGGATGATCCGAAACGCCCTGCCGCGGCGCGGATAGTCGGCGGTGCCCTCGTGGACCGCCGGGACCGGTGACCTCTCGTCTGGATTGTCCACCACGACGCCGGGACGTCTACTTGCCCATCCGAGCCGAGCGGCTTCCGTCCGAATCCGCTGCTCCGTCTTCGGATCGGCGTGTCCGCCCGCGAGTACCCGGCGCGCCGTCCCCTCGGCCACTCCGGCCCGAATGGCGATGTCCGCCAGAGTCACTCGACGAAGTGGGCCAGCCCTCAGATAGCGCCGCACCAATGTGGGCGGTAGTTCTCTCGCCAGTATGTGGGCAATTCGTCGCAGCAGCTTGTTGACGGTCGTCTGCTGGATACCCCGGGTCCTCGATATGTCAAGTGTCGAAAGGCCCTGTGTCAGGTACTGATCGGCATACTGCTGCTGGAGACGGGTGAGTCGCGGAAAACAGGCTGCCAATATCGCCGGCTCGTGCGCGTGGACCGCCTCGACCAGCAGTAGTTCCCAATTCTCTGACAACAGCATTGCCGCCAGCAGGTCGGCGATGTCATGTTGGCGTTGTTGCACCGAGGTAGCCGGGCGGCCCAATCGTTCCGCCGTGACGGAGACGGACAGCCCCTCCAGGAGCAGCAGCGTTGCGACGTTCTGGTCTCCCTCGGAAAGGAACGGGATCAGGCGCCGCAACTCATCCTTCGACGTCCCGCGGACGAGCTGCAACTCCCTACCCCGCTGGTGGTACGGCACTCGATCGTGATCGATGCGTACAAGGGGAACCGGCGAATTCGACGTCTGTTCGTCGCCATCGGCGACGATGGCGGTCCGTCCACGTCGCACACCGAGACGGCGCGCGGCCGCCTGGACCCGCTCGATCGTCTCCGGTCCGGCATCCGGATGCCCAGCGAGAATTCGTTTCACAGTTATCGTGCTGACTCCCGCTTCCCGGGCGACATCGACCTGGGTGGCCCGCCGGAGGGGTCCGCCACTCAGGTACCGCTCCACGACCTCCGGCGAGAGGGTCGAGGCCATGCGCCGTGCGATGCGGTGCAGCATGCGGCGAACTCGCTTCGGCCTCCAGGCCAGCGCCGTCGCGATTTCGGGCACTGTCCGACCCTGCCGGAAGTATGACTCGAAAACTGTCTGCTCGGCCTCGGTTACCGGCCCCGTGACCGGTTCCAGCAGATCTCGGTCGTGAGCCCAGACCGCCTCGACAAGCAGCAGCATCTCCTCATCGGTGCGTCCGCTGGGATGCGGTTCCGAGCCCTGCAGAGCGGGAGAATTGACGTGGGACAACGCCGTCGACACGATGCGAACCGCGTTGTGCAGCCGCTTGCGCACGAGGTACTTATCGCGCCCCGTGGCGGCCGCGATGTCGGCCACCGTCTGCCCCATGAACCAGCGGACGAAGTATTCCCGCGGTCCGGGGCGAAGGCGTCGAACTACGCTGCCGAGCAGTTCGGGTCGCTCGTGCTGGGCTGTTCGAATCACGGCCACATCCGTGGCCAGGCGTTCGTCATCCATCGCAAGCGCTTCGCCGCCCTCGGCGAGCACCGAGGCGAGGCCTTCGTTGTCGGCCGCGAGCGCGGCCAATGCCCTGATCAGCGGGCCGTGTTGCGGCATTTCCGCCGCGAACTTCCGGCCCAGCTCGGCACGTGCGCGAGCGATCAGGTTGTTCACTTCACTCGGCGCAGCCCCCAGGTGGTCGGCTACCTCCTCCGGGGAATAGCCTTCGACCGCGGTGAGCCAGAGCACCGTGCGAAATTCTTCGGGCATCGATTCGAACGCCAGACCGATAGGGGTCTCCTCGGAGATCTCCGGTGCTCGATCGCCGCCCAGCTGGATTCGATCGAGTTTGGCCATATCGTCGGTGGGGACCTGCCTGCTGGCGCGAGCGCTGGCGTCAGACGCCTGGTAACGAACGGCCGCACGCAGGTAGGCGCCGAAACTGGCGTCCGGACCGTCACCTCGGCGGATCCTCACGAGCAGGTCGGCGAAACAGTCGGCCACGATGTCCTCGGCGTCGGATCGGTCGCCGACAATCTTCATGGCGATACCGAGACCCCATCCGTAGTACCGCTCGTACAGCTCGTCGTAAGCACCGGGGTCGCCCGCGCGAACTGCGGCGATCCGCTCTTGATCCCAGGCACGTTCCCGACGCCACCGCTCGGGGATGTTCGCGTCGTCCCGGCCCTCGTGCGTGTTCGGCTGCGCGGGTGCGGGGTGCTCGGACTCGGTGTCATCGCCGAGGTCGATCGCGACAGGGTCGATGCCCCCGGGGCGGCGCGCTGATTTGTCGGCTTGCGATGTCTCATCGGTGATCTCGGTCGGCGCCGCGGAATTGCGCGAGGTGGCCGCGGCGGTGCTGTCGGCGTGACGGGCGCGGATTGCTGCTTCCAGCCCGCTGCGCGCCTCGATGCCGAATTTGGCGTAGATCGATGTGACGTACTTCCGCACCGCCCACGGCGTTACTTCGAGCTCCGTCGCGATTTCTTTGTAGTCCCTGCCTTCCACGAGTCGCGTGAACACCCGGAACTCTTGTCGGGTCGACCCGACTCGGGCGAGTTCGAGCGACCCGGCCACGTTCTGGTAGGCGATGCGTACGTTGTCAGGTATTTCTTGCTCGACGATGTGTCCCATCGCCGATGTCTCGATGATTCCTCGCACCTCGTTCGCGACGGCGGACACGAGTTCCCGTCTGGTCATGCCCGGCAGGCCGTACCGGAGGAAATCGGGCATGGACACGGGTGCGGTAGCCATGCCGATGTCCGGGAACTCATCCATGAGCTCCTGAATTCTCTTCCCGAACGTCGCGTGGACTTTCGGGTCGAGGCGCACGTAGTCCCAGATTTCCGTCAGGTCCGACATCATCTGTTCGGTGTCGATTCCCAGGTCTCGAAGTTCCCGGGTCCATTCGTCGAACGAATCGATGCGCGCGGTGGTCGGCGGTGCCTGCAGCTCCGACCGAGAGTGTGGCACGACCTCTTTCCGAATGCTGCCTGCGTTCCGCGCGGCCTCGGTGAGGGACGCTCTGTCCTTCCAGGGTGTCCAGCCGCCTGCTCGAGGCTCCGATGCGGTGGGATCGGGCCGTGAAAGGCGCACCTCGAGCCCAGCGGTTTTCGGCGGCGTCTCGCTCTGTGCGGGTCGAGACCACGGGGTGGCGCCGGGCGTCGCGGTGCCCCGAGCTGATTGCTCCGCCGGTGTGTCGGGTTCGTCGGCGTCGCCGAGATCGATGGCGACAGGATCCGGACCCCGATCAGTTGGGGGTGCGTGCTCGTCGTCGTCCGCTGCCGTGGCAATTTCGCGATCGAACCGGGCCTGCCATTGTTCGTCGGACTCACCGAGGAGAAGCGTGGGGGTGGAGTCCTGCTCCAGCTCGGTGAGCCATTGCGACAGGTTGTCCAGATAGTTGGTGACCACGTCTGGTCGACCGGCGCCGAGATCCTCAGCGGTCACGACGTTCAATTGCGCGTGCAGATGCAGTTTGACCAGCCCGTCCAAGGTGTTGACATAACGCCGGACGAGCGGATCGATATGGTCGGCATACTGCTGTTTCAGATCGGTGACCGCACGGCGCCACTCCGACGGAGTCCAGTCGGCGCGCTCACCAACGAGTTCGAACTTGTCGGCGAGCTCATCACGCATCCGCGCCAGAATGTGCAGTACGTCAGAAGGGCCGACGTGCGGTACTCCCGGATCCACCGCGTTCTCTTCGATTTTGGCGAGGATTTCGAGAACATCCGGATAGGCGGATTCGTGCTCCAGCCGCGTGAATTCCGATTCCGCGTCGATGATCTTTCGCCGCATTTCTTGAATCCTGGCGCGCGGGTAATTGTGCCGGACCCATGTCGGCGTGCCATTGATCGCCTTGACGAAATGGTTGACGAATCCCTCTTTCATCCAGTCGGTATCGGTGAATCCGTCTTTCGTCCACGGAATTACGAATCCGTTGCTGTTGTCGATGGGGCGCAGATGTATACCGCGCTCGAGTAGCCAATTTCCGCCCTCGTGTCGATCCCACGGGCGGATCGCGGTGTCGCCGAGGCCCTGCCGCTGCGCGGCGGGTGTGTGGAAGAATCGTGCCCACTCATCTCTGCCGCTGGCGGTGATCTTATCGGCTTCGACCCCCGGCACGTACTCGACCAAGAACACGCGATCCTTGCGGCGCAAGAATCCTGGTGGTCGTGCGCCGGCGGCTTGAAGGATGATTGTCGAAAGCTCTTCGGCGTTGGCTTGAGTCTTGTCCCTCACATGCTTCTCGATGACCCGGAAGCCGTTGTTGTAAGTGACTTTGAAAACAAAGATCGAAGTCGTGTAATCATCCGTGTAGTCCTTGAGTAATTCTGGGGGGGACTTCCTGCCGGACCGCTCCGCTTCCTCGACCTTTTCTTTGAAGGATCGTTCGTCGATGAGCCCGTTCATCCACGCTGCATCCTCGTGGTTTCGATAGAAGCGGAGTCCCGTTTCCAGCTCGTCGTGAACACCCGACACGGGTTCGACTGTTACCTGGTCGTCCGCCCCGATCAATACCCGCTGGTACTCGATCGTCACGTTCTCGCGCGCTGCCCATTCCCGCAGGCCCGGAACCTGCAGATCCAGCAGGTTCTGCTGGCCGAGCAGCGGTGACGCCACCACGATCCGGCGTCCCGGCAGAACCCCGATCCCGTCGACCAACCTTCCTTGATCGTCGTGAACGGGTTGCAGGCCCTGCGCACGGAGCACCTCACGGGCGGCGAGGACCGCCGATGCGGTGCGGACCTCGGCCGCGTACCGGTGAACGTTGTCGATATGGGGCTTCAGAAAGCGGAAATGCTCGCGAACTTCGCGCATCAACTGCACTTCGGTCAGCAGCTGAGCCGACTCCGCATCGAGCACCTGTCGGCGCAGCATCGTGGCGAACCGTAGGCGCTGTCCGGCGCGAAGTTCGTTGATTGCCCGTGCGATCTCCTCGGCTTCCTCAGCGTGGAGGTGCGTGGTGTCTTTCCCGGAGTCCCGGACCGGCCGCAGTGCTTCTTCCGCCACTTCCTCCAGTTCGTGCCGGGTTGCCTCGAGCAGGCGACGTATGCTGCGAGGCAACTCGATCGGCGCACCGGCGGGAGATCCGGTCACGTCGCCCGTCCATCCCTCCGGTGCGGGGCCGGGTGCGTCAGGTTCGTCGGGGTTGCCGAGATCGATGGCGACGGTGTCCGGTCTGCGGGGTGCGCTCGGCGTGGTGTCTTCGCTCGCAGGTTCGTCGAAGGCTCCCAGCCGCACGGCTTTCATCAGCATCGGAGTTCGCTTCGTCTCGCCGAGTACGGCGCCGATCCGGGCCCGGCGGCGCTTGACGGTGAGCTTGGCCACGCCCAGCACCTCGGCGATGGCCTGATCCGTGAGGCCATCGGCCATCAACTGGAGAAGTTGTCGTTGCTCGCGGTCCAGGCGGACCGTACCGGCCGGTGGTCGATTTCCGTCGTGGACGAAACCCTGCCGCTTGGCCGCCAGGACCGTCCGGATCGCGCCGGTGGTACCGAACTTCTTGGCCGCACTCTTCTGGTAGTTCGTGACCGCCTTCGGGTCGACGTCCAGCCGTCGCCCGATCTCCGCAGGGGTCAAACCCTGGTAGATCAGGTTGAGCACCTCGAGTTCCCTGCTGGTGAGCCAGGGCGAGGACGTCGTCGCGGTGGAGCTGCTGAATCGGCCGATCCGAGGTGCGCCGCTGGCGGCCCGAACCGGTAGCTGGGCAGGATAGTTCGCCGCGGCCGCCACCGCTGTGACCAATTGGCGCGCTGCGACCCAGAGCGCATCACGATCGGATTCGGTGCCGTCGGGCGCGGTAGGTGATGTGCCCGGACCCGTGGGCCAGAAGGCGCGGATCAAACGGTCACGCCGGTGGCTCGGCAACCCCTCCAGGATACGCCGCACGTCCGTGGTTCGGGCTTCGGCCAGCACCCGGACCAGTGGATCGGTTTGCTCGAGTCGTGCGCATTCGGCAACGAACTCCCGGATGCTGTACCAGGGGTCCGAGATACTGCGATGGTTCCAGATGACCTCTCGCGCGATGTTGTTCAACCACAGCTCGAGATTCCGGTTACCGAGCTGCCCGAGGCGTGCGATCGCCGTCGCGCACACCTCGTCGGCAATGTGGTGCGCTTCCTGCTGCCCGAAATCGGTTGCGAGCCCAGGCATCGCGGTCTCGAATCGTTGCCGGAGCAGGGCGCTCGCGAGTTCCGGTCGTCCGCTCGCGACATGCTGCTCGAGGACCTGCCGCAGCCGCAGTGCGCTGTCCCACGGGGTGCCGACTCTGCCAGCGGTGTTCGCCTCGCCAGTCGTGCCGTGCTGTGGGCCCGGCTGTGCCCCAGCGTTATCCGGCGAGTTCCGCGGCGCGGTGGTGCCGGGTTGTCGTGACCCGACCGGCGTAGCATCGGCTTCGTCCGGATCGAGGTCGATCGCGACGGGATCGGCGCCGCGATCGGTCGGGGTCGCGGGCCCGTCCTGGTCTGTCGCCGTATTCGCGGAGGTGTCGATGTTCGCGGCCGACAGGAATCCCGCGGCGGCGGTGACGTCGTCGGTTGTGCCCGCTTCGATGCCTGCCCGTACCAGTGCGCGCGTGACGGCGCCGAGATCGCCCGGGGACTCGGCGAGCGACCGCCGGACGATGGCCGCGACGGGTTCGGGGTCGTCGGGGCTGATCGGTTCCCACACGCCGTCCGTCAGCGCCAGGACGACACCGTCGCCGCGTATGTCTCGGGCCTTCTCGCGCGGTTTCAGCCCGTCCAGGGAGCGGCCCAGGTTGTGGGTGAGACCCGGACCGCCGATCGCCGAGTGTTCGGCTTCTTCACGAGTGGTGTCGTCGAAGACGTCCAGCACATCCTGGACCTTCGAGTCGTCCCTGGTCAGCTGAATCGGCGGGCCGCCGTCCAGCGGAATCCAGTACGCGCGGCTGTCGCCCACCCAGTCGATGGTGAGCCGTCCCGACTCCATCAACGCGACCACGATCGTGGTGGCGGGCGGCTCGGCCGCAGGAGACTCCGGGGGCAAAGCGAGTACCGCCTCCTGGGCGGCGGCCACGGCGCCCTCGACTACGGCCACCGGATCGATCCGGCCGTCGCGGTCGGCCCGCCGCAGCGCCGCCACCACGAAATCGTGGGCGGCTGCCTTGGCGGCGGCGGAGGCGCGGCGACCGCCCTTCGGCCGGGAGAGACCGTCGTTCACGATCAGTGCGGTGGCCTCTTCGCCACCGACATTCGCTCGGATCAGGGCGAAGGCGTCCTCGTTGTGCGCGTGCGCGCCTCGATCGCTCGCTGCCGCGACCGCACCCAGATCCTCCACCGTCAGGTTCTGCTCGACGTAGCGCCGCGGTGCGGTTTCCTCGGAGCCGCGGGGTTCCTCGACATGGTCTCCCCGTGGGTGTTCCGATCCGGACTGCGCTGCGCGGTCCTCGGGGGTTCGATCAGGCGACGCTGACTCGCCGGGACCGGGCTCGGTGGGATCGTGCTGCCGGGGCTGCGTCTGCGCGATGAAGTCGGGTTGTCCGTCCGCGCCGGGCCAGACGACGGGTGCGCCGGGTTGCGCCGCCGGGGGAGTGGTCGTCGCGCGATGCCGCGGTTCGCCCAGCATCTCCGCGATAGCGCGGACCCCGCGGTCGGCTATGCCATAGTTCTCAGCGGCTTGCGCGAGTCGTCGTTGTCGATCGGTCGCAGCGGCCAGGGCGGCGGCCGCAGTGTCGCGCATCTGGGTTGCTGCCAATAGCTCCGAGATCGCGCGGAAGTGGTCGAGCAGGAACGAGAGGCGCTCCCGGCCGATCCGTGTCGTATCCAATTGCTCCGCGAAGGTCAGCAGTTCCTCCAGCCACTGCGACATATCCCACAGCGCGTTATAGCGTCGCGTGGCCTCGGCGAGCTGTTGGCGGTCAGCGGTGTTCACGGCATCGAGCGGTGCCCCCGCGGCCACCATCTCCCCGAAGATCGTTTCGGCCACCTCGCGCAGCCGTTTTGTCTCTTTTGGCCGGAGGTGGTCCGCGGGCCGGGTCACGATAGGCGTGTCTGTTCGGGGGCCGGTCTGTGCCCACACCTCCGCGACGGCGGCGAGAGCCGATCCGAGCCGTATCTCCGCGGCGTCCTGCCGAGCCCGCAGGACGGCAGGTGTCCCTTCCCGCAGCCCCTGCTCGTAGGCGGCGTTTTCCTCGGCGGCTTCGTCCGCGCAGGCCAGCCATGTCGACATCTGATGCGCGAACTGCTCCAGCAACCGCAGCCGTTCCGCCGGGACCTGCGCATCCGGCTGGCGCCGCAAGGCCACCAGTTCATCGATCAGAGCGGGTGCTCGATTCAGCACGGAATCGTTCGAAACCTCGACTGCGCCGGAGAGTCTCGCGGCGACCGCATCACGGAGTGCCCGCAACTGCGCGGTTTCACGGGATTCCGCGTTGTCGGGCTGACGGCCTGCGGGAGGGCTTTCATCGGGACCGGTGGCTGCGTGCTCGCTCGAATTCACCGGCTGGTGGGGGTGGATCCGTGGAGCGCCGGGTGGAGGCGTGCTCGATGTCTCTGGTTCGTCGGGGTCGAGATCGATGGCGACGGGATCCGGTCCACGCGATTCCGTCGGCCGAATGCCTTCCGGCTGATCCGTCTGGTGAGCGGCATTCGCCTTGTGTTCCCGGTATTGGCCGCGGACTCGTTCGGCGTCGTCGAGGAGACCGGACTTCTCGCGATACTCCTCGACCAGCGGGAGTGCGCGGGCCTGGCGGGGGTTCAGCTTGCCTTCTCGCCCGAGTTGCAGCAGCGCCCCCAGCAACCTGTCCACCGCTGCCGCGCTCGACAGATCCGCGCGTCCGTTGCTGAGCTCGAGGAGTTGCCGCCGCAGTGCGTCGACTTCCTGCCGCAACGTCTTCAGTTTTTCCGGATCCGCGACCAGTTCCTGGGTTGTGGGCAGTGCAGCCGGATCGTGTTCGTTCGGGTTCGTCGACGCTCGTTGGGTGGAAGCCGGCTGTTCGGGCGGTTCCGGTGTGGCGGGTTCCGGCGCATTGGGTTCGTCGGGGTCGAGGGCGAGGGCGACCGGGTCGATTCGGGTGCCGGGCGTGGGCTGGCGCCGACTGTCGGTGTCCGTGGGTGGGGTGGACCGGTTCTGCGTCTCGTCGTTCGCGTCGGTGGGATCGGGGTTCGAGCTGGCGGTCGAAGGGTCCAGGCCGAGTCCGGTCAGGTCGATGCCGATCGATCCGGGAGTGTTCGGATCGGATGCGGGTGTGTTCGGTGGTTGATCGGTGGGAGTGCCGGACGCCGTAGGTGGCGGCATCGGCACTTCGAACCAGATGGTTTTGCCGCCGGCGCGTTCCAGGATCACACCCCAGACCGAGGCCATTGATTCGAGCATGCCGAGGAAGAAACCGTGGGTGTCGGCGACGATCCCGGTTCCGTCCCATTCGGCGGCTTGGTCATCGGTGAAAGCGGCGGCGCTGACGGTGCCCTGGGTGGTTGCCTCTTGTCGCGCGGGTAGGCCACGGCTGGTATCGGTGATTCCGACGCGAATCGTGCTTCCGTCGATCCGGATTCGTACCCTGGCGTCGCCTTGGTCGGCGTAGCGGTAGACGTTTTGGACGAGGTCGGATACGAGTACCGTCAGGTCGTAGGGATCAGGGTGACCGGCCTGTCGCAAGCGCTGTCGTACTGCTCGCCGCGCGAGGCCCGGGCCCTGTTGCAAGGAGCCCTGCGGTATGGACAGGTCGAGAATGAGTTCGTGGGGTGGTTGCGAGGGGTCGTTGGTGTCGGCCGTTTCGAAAAGCTTGAACCAGACTTGTTTTCCGCTGTCGCGGGGCAGCGCCCATCCCCATGTTTCGGTGTGTGTGTCGAGAAGGTCGACGGCGCGCCACCCGGGGCGGTCGGCGCTCTCGCGCGCCGGCAGGGTGCGGCTGTCGTCGCCGACGTGGATCTCGATCCAGCGTTGACCTGATTGTCCGTGGATGGCAGCGGAGATTTCGGGTGTCCCGCCGCCGTCGTCGCGGGCTTGCAGCGCGAGCTCCCAGGCGATCGCGGCGGCCCGGTCGGTGTGTTCGGCGATGGGCCAGTCGGCCAGCGACTGGTGCAGCGGTTCGACGGCCGCGGCGATGTCCTGCAGATTCAGGCATCGGGTGGCGGTGTCGACCAGGTGAAGGAGTTCGGCGGGCGCGTCCGGGCGGCGCGTGAGGGCGCGGAGGTGGTGCAGCGGGTCGCTGCTGATGCGGTCGGTCCATCCGGTTCCTGGCTGGGGCAGGCCGAGGATGTGAGCGAGTTCGTGGTCGAATTGTTCTGCCCGGTGCTGCCATTCGGCGCGCTGCTCGGGGGTGGTGGTTTCGCGGGCGAGCTCCTGAGCCTTGGCTTCATGGGCGAGGCGGTCGACCACCCAGCCGGGGAGCCGGGTGAGGTCGGCTCGGTCGACGGCGTCGCGGCGCTCGGCGTCGGTCATCGATCGCAGTTCGACATCGATATGGTCGAGTACCTGCTTGACCGCGCCGGGCAGGCTGTTCTGCAGGGCCGCAGCGACACCTGCGGGGGTATGCGTGGCGGCCGTCGCATTTTCGTCGATTACTCTTGCCGAATCCCAGCTCGACCGTTGCGTGGATAATTCGGTGATGCCGTCCCCGCCTGTCCGGGATTCCGCCGATTCCGAGTCGAGTCCGTCTGGGTCGCCGAGGTCGATGGCTACAGGGTCGGGACCGGACGCACGACCGGTGGTGGGCGAGAGTTGATCCAGGCGGCGCAGAAGCTGGTTGAGCAGGTCGATTTCAGCTTCGCTGATGCCTGAGGCGGCGGCCCTTCGTTCCTCCTCGGCCTCACGACGACCGCGCTCGAAGGCGGTTTCGCCAGGTGGTGGGTGGGCGACTGTGCTGCGTCCAGCCATATGTTGCGCATGCCCGAATGGCATTGTGCCACTCGACTGTGCGTCACTCAGCCGTACCGAGACGGGTATTCCGGCCAGGTGCTGTCCGACTTGCCGGACTGTGTTCATCACGAACGACTTGGCTGTGGCTTCATCCCGATAGCCGAGACCGGACACCATGGTCTCGAGGGACAGCCTGCGCGTGAAGACAGCGCGGATGATCTTCC
Organism: Nocardia sp. NPDC003999; assembly: GCF_053604885.1. Classification (NCBI taxonomy): domain Bacteria; kingdom Bacillati; phylum Actinomycetota; class Actinomycetes; order Mycobacteriales; family Nocardiaceae; genus Nocardia; species Nocardia sp. NPDC003999. The sequence continues at coordinate 324,570 of NZ_JBSGIB010000006.1, forward strand.
GTTGCTGGTCCGTGAGCGTGCCGAGCGCTTCCTCCAGTTGGTCGGGGGTAGCTTCAGCCAGCGCCCGTGCCAGCCGGACATCCGATCTGTGTTGCTCGGCAACGAGAATCGAAGCCAGACGTCGAGCGGCGGCGACGGCCGGCCGGGCGGATGTGTCCCGCAGAATAGGTTGCCTTGCAGACAGGTTCGCCAGAGCTTGTCGCTCGGCGGATGATAGTTGTTTACTGGCCTCCGCGATCTGTCCGGAGGTAGCCTCGGCCAGCACTGCGGCAGAACCCAACTCCCCGGTCCTTGCCGCCAAGGCATTTGCCAGTGCGGAGCGGTAGGCGTTGAATCGTGCCGCACCATCGTCTCGGGGCCGGTCGCGCCCGGAAGTAGCCGGGCTGCCGACATTCAGATCGATCCCCCTGCACCGCGCCACCTCCAGCATTTCCGCCCAGTGAGCGGTTCCCAACTTCGCCGCCGCCGAATGCATGGCGGCGCCGACCTCACGGCTCGAAAGTGCCAGCATGGTGGCGATCTCGCGGTGCGAATGACCCTTCGCAACGAGTGCGAGCATGTCGATTTCGCGAGTGGCCATTTCGTAATCCGCTGTTCCAGAACGGATTCGGTCGGTGTCAGCCGCTGGATCGGGTTCCTCTCGTCCGGTTCGCGAGGCTCCGGAGGCGATGTGTGGCGAGGCGTCCGGCAGCGGCGGCGAGACTCGCTCCGCGCGTGGTATATCCGCTATCCGCAGCACACTGTTCTTTTCCTGCCGCGACAACGAACCTATGTCTCGGCCGCGATGCAGACTGTCCGCCAGCTCGAGAAACACCCAGCGCGTGGTGACACCGATCTCGTCGAGGTACCCACGGAGTTCGGTGACGGTCAATTCGGCGAGGCGGCCGTACCTGGGGTCCGATTCGGTGACGCCATCGGCGCGCAGCACTGCCAGCATCTTCGCGCGGAGCGGGTGGAACCATCTGTGCTCCAGTATTTCGCGCGCAGATTCGCGCAATCGTTGAGCGACGTCGCCGCCCGAGCTGGAGGCCGAGCGCCGGAATACATCGTCATTGATCTCCAATGCCAGTTGCACGGCGCGCGCAAGCCGTTCGCTTCGCCGGCCGCCTTTCGCTGATACTCCGAGCAGCGATAGCACGTATCCGAACGTGTCGATCCCATGCTGTTCCCTCAGTTCGGCCGGGTTTGCGGGAGGAGCCGCTTCGACCGTATCGGTGCCGGGCAGGATGCCGGCACGGATAGCCACTGCTACTGTCTGCGGCCGGTTGTGGGTGCCGAGTTTCTCGCGAATACGGGCGAGCGCCTTGTCGACCGCGCTCGACGAAATCTGGAGATCCTCCGCGATATCGGCGTTCGTGTCGCCGTTCGCGACCCGCGTGAGCAGATCGGTTTCGGCGGTGGTCAACTCGGGACCTTCCACAGCGGTTCGGGTGGTCCCCGGCAGGAGTCCGGAGCGGATGGCGACGGCTATCATCGCCGCCCGGTTGTGCACGCGGAGTTTTCGGCAGACCCGCATCAGGTAGTCGTCCACGGTGAGCGGGGAAAGGCCCAGCGTCTGCGCGATATCTTTGCTGGTCTCACCGGTCGCGATCCGAGTGACCACGTTGGTTTCGTAATCGGCCAGCCATATTCGGCCGGTGCCCGGAACGGCGTCGGCAGGGTCGGCGAGCGGGAGGCCGCCGGTTCTTGCCGCGGCAGCCACGATTCCAGGACGGTTGCGAGCGCCCAGTTTCCGGCCGACTCGACCCACCAACTGGTCCACGCTTCTCGGAGAGATCTCGAGGTCTTGAGCGATGTCGTCGCTGGTGTCTCCGTTCGCGATCCGCCCGAGTACGTGGATTTCGCGACTGGTCAGTTGGAGATCTTCGCGACCGGGTGTCTCGCCGTCGGCGCGGGGACTGCCGGGGAGTATACCTGTGCTCAGTGCGATGTACACCGCTTCCGCCCGGGTACGGGCACCGAGTTTCTGGCGAACCTGGGTCGCGTAGATGCTCACGGTCCCCGGGGACAGCCCCAGCTCCTCCGCGATCTCAGGGCTCGTCATATCCGCAGCCATCAACCGGAGCACTGTGAACTGGCGGTTTGTGAGCCCACTATCCGTCTGCTGTGACGAGTCGGTCGCATGCGTTTCGGCGTCTGTTATCACCTGCTCGCCGGCGTCGACCAATCTGTTCAGCGCGCCTCTTTGCACCAAGCTGATCGCTGCACCACGCCGCATCCCGTCCACCGCCTCGGTGACGTGTTTGCGCTGCGTGGCATTCAGCCCGAACCAGCCGTCTACTAGGCCTCGCACGATGCCGTCCAGCCATTCGCTGGAATTCGTGCCCACATCGGCACGCCATCGGTGCGCCTCCGCGATCCGAAAGGCCATGCGGTTGAGCTCCTGTGCCACCTGCAGGAGCGGCCGCAAGTCGCGGCCGACTGGCGAGGCCGGAAGCCCGAGTCGGGCAAGCGCTTCCCGGAGTGAGGCCCGGCCGTATCGCTCGCGCAGCTCGTTGAACGCCGTTGCATCCCCCTGCCGCGCGCGCTGCAAAGCGGTGTCCGGCTCGTCGGAATCGCCGAGGTCGATCGCGACAGGATCGATGCGCGTGCCGGATGTCGCCTCACGGTCACTGGCCGATTGCTGTTCGCTGGCCGCTTGTGATTGCTCTGCCTGTTGCGCCGCCTGCACGGTGGGACGCAGGCCGTCGGTATGCAGCTTGATTTCCGCGCGCGCGATGTACCCGTTCACCGTGTTGCGGGACAACCCGAGCCTGGCCGCGATCTGTCCGGAAGTCAGGCCCTCGGCGAGTAGCGCGAGTACTTCCCTTTCCCTGCCAGTGAGTGCGGTGGGGTGCTGCTCCGCGAGGGCGGAACGGAACGCCTGGACGGTGTCCGCGGGGACCGTGCCCGTGATGGGGGTATACGGCAAGTCCGCCACCACCAGTCGCAGAGTCTGGAGCTGCTGAGGTGACAGATCGGTGCGCTTCGGGGACGACGGCACGGTGCCGTCGGGAAAACCGCTCGATTGTGCGTTCGTGGGCATACGGACGGGCCCCTCGAATCCCACCCGCTCGGCCAGTCGGACGAGCAGCCGGTTCGACTGGTCCGGCGTCATCCCGAGCACGGCGGCGAGGGAATCTTCGGTGATGCCGTCGGCGATCAGGCGCAGGACGTGGAATTCGCTCTCCGACAGTGCGATCGCGTCGACCGTCCCCATCGGCCCGTCCGGGTGATACCAGAACCCGATCTCGTCGGCCGCACTGCGCACCAGCCGCATGTCATCGTGCGTGCCCGAGCCTTTCACCACATCACGGACCGTGGCCTTGGCCGCACCCGCTGCCTCGGCCAATGTGTCGCGAGGCGGCTGCGGCTTGATCCGCGCGGGGACGAACTCGTCGCCGATCCAGCGCGCCGGACGAACGCGACGCGTCACGAAGTTCGGATCGGTGAGGGCCGCGATGTCCGCGCGGTCCGGCGGTACACCCAACCGGTGAGCCGCGGCCAGGACGCGTTGCGTAGTCTCGCCGTGCCACGGCTGCTTGACGCCGAATCGTCCGTTGAACACGCTGCTGACATACGACTCGCCCACACCCGCCAGCCGGGCGATATCGGCTCGTGTCGGTTTCTGCTCGGTTTGGCTCGGGCGCAGGGTGAGGTAGCGCTCCGCCAGACGGCGCGTCTGTGGCGCGACGGTCTCGTCGGCGGCCAGCACTTCGGCGTGCGTGCGGGTCAGTTCGTCGTCGGCGACGCCCACCTGCTGCGCCAGCTGGCTGCGCAGCGTGTGGATCTGGACCGGATCCAGCGGGACTGCCGCCAGCGGTTCGAGAGTGGCACACAGGAAGGTCTCACTCGCGGCGACAAGGTGTTCCACCTCCGGCGAGTCCGTCAGGCTCGTGATCCAGTACAGCTCGGCCAGCACCTCGCCCGTGGTCATCGGCCGGGGCGGGCTCAGGTCTTGCAACCCCAGCAGTGCCCGCAACTCTTGGTCGAGGGTCCGACGCCGATTGTCGAAACCGTTCTGGTCCAGTGGATCAGCCTCAGGGTCGGCCGCATCCAGCGGTCCGGATTCTTCGTCGTCGCGCCGCTCCAGCTCCGCAAGCGCGCCCTCGTGAGTGGCCGCTTCCTGATCCGCGTGCAGTTCGAGCTGGGACCGGATCCATCGACTCAGTTCCTGACCGTCGATGCCGGTCGCGGCGGTGGGCATGGCTCGTGTCTGTTCCGCGACGAGGGTGAGGGCGAGGCGTACAGCTCCCCGCGTCACCGCAGCGGGTGGCAGCCGGAGTTGCTCGGCCAGCGCGCTCTGGGCCGGGTCCGAGGCCACTTCGGCGGGCTGGGCCGATGGTGACTCGCCGGATCGGTCGATGTCGGCGGGGATGGACGAGGCCTCGTGGGAGTCGGGTGTCGACTCTCGGTCGGTATCCGTCGCCGTTGCCCGCCGCAGCGCGTCCGTGACGCGTGCCTGCAACTCCTGGTCCGGGGCGTCCGCGCGATCGTCGACGGCGATACCGCTGTGCAGTGCCCAGGCGACCAGCCCGGCGGTGTCGTCGATACCGAGTTTGGTGCGTAGGCCGCGCCGGATGTATTTCACCAACGGCACCGAGAGGCCCAGCTCTGCCGAAATAGCCGGGTTCGTGAACCGCCGGGCCACTAGGCGCAGGACACTGGTCTCCTGCGGTGTCAGACCGACGTCGGCCGTCGGTTCGGGTATCGGTTCCGGGTGTTCGGCCGACCATGCCCGCTGCGCCGCCATCAGTAGCACGGCCCGATCAGGGGTTCCGAGCTTCACCGCGATGCTGTCGAGTTCGTTGATCACGGTGGCGTGTGATCCGCCCAACGTGCGAGCGATCGCTTTGAGTGACAGGCCTTGCGCGGCCAGCCGCAGCACCTCGGGTTCACGCCCTGTCAGTTCGGACGGGTGGGTGGCGATCCGAGATCGGAAGGCGCGCAACGTGGCCCAGGACACCGCTGCCGGATCACGGCTCGTGCCCGGCAGCGACTCGGCCAGCGCCTCGAGCCTCTCGTGCTGCGATGACGGTTCTCGTCGCTGCGCCGACACCCGGATCCTGCCGCGCGTACCGATCTTGTCGGCCAGTTGCACCAGCAAGGGATCCAACTGGCTCCGCGGCATGCCGAGTGCGGTTGCGAGGGCCTCGGGTGGCGCTCCCTTGGTGACCAGATGGAGCAGGAGCGCCTCGACTTCGCTCAGTTCGACGGTCCGCGCCTCTGCGGGAGGCGACTGGAGGCTACGCGCCCGGTCTGCGAGTTCCTCGTGATCCGAGGTGCCCAGCTTGGCCTGGATTTGGACCCGATAGCCCCGTGCCGTAGCTGCCGTAACTCCCAGCTGGTCACCGATCGCCTGATCTGTGAGATCGGCCGCAACCAGGTCGAGAACCTCGCGTTCGCGCGGAGACAGGTCGACGTGCTTCCGCGTTGCCGCGGAGTGGGGATCGCCGGGCTGGAACGCCCCCTGCCGCTGTGCCGCCAGCAGCCCGGGCAGCCTGCCCTCGACACCCAACCGGCCGGGGAGCGCGGCCATGAACGTCCGCACCCGATACCGCGTCGTCGCCAGCTCGGTAGCGATTTCACGATTGTCCAGGCCGTTCGCCGCCAGCTGGAGGATGGCGACCTCGTCCGGAGAGAATTCGACGTCGACGTGCGGGCCGGATGGTTCGTCCAGCCATCCCTCCCGATCTGCCGCGAGGACCGCGGGAATCACACTCGGGCAGCGGAGTTTGGCGCACGCATGCCGGGCGTAACTCTGGACGGTTTTGTGCGAGATCCCCATCAGCGGACCGATTTCGGGGTATGACAGGCCGCGCGCACTCAGGCGCAACACCTCGAGCTCCCGGGGGGTCAGCCCGCCTCTGTCGGGGATCGCAGCGTCGGATTCGGTCCGATCTGGTTCCGCAACCACCTGTGCGGGAGATTCTCCGGCTGCCCGGACGCGAGCGACTGCCGAGGCGAATTTGCGAATCGGAGCCCACAGCAGAGGGTCCATGTCCTCGCCGGGAGCCGGTAGCACCGCTGCGGCCGTCCGGTCCGACTGGCCCGGCCAGAACTGGCGCAGTACCCGCTGCTGGTTCGGTTCGAGCCCGGCCTCGCGGAGAGCGCGCCGCAGATCCTCGGGGTCGGCATCGGCCAGGGCGCGGGCTACCGCATCGCTCCGTTCGATCGACGGGCCGGCGACGTAGATCGCCAAGATCTGTCGCCGGAAACTGTCGAAAGCAGCACGCCTGGACGCCTGGACTGAGCGAGGCAAGTTCGGGACGGGCCGTGTCGGGTCCGGCTGCGCATCGTCGGGGGCGCCGAGGTGGATCGGGGCCGGGACAGCTGCCTGCGCGTGGGACCGACTGTGCTGCTGCCAGAACTCAGGTGGGAATGCCGACCTGTCGTCAGGTCGCCCGGTCGCCGCACGCGATGAATGGCTCTGAGGCGTTCGCGTTTCGGGCGTCTGTGCGGTGCGGTCCGGGGTCGGCGCGACCGTGGCGCGGTGCTCCGCCTGGAGCCGGGCCAACTCGTCGAGCACGAAACCGGTGTCGGGATTCAGGTATGCGATTTGCTGTTCCGCGTAGTCGGCGCGAGCGGTGGGGGACATAGCGCGCCATTTCGCGGCCAGGGAAGCGGACGGGCCGTTCGAGGCGATGCTCGTGCCGGATTCCGACGCAGTCGGGACCGGACCGCGATAGTCCGCCTGCACCAAAGCATTGCGCTGTTCGGCTTCCCGCAACACCTGGAAATACGGAATGTCGCGAAGCAGGGCTTGCAGGACGTAGGCGGGATGTGTGCGATCGGCCGGTGCGGTCCTGCCGAACGCATTGTTCGCCTCGGCCAGGGCTTCCGCCGGATTGAATACCGCGAGGTCACCCATTTTGGGCTCGTAGGTGCCCATTTCCGTACCCTGTGGCTCTTCGCCCGCAAGTCTTCGGTTGTCTTCCTCTGCCTCCTTCAGCTTTTTCCTGCTGCTGCTGTACGAATCGAGCTGCCCCAGCCAATCGTCGAAATCGAGGTCCGGTGCCAGCATGCCGGCCTTCTTGAACTCGGCGAAATGCGTGTACAGGAATCCGAATGCCCGGGCCTCTTTGGAGTCTTCGTAGTCCTTCCCCTGGACCGCTCCGTCTCGTAGGTGGGCAATCGGCTTTTTGTCGTAGAGCCCCTTCCGTGCGGCTCGATCCTGCAGATGGCCCATCTCGTGACTGACGGCGTCGTACGCGGGATCGCCGGTCGGAGCCATCAGGTGGCCTCTCTGCACCGCCTTCCGCATGGTATTCCGGAATCTCTCCGGGTCACCGAAGAGGTTCTCGTTCAAGACCATGAAGGTCGGGGCGTCCTTTTCAATGCCTTGGGGAGTCCAGATGCAGGCACCGGTATTGCCGACCATGGGGGCGACCAGTATGACGTCGAGCTTGATCTCCTGCCCTGCCGCGAAACCGTCGACAATCGCATTCCTGATCGACAGAGCTGTGTCGACGGAGATTTCCGGTTTGTCCAGTCCGAGTACCTCGATGTCGAACTTCTCGAACAATTTCCGGGCGATGGCCTGCTTGGTTTTTCGATCGGCCTCGGCCCTCCTCGCGGAGTTCGCACGGTCGCGATTCTCGGCCGAGGGTTCCCGTTGCCGGGCCGTCGAATCGGCTGCCGGCCCTGCGACCTCCTGCGCGACCCACCCGAACAGGGTGATCTGAGCGTCGGTGAGGTCGTCGCTGCGGGATCTGGGATCGAGCGCTTCGCTGACGAGTCGGCGTACGGCGGGATTCAGGTGATTAAGGCTGTCGAGCCACGTGTTTCGCGCTTGGCTGAGCAGCCAGTCGCCGATGTCGATGCCCGGGGGGACTTGCCAGCCACCGGCGTCGGCGGCGCCGAGCGTGGCCCGGGCGACGGCGTGCGCCAGGAGCTGGATCCGCGTGGGTGGGGTACCGTGCTCCGAATCCCCGCTGAGTACGGCACACATGGCCTGGGCGGTGGCTGGGCCGAAATGGCGGTCCAAGGCCTGCGCGGCGGACCGATCGCCCTGCTGCGCCCGCTGCAGTGTCTCGGTGCGGTCGCCGGTAGGCAGCTGGTCGAACGGGACGGTGGTGCCCGCAGCGGCCGCCAGTTCCGGCTGGGCGGTCGGCACCTGCGCAATCAACTGGGCGACGGCTGCGGTGTGCGCGTCCTCGAGCCGGTGTCCTTGCTGCAGCACCGTCCCGGCGTCGGTGACGAGTTGACGCTGCGCCGGATCGAGTTGATTCAGGCTGGTGTGCAAAAGATTTCGTGCGGTCTCGCGCACGTGGTCGGCGACGTCGGTGCCGATGGGGATCCCGTGCGACTCGACCTGATCGAATGTCGCGTCGCGGACGGCCTGCGCGACCGGCAGCAACGGTGCGGCCGCCTGTCCGCCGGGTGCGTCCAGCACCCGCAGGAGGTGGCGGAGGGTGCTGTCGCCGTGCTCGTCACGCAGGTTGGCTGCGACCGGTGGGTTACCGGAAGCCAGGTTGGATGCTGCCCCGGCGGCGAGGCCTGCGGCGGTCGGGACGGGGGTGCCGTTGTGGGTGGCGGCAGGCGCGTGCGAGGTCGCATCTGGACCGGTCGCATGCGGAGCCGCGGTCCCCGCGGATCGGGGAGGGGGTTGCTGGGGTTGCTGGGTCGCGGTGCCATGTGCGTCCGTGGGTGGGGCGTTGGCTTGGTTGGCGCTCGCGTACTTGGAGGCGAGCTGATTCTGCTCGACGGCGTCCTTCATCGCCGGGACGGCATGCTTCCACAGGTCGGACTCTGCGTTTCGCAGCGCCGTTTCGGTCCTGTTCAGTTCGATGCGCGTCGCCTCGGTGTTGAGGGCTTCGTGCTGTTCCTGGGCGGCCCGGTGGGCCTTGACGGCTTCCGTGTACTGGACGACCTGCTGCGTGACGCCGTGGTCGGTGACCCTGCCGAGAAAGTCCTCGGGGGAGACGTAGTGCACCGCCGAACCCGGGGTGCCACCGTGCTCCCGGTCGTCGCCGGATCCGCCACGGGCGCCACGACCGTCGACCTGGTCGTTCACCCGCTCGGAGTACGACGGCCCGCCGCTGACCTTGACGTCGACACCGCCGAGATCGATCACCTCCTGCGACGGTGTCGGGTCGGCGCCGCGGCCTCCGTCCTTGTTGGTGATATAGATGGTGCCCTTGTCCCCGAATTCCTCGATCTTCTGCCTGACCAGGGCCTCGGCGTCGGCATTGCTACCGCCGTGCTCGGCGTAGAAATCCGCATCGACCACCTCGAACTTCAGCTCGAATGCCTCGCCGTGTTCTTCCTTCGCCGCTGTGCGGAGCAGGTCGATCAGTCCGATCCGCCCGGCATCCGGGTCGCCCCGGATTTCGCCGTTGTCCATGCACACGACCCACTGCGCACGGCCCGTTTGCTCCCCGTCGACAACATGTGCGTCCCTGACGATGTCGCGGGCCAGCTGAGTAAGTTTCGAATGCGTGTTCTCGTAGAACTTCGGCGGTTCCACGACCCGTTGCGATGTATAGAATGTCGGAAGCTCCGGCACCGGCCCCACGCCGTACAGGTCGTAGGTGATGCCCTCGACGCCCTTCATGGTCCCGGACAAACCAGACGGCTCGAACAGCAATTTGCTGCCGATCAACTGCTGATCCGACATGCGCAGCGAATGTTCCTGATTCGCCCGGACCGGCAGCCCTTCCTTGAGGTCGACGAACTGACCGACGTCCTGCCAGCGCACCTCGGTCGACTTCGTCCTGTCCCACATCGCCTTGTCGTTGGTTTCGTGAGCGAGGATGCCGATCTTCGCGCCCTCGCCTTCGTCCGCCCGGGTGATGTAGTGCGTGCCCTTCTCCAGCCCCCAGCGGGCGTTGGCGGCATCGGCGTACAGCTTCAGCTCCGAGGCGGTGACCGGTCCACCCGCCACCCTCTCCAGCTTGGCGACCGCTGCCGGGGTCGTTTCCGCGGCCCACATTCCCCGGGTGTTCTCCGGCCTCTTGAAATCCGCTGCCGTCAAGCCGTGTTCGCGCTCTGCTGTCGTCAGCCGATCCCAGATCCCCTGCAGTTCGGCGACCACCTCGGGTGGGGCCTCCTCCGCCGCCCCGGGGGAAAGTACGCATTCGGAGTTGCCGTCGAAGATGGTGTCGAATTCGTCGATGGTGAGCTTGCCCGCCGGGAAAGGGTCGTACCGGAGGTCCAGGCCGTGGTCGGATGCCGCGGCATCCAGCCTCTCCTTGATCAGATCGATCGACGGTTTCGTGTTGAGGAAGTCCCGCAGTGCCGTCACCTCTTGGGGCGACATGCCACTGGCCGCGAGCTCGTTCATCATCGAATCCGCGACCTTCAACGCCCGGAACAGGTAGTCCTCCTTCGTGCCCACGATGATCCGGCTACGGCCGGGCACCGGATCCGGCAACGGACCGTCCTGATCCATCCGGACCACATCGATCCCGATATCCGCCTCCGGCCGCGCCACGAACGCCTCGAACTCAGCGGCCAGCTCACCGGCGAGCAGGTCACTGCTGGTCCATGCATGTGCGGTGCCGTGATCGATGGCATCGGCCAGCTTCTTCATCGTCATCACGATGGTCTTGCCCTCGCCTGTCTTCATATCGACCGGGCCGTGCTTCAGCAGCAGAAACGCTGCAACCTGTGTCTCTCGCACCAGCCGATGCCGGTCGTCGCCCCGGCGAATCCACTCGGTCATCGCCGCGATGCGCTCCTCGATGGATCCCCGCACCATCGCGTCGATCAACGACTCCGGTGCGGCGTTCGCCATCGGGCTCGTACCGTCAGCCGTGCTGCCCGGCTCTCGCAACGCCCCGTTGGCGCGACCGGCATCCAAGGCCGCGCGAACTCGCTCCTGCGCAACGACGTCGAACACAGCGTCGCGATCGGTGAGCACCCCAGCCTTGTAGTCGTTCATCAGCGAAACGCCCGCGTTGTCCGAGATTTCGACGAGGTCACGGGCTCTGGCATGAGCTGCGGCGTCATGCTGGGCTACCGCCGCCTCGTACGCATCCCGGCACTCGGCCAACCTCGCCCGAGCCTGGCGGAGTTGTTCCTGAGCGGCCCGCGCGGCTTCGACGGCCACTCGATCCTCCGCCGTGCCCCGCCCGAACAGATCGCGTATCTCGTCGCCGAAGCCGACGCCGGTGGCCCGCTCATGCTGCTCCGCCACCCGTACGGCCTTCTCCTGCCGTTGCAGCTCGGCATGGGCGGCCCGCTCGCGCTCGGCCGCCACTTCGACACGCTGCCGGTGGTGTTCGCGCACCAGCTCGTTCTGCTGCCGCTCGGCCGCATTACGCTGCTCTACCTCGGCTCTCGCCCTCGCACGCGCGTCCGCGGCAGGGTCTTCGTTGCGAGCGGTGGGCGGAGCATCCGAATCTCCCTGTGCGCGAGCGGATTCGGACTCGGGTGGTGGCGCCTCCGTGTCGTCGGGGATATCGGATCCAGTCTTCGCTTGCTGCTCACTCGCACTGTCGTCGGCCGCTCGACCGCCGGGGATATCGTCTCCGCTGGTATCGGACTCGCCGGGCTTCGGTTTCGATGGTCCCGCCTCGTCGACTACATCGGGATGACCTTTGGCCTGTTGCCCTTTCGCGCTGTCGTCGGCCGGGAGTGCGTGCTCCGGTGCGTTCGCCTCGTCCGGATGCGTGGCTCGCGCGGTCTCGTCGCCTGTGGTGCCGTCAGCCGTGCGACCGTGCTCCGACTCCGGTTCGGCGGCCGAGGGTGGTGTGTTCCGGTTGTCATTGTCGGTGGCGTGAGCGGTTGCCGACCCTGAGGGGGCATGGCCGTCCTCGGCCGGCCCGCGCGCTCCTCGGACCGGTTCGACGGCGGGAGGGCGCTCCGCGGCAGCAGCCTTCGGGGCCGACACACGTGGCGGCCGATTGCCTCCGGCAGCACCCGGCGAACCGGCAGCGGGTGTGCCGGGCTGGGCGCCTGCGGCAGGTCGCGCCGGGCCGCCCAACGGCTGCGCGGTCTGCCGCTGCTGCCCGCCCGCGTCCACGAACCTGTCCCCGCCGGGGGAGCGCGGACCGGAATCACCGCGTTGTGGAGCGGGCGACTGGTCGATGGTGATCGTCATACTCGGGGACACGTCGTGGTCCGAAGACAGGCCGTCGGCCGATTCCTTGTGCGCCGCCGGTACCAGCTCGGGCACGGCCGGCTCGGGATCGGTGGCCACGCCAGGAACCCGTTGTGCCCCTCGGCGCTCGGTCGCAGGCACGGTCGTGCTCTGTTGCGCCGATGCGTCGTGCGGGTCGGCCGTGACGGTGCGCGGAGCGGCTTCCTCGTCCGCTGCGACACCTCGTTGCCGTGCCGATGACGATGGCCCGGCCGCCGGATCGTCGCCTCGGGCATCCGCGACGGCGCGGCCTCTCCCGGCCGGCCCCTCGCCCGCCGGATCGTCGCCTCGGGCATCCGCGACGGCGCGGCCTCTCCCGGCCGGCCCCTCGCCCGCCGTGTCCCGGCCGCCGGGATGCGGTCGGGCCGTGGCGGCGGCGTTGTCCGGCACCGCGGCGTGCTCCGGCGAATGCGGTGCCGCCGGCGATTTCTCGGAGCCGACCCGGTTGCCGTGAGCCGACCCGGGCGCGACGTCTGCCGGTCGAGCACTGTCTTCGCCGGTGTCCGCGGGGTGTGGTCGCCCCGAGTGGTCCGGCCCGGCTGCAGGGCGATCATGTTCGGTGGTCTGCCGTGCTGTGCCCGCGTTCTCGGCGGTGCTGTTATTCGAGTCGTGCGGTGCTGGAGGCAGTTCCCCGTCGACAGGAGCTTCAGCGGCGCCCACGGTGTCGGAATCCGGTCGTGCGGCGGGAGCGTTCCGTGACCCGGGCGCCTCCGCCGATGTCGGATCCGTCCCGATGCTCGGCACGCCGACCGGGTTGATGGTGGACGCGATGGCGGCCGCGGGGAAGGTGACGGTCTTGACGGGATTGACGTTGTCGATCAGGGCGCCGGGCATGCCCGCGGGTGCTTCCCAGTCCATGCTGTTGTTCGGCACGGAGAACGGCTGCTCCGGACGCGGCTTGTACTCTTTCGGCGGCGACACATCGGGTTGTGGATTGCCTCCGTCAGCTTTCGGCGTTGTCCCTGCGGGGGCCGGATCAGCAGGTGTGGCAACAGCGTCGGAGGGCGGCTTGACAGACTTGACCGGGTTGAGGTTGTCGGGCGACACATTCGGCACATTCGCGGGCTGCCAGTCGGCATTGTTCAACGGGAGTGTGGGACGGGCTGGTGCGTCCGCGGTTGCCCCGGCTTGGCGCAGCAGCGCCACAAGATTGTCGATCTGTTGTTGCTGATGGGTGTGGGAGGGGTTGTTCGGATCGAAGTCAGCGGTGACGATGCCATGCGAGCGCAGTGCGTCGACGAGCGAACCAGGCGACGGCTCGGCCCTGGTGACCTCCGGTGCGGCAGCGGGGTCGGCAGTCGTGTCGGGAAGTGGTGCCCGGCTGCGCATCCCCTGTGCCGCGAAGGCTGCCGCGCCGATAAATCCGCTACCCATACCGGGGATCAGGCCCTCGGTGAAGGCCTTGCGGCTGAACGGCTGGTCGGACAGCACAAGCGAGACGGCGGTGCCGCCGAGAGCGCCGACGGCTCCGGCTCCGGCGCCGACCATGGTGGTGCCGGCGAGCTGCAGGGCCACCCGCCCCGCGGTGCTGTTGGCGTTCGCGCCGATGGTGGCGACCTTCGGCCCCGCCCAGAGTCCGAACAGCATGCCGAGGGCGCCACCGACACCGCCGGCGGCCGTTGCCACGCCGATGGATTTCCAATCCATCTGTTCGCGGTCGCCCTTGGCAACCTGGATCGCCTGGGCGCCGGCTTGGGTGCCGCCGCCCAGCGCTACTCCCATCACGACTCCGTTGCGCAGCAGCACCATCGAGCCGCGTTCCGCCGCCAGTTCCGCACCGCGTCCGGAAAGGAACGCCACGAACCTCATCCACGCGCGCTGCGCCGCGGTCCGGGTCGCCATCTGTGCAATGGCGGCCTGGATCGGACCACCGGCCGCGAACATCAGGGCGCACCGGGCCAGCTGGATGGCCAGGATCACGGCCATGCTGATGATGACCATCTTCTGCAGCTCGGTGGCGTTGGCGCTCTCGTAGAGCTGTCTGGCGAGGCTGTCGCAATTGGTGGCCTGCTGTCGGAAGCGCTCGGCCGCGCGCCGGTGCTTGTCGGCGATCGCGGCGACGGTCTCGCCGTGTGAGCCCTCGGGCGGCTTTGCCTTGGCTTCGTGGTATTCAGCCTGCTCACGACACCATTCGGCCTTATCCGACCAAGCGTCGGCGGCGCGTCGTTCCGCGTCCTCGTCGCCCAGAGGGAAGTGCCCGGCGACACACATCACTACGACCGGGGGGAGCCAGGCCGGCAACCGCAGCGTCATGTGGGCACGCGTTCATCGATGCGTGTCCGGCAAGCGGCTCCGGGAACGCTACTGCCGCCGCCATCGCACGGTCGCACCCGAATCCCGTGTCCTTCCGCCTGCGGGAGGTTCCTCTCCGGTCGTCGGCAGGTACGCAGCATCATCTGCACTACGCGGCCCCGTATTATCTCGGGGAACCTTCGTTGTCCCTGCGGAAGAAAGCGCGAATCTCGTTGAGGCTGGGGGCGCCCGGGGAGATATCGGGCAGGTCGGGCAGGTCGTCGAGGTCGTCGTCGATGGGTGCGGCGAGCGCCTCGGCCTGCTGCTTCGCCCGGTGCGCCGCGGCCAGGGTGACCTCCACGATCGCCCTGCTCAACTGCTCCGGTGTCTGGCGCATCGCCGCGGCCGTGAGGCGCAGGTCCGTCAGCACGCCGGCGGCGTCCACCGTCACCTCTACCGATTGGTCGGGAGAACTCGCCTGCGTGCGAGCATTCTCCAGTTCTCGGAACACATCGGCGAGCCGACCCTGCTGACGTTCGAAGGAGTCGAGGAGATGTTCGAGCTGGTTGCGCATGCCGTTGTTGGCCGAGCGCAGGCCTTCGCGCTCCCATCGATCCATGCCACGACCTTCCGACTCGAATTCCTCAGCGGACAGCGACGACCGCGGACCTCCGAACGTGCCCATAATGATGACCGACAGGTGCGTGGTTCACCGCTGGTGGGAAGGGAGAAAGAACCAGACGCCGTCCGCCCGGGCCGAGGCGGGTCTCATCGCCGGTCCGGCACCGCCGCACGCGACATCGTCACCAGCAGCCGACCCAGCACCTTCTGCGGGCCGTTGGCCTCGTCGTCACTCGATTCGACCGCGGCGAATCCCTCGGCCAGCGCCCTGCCCGGAACGAATAGACCCTGCTCGAAACAGTCGTCGCCGAGCTGCGCCCGCCACCGCTTGTAGCCGGCGACCACCCGGCTCAGCGTCTGGCCTCGGGGGTCGTCGATCCGCACGTATTCGGTGATGAGCGCGCGTTGCGCCTCCTTGTGCGCCCGGAACCCGCCGATGAGGTCGATCGCGGCGCCGAGTTCCCGCAGGATCGCGGCATACATCGGTCGCCGTGGAGGACCGGATCGGGTCGTCGCCCGGGAACGGCCGGCCAACGTCCGAGGATCGATCACAGCAGCGTGAGCCAGTACGATCCACGGCGCCACCTCACCGGATCGCTTTGCCGTGCTGCGATCCTCGACGGAAGACAGCGAATCCGTCACATCCCGGATCTCGACTCCGCGCAGCACGACCGGCATCCGCGGGAGGACGGTGTCGACAGCATCGGCGATGTCCTGGACCGTTGCCGCGGCGATACCCGCCGCGTCGAATCCGACGATTTCGATGTTGTGCCGAGCGGCCATCTCCCGAGCGATCCGCATGGCCTCGGCATCGGTTGCTCGGTGAGCCCGCACGCCTGCGGGTTTCGGGGCCCGCTTCCGCCCGAGACGAGCCGGCTCCGGCTTCTTGCCCGCGGGCGGGCGGTGCGGGGTGCGCGGAGGAGATATCCGAGGCGGGGTTTCGTTCGCCGGCGCGGCCGAGGGGCTCGGAGCCTTTGCCCAAGGGGTGCCCGACCCGTTCCGCGTCCACGGCGTACCCGCCGGCGGCTTGCCGGCGTCCTTGCGGCCGCCCGGCATCGTCTGTGGACCCGCCTGCTGCCTCGTCGGTGTATCCGCCGGCGCTCCCTGCCGCTCTGCGCCGTTACCGGGCGTCGTCGGCGATCCGGTCTCGGCCGCCGGGGGTTGGTCACCGGATTTGTCCTGCGATTCGGTTTCTGGAGGATTGGTCGTCGAATCGTCCTGCTGTCCGGATTCCGGAGGTTGCTGTCCGGACTCTGCGGGCTGCTGGCCAGGATTCGCGGGCTGCTGACCGGGTGTCGGGGGTTGCTGGCCGGATGTCGGTGGTTGCTGTGTATCGACGCGGTCGTTCGGGGTGTCCGGCTGCGGGCGGGCGGAGTCTCCGTTCGCCGTGCGATCGAACGTGCCCGGCGACCGTACGGAATCGTCTGTGGGACTGAGAGATTCGCTAGACGTCGTCTGCGGAATGGGTCCTGCCGACCGGTTCTGGCTCGGTGCGTTCGTGTACGGGATGCCATCGTCGGCCGAGTTTCGGATGTTCCGCCTGCCGTCGTGGTCCCGGTCCTCGAACGCATCGGCCGCATCCTTCATCGCGGAACTCATCGCCCGTATGTCCGCGACGAGGTCGTCGAACCCCTCCAACGTACGGTCGGCACCGGGCTTGTAGGTGTGGGCGAACGTCTCGCCGGCTTCGTCGTCACCCCAGAACTCACCCTCGTCGGCGAGTGCCGCCTTCAGCTCGTTCGCCACCCGTTCGGCGTCCTCGGCCGCCTGCCGCAACTCCGCCGCCGATTCGCGCAGCTGGGCGAGGTCGACCGACAGTGATTCGGCCACGCGATCCCCTAGGTCGATATCGAGACGGCCCGGCCGTCTTCGGCTGCTGAACGGGACGTCGCGCATCGGCGAACCGCCACGCGCTGGGCCGACCCGAGCCGAAGCATAAGCGACGGTCGCTGGTGTTCCCGTCGGCGGGAACGTGGTGGCCGCTTGCCCGGGCCGACGTTATGCCCCGGGCTGGCTAGCTCGTTGGGACCGGCCGGTTCGAGACCACAAGGTTGTAGCACTCCCTTGGGTGGGTGCTGCTGCGCTGTCGATCTACTGCTGACTGCTCTGCTGTGGTCGCGAATGGCGAAAGCCGCCACCATCTGTGGGATGGTGGCGGCCTTCGTTGTTCGGTGCCTGGGGTCAGCGGGTGAAGAGCAAGGCTCGCTTGACTTCCTGGATCGCCTTGGTGACCTCGATGCCGCGGGGGCAGGCGTCGGTGCAGTTGAAGGTGGTGCGGCAGCGCCAGACGCCTTCGACGTCGTTGAGGATGTCGAGGCGTTCGCGGGCGGCTTCGTCGCGGCTGTCGAAGATGAAGCGGTGGGCGTTCACGATCGCGGCCGGGCCGAAGTAGCTGCCGTCGCTCCAGTACACGGGGCATGAGGTGGTGCAGCAGGCGCACAGGATGCACTTGGTGGTGTCGTCGAACCGGGCGCGGTCGGCCTGGCTCTGGATGCGTTCGCGGGTGGGCTCGTTGCCCGAGGTGATCAGGTAGGGCTTCACCGCGCGGAACGCGTCGAAGAACGGCTCCATGTTCACCACGAGGTCCTTCTCCACGGGCAGGCCGCGGATCGGCTCGACGGTGACGGTGATCGACTTGCCGTTCTTGGGCAGCATGTCCTTCATCAGCACCTTGCAGGCCAGCCGGTTGACGCCGTTGATCCGCATGGCGTCGGAACCGCAGACGCCGTGCGCGCAGGACCGGCGGAAGGTGAGCGTGCCGTCCAAGTAGGACTTGATGTAGATCAGCAGGTTCAGGAAGCGGTCGGTCGGCAGCGCGGGCACCTGGAAGGACTCCCAGTGCGCGCCCTTGTCGTCCTCCGGATTGAACCGGGCCACCTTGACGGTGATCATCACGGAGCCCTCGGGGACCGGAGCGGGCGTCTGCGAAGAGGGTGCTTCGGCAACAGCAGTCATCAGTACTTACGCTCCATCGGCTCGTAACGGGTCTGCACCACCGGCTTGAAGTCCAGGCGGATGTCCGAAAGGAGCTCCGAGCCCTCCTTGTAGGCCATCGTGTGGCGCATGAAGTTCACGTCGTCGCGGTCCGGGTAGTCCTCGCGGGCGTGGCCGCCGCGCGATTCCTTCCGGTTCAGCGCGCCGACCACGGTGACCTCGGCCAGCTCGAGCAGGAAGCCGAGCTCGACGGCCTCGAGCAGGTCGCTGTTGTAGCGCTTGCCCTTGTCCTGCACGGTGATCCGCGCGTAACGCTCCTTGAGCGCGTGGATGTCGGTGAGCGCCTGCTTGAGCGTGTCCTCGGTGCGGAACACCGAGGCGTTGTTGTCCATCGACCGCTGCAGCTCGGTGCGGATGTCGGCGACCCGCTCGTCGCCGTGCTCGCTCAGCAGCTGGGTCAGCCAGTCCTGCACCATCTGCGCCGGGTTCTCCGGCAGCTCGACGAACTCGCTGCGCTGCGCGTGCTCCGCGGCGGCGATGCCGGCGCGGCGGCCGAACACGTTGATGTCCAGCAGCGAGTTGGTGCCCAGACGGTTGGCGCCGTGCACCGAGACGCACGCGCACTCGCCCGCGGCGTAGAGGCCGGGGACGACGTCGCTGTTGTTGCGCAGCACCTCGCCGCGGATGCGGGTCGGGATGCCGCCCATCACGTAGTGACAGGTCGGGAACACCGGCACCAGTTCCTTCACCGGGTCCACACCCAGGTAGGTACGGGAGAACTCGGTGATGTCGGGCAGCTTCTCCTCGAGCACGTCCTCGCCGAGGTGGGTCACGTCGATGTAGACGTAGTCCTTGTTCGGGCCCGCGCCGCGACCCTCCAGCACCTCGAGCACCATCGAGCGGGCGACGATGTCACGCGGCGCGAGGTCCTTGATGGTGGGGGCGTAGCGCTCCATGAACCGCTCGCCGTCGGCGTTGCGCAGGATGCCGCCCTCGCCGCGGACGGCCTCGGAGATCAGGATGCCGAGTCCGGCCAGGCCCGTCGGGTGGAACTGGTGGAACTCCATGTCCTCCAGCGGCAGGCCCTTGCGGAACACGATCGCCATGCCGTCGCCGGTCAGGGTGTGCGCGTTCGAGGTGGTCTTGTACATCCGGCCCGAACCGCCGGTGGCGAACACGATCGACTTGGCGTGGAAGACGTGGATGTCGCCGGTGGCCAGCTCGTAGGCGACCACGCCGGTCGCGACCGGGCCGCGATCGGTGTCGGTGAGCACCAGGTCCAGCACGTAGAACTCGTTGAAGAACTCCACGTCGTGCTTGACGCAGTTCTGGTACAGCGTCTGCAGGATCATGTGGCCGGTGCGGTCGGCGGCGTAGCACGCGCGGCGAACCGGGGCCTTGCCGTGATCGCGAGTGTGCCCGCCGAAGCGCCGCTGGTCGATCTTGCCCTCGGGCGTCCGGTTGAACGGCAGGCCCATCTTCTCGAGGTCGAGCACCGCGTCGATGGCCTCTTTGGCCATGATCTCCGCGGCGTCCTGGTCGACCAGGTAGTCACCACCCTTGACGGTGTCGAAGGTGTGCCATTCCCAGTTGTCCTCTTCGACGTTGGCCAGCGCGGCGCACATGCCGCCCTGGGCCGCGCCGGTGTGGCTACGGGTGGGGTACAGCTTGGTCAGCACCGCCGTCCGAGCACGCGGGCCGGCCTCGATCGCGGCGCGCATGCCCGCGCCGCCCGCGCCGACGATGACGACGTCGTAGCGGTGCTCCTGGACAGGACGAGATTCACTCATGCGAGGGGGCCTGTTCCTAACTGATGTTGGGGTCGAAGGTGAAGATGACGTAGGTGCCCACGCCCATGATCAGGATCATCGAGACGGCCAGCAGGGTCTTGAGCCAGAAGCGGGTCGAGTCCTTGCGGGAGTAGTCGTCGATGACCGTGCGCAGGCCGTTGCCGCCGTGCAGCTGCGCCAGCCACAGCATGGTCAGGTCCCAGAACTGCCAGAACGGGCTGGACCAGCGGCCTGCGACGAAGGCGAAGTTGAGTCGCTTCACGCCGCCGTCGAGCAGCAGCATGATCGCCATGTGGCCGAGTACAAGCACGATCAGCAGCAGGCCGGAGAAACGCATGAACAGCCAGGCGTACTTCTCGAAGTTGTTGTTCGAGCGCGCGCGCGGCGAACGCGGCAGGTCCAGGCTGGCCGGACGGTCGTAAGACTTTCCGATGACAGGTGCGCTCATTTTCAGTGCTCCGTGAACAGGTAGAAGAACTGGCGCCCGATCGCGGGAACGGCCAGCAGGAACCAGATCGCGAGAATGATCCAGAGCATCAGGCGCTGGTACTTCGGGCCCTTGGACCAGAAGTCCACCAGGATCACGCGGACGCCGTTGAGCGCGTGGAACAGGACGACGACGACCAGGCCCATCTCCATCAACGCCACGATGGGCGTCTTGTAGGTCTCGATCGCTTCGTTGTAGGTGTCCGGGCTCACGCGCACCAGGGCGGTGTCCAGCACGTGGACGAAGAGGAAGAAGAAGATGGTGACGCCGGTGATCCGGTGCAGCGCCCACGACCACATTCCGGGGTCGCCTCGGTACAGCGTCTTCCGCTTCGGCTGGGCCGGAGCTTCAATCGTGGTCATAGAGTGCGGTGCCTCCAACGTCGTTGATGGACCCGGTTTCAGATCCGACGCCGACGGCGTGGCGGGCGAATGCCCAGGTGGCTGTACTCCGGCCCGTCGCAGGGAACCTGAACCGATCTGTTCTGGACTCTAATCCTCCAGCAATCCCGGAACTAATTCGGCGTACCGTGCGTTGCGCGACACCGGATCGGGTTAGGCTTACCTTTCTTGATGGGTGCGGGGTTCCGTCGTGGTCCTTGCGCGGCCGTGATCGGCTCGGTCCCGAAGGGGTTCTCTGTGTCGGAAATCGACTGGAAATTATTGCGCGACAACGCTTTTCAAGTCATGCACAACGCCTATGCGCCGTACTCGCGGTTTCCGGTCGGCGCCGCGGCTCTCAGTGTCGATGGCCGAACAGTGAGCGGTTGCAATGTGGAAAATGTCTCATACGGTTTGGGCCTGTGTGCCGAATGTGTACTCATCGGTAACTTGATTTCGGGGGGTGGGGGGCGTCTTCGGGCCATCTCCGTCACCGATTCTCGCGGCGAAATCCTGATGCCCTGCGGGCGCTGCCGCCAACTGCTCCACGAGCACGGTGGAGGCGATCTCTTGGTGGATCACAAGGCCGGGCCGGTGCCGTTGCGCACACTGTTGCCGGATGCGTTCGGCCCGGACGACCTGGACGCCGGGCAGGTATAGGCCGGATCCGTGAATCGGCGGACGACCTCGACTCGGCGCGCACAGCCGAGGCGGCGCGCGCGGTTCCGTCCCATCGGCGAGAACCCGGGTGTGCGTCGGCCCATGCCAAACTGTCGACCGTGACGGCACTGGACGCGGTTTCGATCATCACGACCAAGCGCGACGGCGGTGAGCTGTCGGACGCGCAGATCGACTGGGTGGTCGACGGCTTCACCCGCGGCGCGGTGGCCGACGAGCAGATGTCGGCGCTGGCCATGGCGATCGTCTGGCGCGGGATGACGCGGCGAGAGACGGCGCGGTGGACCGCCGCGATGATCGCGTCCGGGCGGCGCATGGACCTCACCGGTCTGCCGCGCCCGACCGTGGACAAGCACTCGACCGGCGGCGTGGGTGACAAGATCACGCTGCCGCTGGCGCCGCTGGTCGCGGCGTGCGGCGCGGCGGTGCCGCAGTTGTCCGGGCGCGGTCTCGGTCACACCGGCGGCACCCTGGACAAGCTGGAATCCATCCCCGGCTGGCAGGCGGACGTGCCCGCGTCGCGGATGCGAGATCTCCTGACCGATCCGGCCATCGGCGCGGTGATCTGCGCGGCAGGCGCCGACCTCGCGCCCGCGGACCGACGGCTCTACGCCTTGCGCGACGTCACCGGCACGGTCGAATCGATCCCGCTGATCGCCAGCTCCATCATGAGCAAGAAGATCGCCGAGGGCACCGCGGCGCTGTTGCTGGACGTCAAGGTCGGCTCCGGCGCGTTCCTGAAGACCCTCGCCGGGGCGCGCGAGCTGGCGACCGCGATGGTCGAACTCGGCGACGACGCGGGTGTGCGGACGGTCGCGCTGCTCACCGCCATGGACACCCCGCTCGGCCGCACCGCGGGCAATGCCATGGAAGTCGCCGAATCGGTGGAGGTGCTCGCGGGCGGTGGTCCCGCCGACGTCGTCGAGCTGACCATCGCCTTGGCTCGCGAGATGGTCGCGCTGGCCGGGCTGGACACCGACCCCGCGGACGCGCTGGCCGACGGCAGGGCGATGGATCACTGGCGGACGATGATTCGCGCCCAGGGCGGCGACCCGGACGCGAAGCTGCCCACCGCGAAACACACCGAGACCGTGCGCTGCGACGCCGACGGCGTCCTGACCAGGCTCGATGCGCTGGGTGTCGGCATCGCCGCCTGGCGTCTGGGGGCGGGCCGGGCGCGTCAGGGCGATCCTGTTCAGTTCGGCGCGGGCATCGAAATGCACGCCAAGCCGGGCGATACCGTGACAGCGGGACAGCCGCTGCTCACTCTGCACACCGATACTCCCGAGGCGTTCCCCGGCGCGATGGAAGCTCTGCGCGACGCCGTCACCATCGGAACCGATGCCGTGCCCATTCCGGGCCAGCTGGTTCTCGATCGGATCACGTCCTGAGCTGTCCGCGGTGTCCCCTCGGGACTGACCAATGGGCGGTCGAGGGGTCGTTCCGTCTCGTGGGCTCAGGGTCGCACCTCGGCGGGAATGTCGATGCTCGTCTCGGCGCCCACACCGGTCCAGCGGCTCACCTGCTTGCTTGCTCCACACGTCCTGTCCCGGCCGGGCCTCCGCCGTACTCGACCGTTCGGCCTCTCTAAGAGGCTCGACCGTTCGGCCTCTGTAAGGGGTGAGGATCACCAGGCTCCCGATCCGGAATCAGCGCACATACGCGCTTGCGGTCCACGGTCCCTGCGTCGGTGGCCGGTCCGAGGGGCTGCGGTACTCCGGCCTGTCGTGGGCCGCACACGTGACGCGCGGGTGACGCAGAACCGGTCGGTGTCCGGTTGTGGACCGGGCAGCATCCGGCGGGCAACGAGATGGTTGTTACGGCCGAAGTCGGCTGCCGTTTCGGCCCGCTGCGGCTACCGTCGATACATGACTGGACCGATGCCTCTGACCCTCGCCTCGATCCGCCAAGCGCCGAAAGCGCTGCTGCACGACCACCTCGACGGTGGCCTGCGGCCCGCGACGGTGCTCGACCTCGCCGCCCAGTGCGGCTACGAGGATCTACCCGCCGACGACGAGGCGTCGCTGGCGGCCTGGTTCCGCGACGCGGCCGACAGCGGATCGCTGGAACGGTACCTGGAGACCTTCGCGCACACCGTCGCCGTGATGCAGACCCCCGAGGGCCTGCGCCGGGTCGCCCGCGAATGCGCCGAGGACCTCGCCGCCGACGGCGTGGTGTACGCGGAGGTGCGTTTCGCCCCCGAACAACACTTGGAGCGCGGTCTCACGCTGGACGAGGTGGTCGAGCACACGCTGACCGGGTTCCGCGAAGGCGAGGCGGCCGCCGCCGAGGACGGGCACCCGATCGTGGTGACCTGTCTGCTCACGGCGATGCGGCACGCCGCGCGCTCGCGGGAGATCGCGGAGCTGGCGGTGCGCTTCCGCGATCGCGGAGTGGGCGGTTTCGACATCGCCGGCGCGGAGGCCGGTTACCCGCCGAGCAGGCACCTGGACGCGTTCGAATACATGCGCGCCAACAGCGCGCACTTCACCATCCACGCGGGCGAGGCCTTCGGTCTGCCGTCCATCCACGAGGCGCTCGCGTTCTGCGGCTGCGACCGGCTCGGCCACGGCGTGCGGATCACCGACGACATCACCGTGCCCGGCGCGGTCGAGGACGCACAGCTCGGGCTGGTCGCCAACTATGTCCGCGACCTGCGCATCCCGCTGGAGCTGTGTCCGTCGTCGAACGTGCAGACCGGCGCGGTGCCCTCGCTGGACAAGCACCCCTTCGACCTGCTGGCCCGCCTGCGTTTCCGCGTCACGGTCAACACCGACAACCGGCTGATGAGCGATACCAGCATGAGCCAGGAGATGCTCAAGCTGGTCGAGACGTTCGGCTACGGCTGGAGCGACCTGGAACGGTTCACCATCAACGCCATGAAGTCGGCGTTCATCCCGTTTCCCGAGCGGTTGCGGATCATCGACGACATCATCAAGCCCGGATACGCGGTCCTCATCGGGTAGCGCTGTTCATAGGACGGATTGCGGGCGCGCACGAGGGTAGGCGGCGCCGGATCACCGCGCGGCAGCGAGGTTCCGCAGTCGGCAACCGGTTCGCTAGCGTGGCGACTATGGCGACTTTGCGCATCCCCCGCCGGTTCAACGGACCGCCCGACTCCGGCAACGGTGGTTACGTGGCCGGTCTGCTCGCCGACCGGCGCCCCGAGCCGGCCGTCACCGTGGTACTGCGGAGTCCGCCGCCCTTGGAGACGCCGCTCGACGTGCGGGACGAACGGCTCTACGACGGGGACAAGCTGATCGCCGAGTCGAAGGGCGGTGAACTCGAACGCGACGCACCGCGTCATGTCGCGTTCGACGACGCGGTGGAGGCGACACGCAGCTACACGAGCATCGAGATGTTCGCTTCCTGCTTCGTCTGTGGCAGCTGCCGGGCGGACGGTCTGCGCATCGAACCCGGCAGGCTCGATGAGAACCGAGTCGCCGCGCCGTGGGTGCCCGACGCCACCGTGCCGCTGGGGCCGCCGCTGCTGTGGGCCGCGATGGACTGCCCTGGCGGCTGGTCGCTGCCCGGCATGCTCGAACGTCCCGCGCTGCTCGGCTCGATGACCGCCACGGTGCACGGCATCCCGCACGTCGACGAGCGCTGCGTCGTCGTGGGCGAGTTCCACGGCGAGCAGGGCCGCAAATGCTTCGCCTCGACCGCGGTCTACAGCGCCGACGGACGCCTGCTCGGGCAGGCCGAGCAGGTCTGGATCCGCTTGACCTGATTACTGCTTGTCGAGCCGGGACTCCAGGTTGCGTTCCAGTTCCCGCCAGGCCTGGGACTCGGCGGCGAACGGCGGGTTGGGCGCCAGCCGGGTGGGGTCCGGGTTCAGCAGGTAGGAGACATACCAGCCCAGCGGGGTGGACTGGGCCAGGGCTTGTTCCACCGTGTCGTCGTCGGCGTAGTCGGCGGCGTCGGTGAACAGTTCGACCGCCAGGTCCAGCTGCTCGATGTCGACCGCCTCCGGGCCTTCGGCCAGGTCCTCGGCCAAGCCGGGCAGCACGTAGACGTTCTCGTCGGTGACCTCGACCTCCAGCGAGCCGTCCACCGCCGCGGTCTGCACATCGGCGAAGGTGCTCACGCGGGACAGATCGTGCTCGTGGTCGTCGGCGAGGTAACGGGCCAGCGCCCGTTCGGAGGAGAACACGGTGATCGAGCCCTTGGAGCCGAGGAAGATCGGCTCGTCGTCGAGGTAACAGCGCAGCGTGAAGACACTGCCCTCGGACGTGATGATCTTGACCGGGTCGATGCCGACCTCGTGCCAGAACGACTCGTCCTCGTCTTCCTCGTCCTCGTCTTCCTCTTCGTCGAGGTCGACGGGCTCGAACTCCTCGTCCTCGTCGCTGTCGGCCGCGTCGTCGGCGTCGACCACGTTCTCCTCGGCGGCCAGCAGTTCGGCCTCGGCGACCGCGACCGCCTCGGCGTCGACCTCGGGCGTCCGCACCACGGAGTCGATGGCGTCCAGAACGTCGTCCCAGCCCTTGGCGATGGCCGCGCCGATCTGGTCCCACAGCTCCTCGCCGTCGCGACCGACGAACGCGCTCACGCCGCCGGGCAGCGCGCCGAGCACCGGATGCGAGCCGAAGAACTTGGTCACCGTCTCCAGTTCGCACACCTCGCCGATGTTGCGGACCATGCCGAGCGTGTCCTCCAGCTCGGCGACGGTGTCGACGTCGGGCTCGCCCGCCGCCAGCTCCGGCACCGCGACCAGGTCGAAGGAGAAGTTCTCCTCCGGCTCCAGTTCGACCGCCGACAGACCCGCGATGACCTTCCAGGCCGGATGGTCCACCAGGTCGTTGTCGGCGTTGGTGCGGATGAATGCGGCCAGCTCCGCCACGGACTCGAAACCGTAGAGGGCGTCCTCGTGACCGAGGAACGCCTCCCACTCGTCGTCACCGTCTCGCCAGCGCGGTGCCCACAAGGTGACGAGATCGCCGTCGGTCAGGCCGAGCTCGATCGGGACGATGTCTCCAGAAGCCATGTGCGGAAGCCTATCGACCTTCCGCGTCAGGCACTATCCGGCCCGCCCCCATTCGTCCCCGCGGGCGGCTCCGCCGCGGGGACGAACGACTCGTTCAGTGTCGCAACGACCTTGGACCGCTGTGCGCCGGCGTCCTCGGCGGCCTGTCTGCACGCCCAGACGATCAACTGTCCGACCTCCGCGGGCGGCAGCGAGGTGACCGATTCCGCCAAGGTCAGGCCGACCAGCGCGCCATCGCTGTTCACCTCGACGCTCACCGCGCCGTCCTCCGAGGTGAACCGCCCTCGTACCTGCTTCAGTCCGTACAGCGCGGCTTCCAGCGCCTCCAGTTTCTGGGTGGCCGACGTGACCAGGGCGTCCATTTCCGCACTCATACCGGCCTCATCCAGCTCGTCGGTCCCGTGTCCGCGTCGTCGATCCGGTCCAGCTCGTCCACCGCCTGCTGGCGGGTGGGCAGGCCGAGCCGGTCGAGGATGTCCGAGGGCATGCCCGCCTCGGCGAGCAGTTCGCGCCGCCGCGCCCGCGCCGCGATGGCGGAACGCTGGGTGAGCCGCAGGATCTCGTTCGCGAGCGACTGTGCGCCGTAGCGGTATTCGCTGCGCTCGAACTTGATCTCCACCGGCATGCCCTGGTCGGTGGCGCGCACCGAGATGGTGCCCGACCGGTTGCTGCTGGCCGCGACCGTGACATTCGGGACTTGGGGTCGGGTCATGCCGTCGGCCTGTAGAAGCCGTGGAAGTCCATGCCTGAGTTCTCCGTTCGAATCGAGCTGATCTGGACCGGGTCACCCGCCTCGACGAACTGCCCGTTGCCGATCACCATGGCCACGTGGCCGTCCCAGATCGCGAGGTCGCCTGGCATCAGGTCACCGGCCGACACCGGTGTGGCCCCGTTGCCCTGGTCGGCCGCGAGCCGGGGCAGGTCGACGCCCGCCTCGCCGTAGGCGTATTTGGTGAGCCCGCTGCAGTCCAATCCGGCGCCCGGGCTGTTGCCGCCCCAGACGTAGGGCGTGCCGACGGCGCCGATCGCCGACCGGACCGCTGTGGCGGCCTGTTCGTTGGGGGCCTCCACGACGCTGCCGTCGGGCAGCGTGATCTTCACGCCCTTGCCGTCGTCGGGCGCCCCCGACGAACCGGTGTCCGGCCGGGGCGTACCCGACGACGTGCCGGGTGTGCCACTGGAACTGCGCGAGGACAGCGACTGCAGCGGTGTGGCCATCACGGTGCTCAGTAACGACCCCGCACCGTTGAGCACGCCGGACGCGGCGGACGCTGCCTGCTGCACGCCGGCGGCGGGCACACCGGCGAGCGACGTGGTGGGCGGCGGCGGGGTCAGGTCGTTCATCGACGCGGTGTGCGTCTGCAATTCGTTCTGCACCCGGCCGACGACGTTGAGCGCCTGGTTGAGGTGGTCGATCGCCGAGCCGACGAGCACCGTCAGACCCTCCGGCGTCGCCAGGACCGGACCCATGCTCGCCGCGGTGTTCACGAACGACTGCGCGATGTCGGTGAGTTCCTTCTGACCTGTCTCGACCTCGCCCGCGGCCTGCTTCACGACCGTGGCCATGTCGTTGCCGCGATCGGAGATGGTGGCGGCGGTGGTCTGCACGCGCAGCGCTTTTGCGGTGGCCGCGTCGGCGGCGCGGCCGTCCCACGCGGCGTTCATCTCGTTGATGCTGTCGCGGCCCATCTGATGGATCTGGTCGACCACGGTCGAGGTGCTGCGCAGCGCGTCGGTGGGACCGCCCGCGGGCAGCACACCGCTGCCGAAGCTGGCGAGCAGGTCCAGGATCGGCTGGGCCAGTGCGTTGACATCGATCACGCGCTCACTCCAGCTCGGTGGCCGCGCTCCGCAGCGCTCCGGCGTGGGCGGCGTCGGTTTCGGTGAGGACGGCCGCGGACCCGGTGGCCGCGCCGCCCATGCTGGTCAGCACCGCCGACAGCTGCCCGATCGAGGCCACGTGCCCGGCGTGCGCCGCGGCGTAGGCCGCCATGAAGTCACCGCCGATCAACCCCATGATCGGGCCGAGCAACGCGGGCTCGGCCGCCGCCGCGCTCACCCCCGCCGCCGCCATCTCACCGGCCATGACGTGCGCGGTCGCACCGTAGGCCGCGATGCCTTCGGTGTCCGCCGACATCTTTCGCATCAGAGCTTCCCCCATCTGTTGTTCCCAGGCAGAGTACGTCATCCACTTGGTTCGACGCGCGCTGTTCCGTTTCGGTTCCGCCGCTTCGGAAAAAAAGTCCGGTGGCGTCCGGCGGGGCGTCCGCGACCGACCTTATCGTTCCCTCATGCGCACCCACACCGTGGACCATCCACTCGTCGCCGCCCTGATCACCACCATGCGGGACGAGCGAACACCGAATCCGGCTTTCCGTGCCGCACTGCGTGATCTGACCGGAATCCTGATCTACGAGGCGCTGCGCGACGCGGAGGTGGAGCGCTTCGAGATCGTCACCCCGGTCGCTCCCACCGAAGGCGTCCGGCTGGCCCACCCGCCGCTGCTGGTTCCGGTGCTGCGCGCCGGACTCGGCATGGTCGACGCGGCCGCCGAGCTGATCCCGGACGCCAGAATCGGATTCGTCGGTCTCGCCCGCGACGAGGACACGCACCTGCCGGTGCCCTACATGGAATCACTGCCCGCGGATCTGGCCGGGCTGCCGGTCTTCGTGCTCGACCCGATGCTGGCCACGGGCGGCTCGATGCGGCACACCCTGGAGCTGCTCGCGGCACGCGGCGCCACCGACATCACCGCGGTGTGCGTCGTCGCTGCTCCGGAAGGAATTGCGACACTGGCTGATTCGGGTCTGCCGGTGCGGCTGGTCACCGCCGTCGTCGACGCGGGCCTGAACGAGAACGCCTATATCGTGCCCGGTCTCGGCGACGCGGGCGACAGGCAATTCGGCCCGCGCTGAATCTCTGCGGGTCAGAATTTCCGGCAGAAGTCGCGCAGCGCCGAGAGGCGTTCGCGTGCGGCGGCTCGCGCGGCCGGAAGATCGGCGCGCGAGCCGACCGG
Organism: Nocardia sp. NPDC003999; assembly: GCF_053604885.1. Lineage (NCBI taxonomy): Bacteria > Bacillati > Actinomycetota > Actinomycetes > Mycobacteriales > Nocardiaceae > Nocardia > Nocardia sp. NPDC003999. Next base: position 353,759 of record NZ_JBSGIB010000006.1, read on the forward strand.
TTCGACCACCTCCAGATAGCACTTGAGCTTCGGCTCGGTGCCGGAAGGGCGCACGACCACGCGGGACGAAACACCCTGGAAGATCAGCGCGTCGGTGCGCATCCGGCCACGTACGCGGAACTGATCGGTGTACTCCACCGGCTCGCCCGCGATCTCGTGCGGCGGATCCGTCCGCAACCGCTCGACCGCGGCGGCGGCCGCCGCGGCCGAGGCGAGTCGCAACGACACCTGATCGCCCGCGTGCAGGCCGAATTCCACCGCGTAGTCGTCGAGTTCGTCGTTCAGGTCGCGGCCCGCGGCCTTCAACCGGGCCACCAGGTCGGCGGCCAGCACGGCCGCGGAGATGCCGTCCTTGTCCCGGACCGCTGCCGGGTCGACGCAGTGGCCGATCGCCTCCTCGTAGGCGTACACCAAGCCGTCGCCCGCCCGAGCCAGCCATTTGAATCCCGTGAGCGTTTCCGCGTAGCGGCCGCCGCGCGCGGGCGCCAGCTTCGACAGCAGCCGCGAGGACACGATGGTCGTCGCCACCAGCGCATCATCCGGGGCGGTGCGCAGCACGCAGTCGCCGAGGAGCACGCCGGTCTCGTCGCCGCGCAGCATCCGCCAGCCACCGTCCGGCCGCGGGACGCCGACCGCGCACCGGTCGGCGTCCGGATCGAGCGCGATCGCCACGTCGGCGCCGACTCGTGCCGCCGTCGCGAGCAGCAGATCGGTCGCGCCGGGTTCCTCCGGGTTCGGGAACGCGACGGTGGGGAAGTCGGGGTCCGGCCGGAACTGGTCATCGACCACATGGACATCGGGAAAACCCGCCGCGCGGAGCGCTTCGACAGCGAGTTCGCCGCCGACGCCGTGCAGCGGAGTGAGCGCGATCCGGATTCCGGCGCGCGCGCCGGATCCGCCGATCCGGGCGGGCAGTCCGGCGACGCGGTGGAGATAACGCCGCACGAGGTCGTCGTCGGCGGGAGTGACCGGCACGCGGTCGATCGGCTCGGCGACCGCCTCGATGCAGCGCTCGATCTCGGCGTCGGCCGGGGCGATCAACTGCGACCCGCCGTCGAGGTAGACCTTGTAGCCGTTGTCGGTGGCCGGATTGTGCGAGGCGGTGATCTGCACGCCCGCGACCGCGCCCAACTCACGCACCGCGTACGCGACCACAGGCGTGGGCAGCGGACGCGGCAGCAGCGTCACCGGGAAGCCCGCGGCGGCGAAGATCTCCGCGGTCGCCGCGGCGAACTCGGCGGAACCATGCCTGGCGTCGCGGCCGACGACCACCGCGCCGCCCCCGAGGCAGCGATCACGCAACCACGCCACGAGGCCGGCGGTCGCCCGGCTCACCGTGGTGACATTCATGCCGTCGGGGCCGTCGCGCAGCGGCCCGCGCAGGCCTGCCGTGCCGAAGCGCAGCATCTACACCCGTTCCAGCACGCCGCGCAGCAGTTTGCCGAGGCGGGGCGCGGCGGCGTGGCCTTCGGCGAGCACCTCGGCATGGGACAGATGCGCGCCCGTGACCCCCGCGGCCAAATTGGTGACCAGCGAGATGCCCAGCAGCCGCGCACCGAGCGCGCGGCAGGCGATGGCCTCGAGCACGGTGGACATGCCGACCAGATCAGCGCCGATGGTGCGCAACATCCTGATCTCGGCGGGCGTCTCGTACTGCGGCCCGGTGAGCCCCGCGTAGACGCCCTCGGCCAGGCTCGGGTCGATCTCCCTGGCCAGCGCCCGCAACTCCGGATCCCAGGCGTCGACCAGGTCGACGAAGGTCGCGCCTGCCAGCGGCGTGCGGCCGGTCAAGTTCAGATGGTCGCTGATCAGCACCGGCTCACCCACCCGGAGACCCGAGCGGATACCGCCCGCGGCGTTGGTCAGCACGATGATCTCCGCGCCCGCGGCCACGGCCGCCGACACCGGGTGCACCACATCGGCGGGCTGATACCCCTCGTAGAGATGCTGGCGTCCCATCAACAGCAGCACAGCGTTGTCGTCCACCTGGACGGAATGGATCATGCCGACATGGCCCTGCGCGGTCGGCTTCCCGAAACCGGGCAGCTCCGGCATCGACACCGACGCCCGCGGCGCCCCGATCTCCGCTGCCGCGTCCTGCCAGCCGGACCCCAGCACCACCGCGACCCGGTGGCGTGACACTCCCGTACGTTCGGCGATCGCCTCGGCGGCCTGTTCGGCAAGCATGATCGTCACGATAGTGGATTTCAGCGCATGCGGCGCTGGGTGTTCGCGGCCCTCTTATGGCTCGCGTTTGCGCGACCGCCGCTTGCTCCTTCGTCGCGTACGCGGCGCGGGCCCGGATTCTCCAGGTCCGGACGGAACA